>JAGHIZ010000024.1 GCA_017886875.1 Butyricicoccus sp. | reverse complement strand
CGTTTACGGGTAGCAAGTAATAGTCTTTTGCAAGTGTCAGACCGTAATGCGTCTTAAGACGCAGCCAGTATTATAGGGCTTTGCCCGCATATGAAAAACCACCGGCTTAGCCGGTGGATTATTATTTTACTTTTTAAGATTTACAGGGTCAACAATAGTTTCTTTTAGTGAAGTTGCAAGCCCTGCGAGACCTTGTATTTCACTTGGGATAATAATTTTTGTTGCTTGACCGTTAGCCGCAGCGGCAAAAGCCTCAAGAGCTTTAATTTTAAGAACGCCATCAGATGGGTCAGCTTCATTTAACATGCGAAGTGAGTCTGCAAGTGCTTTTTGTACAGCAAGCAGTGCTTCAGCTTCACCTTCAGCTTCTTTAATTTTAGAAAGTCTGGTAGCTTCCGCACGAAGTACCATTGATTCTTTCTCACCTTCAGCGACTAAAATAGCAGATTGTTTTTTACCTTCAGCCACAAGAATAGCTTCACGGCGTTCACGTTCTGCACGCATTTGTTTTTCCATTGACTCTTTAATTGCTGCTGGTGGAATAATGTTTTTAAGCTCAACACGATTTACTTTTATACCCCAGTCATCAGTGGCTTCATCAAGTAAAGAACGCATTTTTGTGTTGATTATATCACGACTTGTTAATGTTTCATCAAGCTCTAAATCACCAATAATATTACGCAGTGTAGTAGCTGTTAAATTTTCAATAGCTGCCATTGGGTTTTCAATCGCATATGTGAAAAGTTTAGGGTCAGTAATCTGAAAATATACAACAGTATCAATTTGCATTGTAACATTATCTTTTGTGATAACTGGTTGTGGTGGAAAATCGACAACTTGTTCCTTGAGAGTTACTTTTCGTGCGATACGCTCAAAAAGTGGCAGTTTAAAGTGTAAACCAGTTGCCCAAGTGCCTTGATAAGTTCCCAGTCGCTCCACAATATAAGCTTTAGCCTGTGGAACGATAACAATATTAGAGGCAAGAAAGCCAACTAGAATTATAAATAAAACAACCCATAAAATAGGAATTAAGAAATCCATAAACTAATCTCCTTTACTTTGTTTATTAAATGGCTCAACAATCGCTTTAACACCGCTTATAGCTATAATTTTTACAGTTTCCCCTTCATTGATTACATTGCCATCATCGCTTTTAGCCGACCATATTTGACCAGAAATTTTAATTTGACCTTTGTTACTAGCATTAGATATTTGCTCGGTTACAATCGCAGTTTCACCAATTATACGGTCTGCATTGGTTTTTGCACCCTTTGGTTTTAAAATGTCTGTAGTGAGTGGGCGAATTAGGCATAACATAACAGCGGAAACAACTGCAAAAACTATAAGTTGAACAAGAAAACTTGCACCAAGAGATAAAGCTATAAAAGCGGCAAGACCGCCCACAGCAAACCAAATAGATACAAGATTAAGTGTCGCAACTTCTATTGCTACACCGCCTATTAAAACAGCAATCCAAATGACAGTATAGCCAAGTTCAGACTGTGGCATAAAAATCAGCCTCCTTTGCTTACAGACAGTATATCATAGCGACCCAACAAATAGCAAGGTTTATATGTTTTCTTGAGTTAACATATAGCGTATAAATTGTTGTGCAGTTCGTGGAGAACGTCCATTTCTTCTAAGTGCAAAACGTTCTGCAAGCATATTTAATTTATCATCAGCTATATCTAAATTATAGCTTTGTGCAAGCTCGCTAACAATATACAAATATTCGTCCTTATCAGGCACAGAAAAGGTAATTTCAAGACCGAAACGGTCAGAAAGTGATGTAATAGTTTCAAGAGTATCTCTAACATGAATGTCATCGCCTTGACGGTCAGAAAAACTTTCACGAATTAAATGACGCCTGTTGGAAGTTGCATAAAGCAGTACATTTTCGGGCTTGCCAGTTAAACCGCCTTCAATAAATGCCTTTAAAGTTGCAAAATTATCATCTTCTCTATCAAAACTTAAATCGTCCATAAACACTATAATTCTATAAGGACTATTTTTTGCAAGTTCACAGATTTTAGGGAAAACATGTATTTGTCTAGGCGATAATTCTATAATTTTAAGTCCTTTATCAGCGTAATCATGTGCAACTGCCTTGACAGTTGAAGATTTGCCTGTGCCTTTATCACCGTAAAGTAAAATATTATTTGCAGGTTTTTTATTAAGAAATGCAACTGTATTTGCAATAACTTGACCTCGTTGCCTTTGATAACCCTTTAAATCCTTGAGTGTTATTGTATCAGGACATAAAACGGGTAAGATTTTACCATTTTCATTTACTGTAAATGATGAAGCCTTTGCAAAAAATCCAAAACCATTGGTTTTATAATGCTCTAAAAGCTCGCTACATTTAGAAAAAGGAAATTCATTACATTTAGGCAAGTTTGGCATAAAATCAGAGCATGAAGTGAGCTCTGGGAAAGTATTTTTTATATACTTATTAAAATCTTTTGTTTTTAGCTTTAAAATTTCGCTAATTGTCTGTAAATCCAAGGTTACAGAATTTACAATATCCTGATTAGGGTTTTCAAGATTAGCTGTAAGGGCGTTTTCATCACATGAGATATCATTTAAAACCGACACACACGCATCACCTGTATTATAAATTTTATGACAAAGTGAGGCATAATTATTTGTAAAATCATCAGCGGTTTTAGCATCTAAAACAGCCTTATAAGCTGAAATTATTGGCGTATCTAGCAGATTACGCAGAGAAGATAAAAGAGAAAGTCTAATTTTAAGGGAATTTATATCCATAATAAACCTCCAAGATTATTTTTCTTTTAGCATATCACAAAGTTAAAGTATGTGCAACTAAATATAAACATGCATATGATAAAAAGGGGATAAATAATATTATTTAGAAAGGAGAAAATTTATGGCTAAAACAATTTTAATTTGTAAATCGCAAACAGAAGCATTTGCTTGTCTTAGAATGTTACAGGGAGCAGGTATAAGCGGCTCTTTATGTAAACCACCTAGAAAAAACAAAGATAGTGCATGTATATGGGGTGTTAAAATAAGAGATGAATATGTGCAAAATGCTTTAAGACGAATGCAAGAGAAAAATTTTAAACCCGTTAGGATAGAAACGGAGAGTTAAAATGGTATATTTAGATAATGCAGCGACTACGCTTATAAGACCTAAAAGCATTATAAAAGCGGCTAATAAAGCTATGCTGAATGCCGCAGGCTATGGGCGAAGCGGTCACAAAGCTGCAATATATGCGGGCGAAATAGTTTATAAATGCAGAGAAATGGTGCAAAAACTCTTTAATTTGCATTCTCCAGAACAGGCTATCTTTACGTTAAATGCTACTCATGCATTAAATCAAGCAATTTATTCATTTGTGCCAAAAGCTAAAAAAGTCGCTATAACAGGTTATGAGCATAATTCAGTAGTAAGACCACTTCACGCAAGAGATATAGATTATTATATTATAGAAAGCAAGCTCTTTGATGAGAAAAGTATGCTGCTAGGCGTACAGAAAGCACTTGATAAAGGCTGTGATTTATTTATAATAAATCATATTTCAAATGTTTTTGGTCAGATTGCTCCTATAGAGCAGATAGATAAAATGTTATATGATGCAAATGCAAGTATGATTATAGACGCCTCTCAATCGGCGGGCAAAAGAAAAATAGATTTATGTGAGCTAAAGTCTGTGAAAGCACTTTGTACAGCAGGGCATAAAGGGCTTTTAGGTTTAACCGGTACAGGGATTTTAGTTGTCTGTACAGATGAAATGTTAAATCCACTTATGCAAGGCGGAACAGGTAGCCTTTCAAATGATTTAAACCAGCCTTATATGTTACCCGATAGATTGGAAAGCGGTACACCTAATATAGTAGGTATAGCCTCATTATCAGAGGGAATAAATTATATTTTATCATCAGATTATGAGGAAAATTTAAAACATGAGCAAATTTTACTTGCAAAAGTAGTCAAAGAACTTAGTCAAATTAATAATATAGAGGTTTTTTCAAACAATAGAAATCAAGCAGGTGTTTTATCTTTTAGGCATAAAAAAATTCCTTGTGAAAAAATAGCTGAAAGCCTTGCTGAAGATAATATATGTGTAAGAGCAGGACTTCACTGTGCACCACTTGCACATAAATCTGCTGGTACTCTTGAAACGGGTACAGTGCGTATTTCTTTTGGATTTGATACAAAAATCAAAGATATAGACAAATTATGTTCAAAACTTAAAAGTTTAAATATTGATAAAATATGAAAAATAAGTGAAATCTATTCACAGTAAGGCTAGTATGTGATAAAATAAAAATGGTTTTATTTTAAAGAATAAGTTGTATCCTGCCGTTTTAAATATTCGGCAGGATACATGAACTTGATGGAATAGGTGTATTAATAATGGAATTTTGGGAAAATTATTGGCTACTTGTCAAAAATGGCTCAATTACAGATATAATAGATATTGTGATAGTCGCTTTTTTGGTCTATCATCTTATTCGTTTTGTTAGAAATACAAGTGCAGAAAGATTGTTAAAAGGTGTTGTTATTTTGCTTGCGGCTCAGCTTATAGCGTCAAGAGCATATCTAAACACTATTAGTTTTGTGCTGGAAAAAACATTCTATTATGGTGTTATCGCACTTTTAATTGTATTTCAGCCAGAACTCCGCCGTTTACTTGAACAAATCGGCATGGGACATGTCACAAGACTGCTTGTACGTCGTGAAAATGGTCAAACAGAAATTGATTATGCAATAACTCAAACAGTGCTTGCATGTGAGTCAATGAGCTGGTCAAGAACAGGTGCTCTTATGGTCTTTGAAAGAATGGAAAGATTAGGCGAAATTACAAAAACAGGTACTCGTATAGATGCAGAACCTTCTGCTGAACTTATAAAAAATATATTTTATCCTAAATCTCCTTTGCATGATGGTGCAATGGTTTTAAGAGATGGCAGAATACATTCAGCAGGTTGTGTACTTCCGCTTTCTAAAAATTTAAGTTTAAGCCGTGACCTTGGAACAAGACACAGGTCAGCGGTTGGTATGAGTGAAGCTTCTGATGCTGTGGTGGTTGTTGTTTCAGAGGAAACAGGTACAATTTCTGTAGCTATTGGCGGTATGCTTAAACGTGAATTAGATGCAGAAACTTTGCGTAAAATATTGGAAGCTGAACTTATAACAAACACAGTTGATAAAAAGAAGAAAAAAAGCAACTTATTAGCGGGTAGGAAGGATAAAAAATGAATTTCTTAAAAGAACATAATGTCTTTTTGAAAATATTATCTTTGCTTATAGCAATTTTCCTATGGTCTTTTGTGCTTTTATCTGAGAACCCAATTAAAACACAAACATTCTCAAACCAAACAGTACAAGAAATAGGGACAGAAGCCTTAGCAGAACGTGGACTTATGATGGTCAACACTGAACAGGCAAAAATAACATTAAAAGTCACTGGCACAAGTAAAGATATGGCTAATCTTACAGCTTCAGATATTGTGGCTCAGGTTGATTTATCTAATATACAAGAGGCTGGAGTTTATTATATTCAGCCTGGAATAACTGTGCAAAAAACAATAGACTCGGTTTCATTTCAGCCTAGAAGATTGCAAATTACTATAGAAAATGTTATCACTAAAGAAGTGCCTGTACAGGTTACAACAATGAATACTTTAGGAGAAAATCAGCTTATAGATGATTTATCACCAAGTCAAGAAAAAATACAAATTACCGGTGCAGAAAGTGTGGTAAATACTGTTGACCATGCACTTTTAACCGTTGATTTGGAAAATATAACAAAAAATAAAGCCCAAACATGTAGAGTTACACTTTACACAGAAGAAGATGCACTTGTAGACTCTGAATTTGTAAAGCCAGAAGTGGAAACTCTTGATGTTACAGTCGGTTTAAATCAGGTTAAAAGTGTTAAACTTAATATAGATATTGTATCTTCTGAAACATTAAGCAGTGATTTAGTTGCAGTTAACATAGCTCCAGAACAAGTTAGAGTTTATGGTAAAGAAGATGCACTTAGCCAGTTAAATTTAATCAATCTTGGTTCAATAAATCTTGCAGAAGTTGGTGCAGATGGTGAAGAACATACATTTGCAATTAAGCTACCTGAAGGCGTAAAGCTTATGGAGGGCGAGCCTAAACAAGCAAGAGTTAAGTTGTCTATGAAAGATGGTGTATCCAGAACACTTACTGTAACTAATATCAACTTAGAAGATACTTCACAAGAAGATGAAAAAGAAGTATATCTGGAAAGTAGTTCGCTTGATGTCAATGTTGAAGGTAAAGCGAATGTAATGGCTAATATTAAACCAGAAAATTTACATGTCAGTGTAAAAGTGGACTCATCTACGCTTGAATTAGGTACACAAGAAGTACCTTGTCAAATTTCATGTGATATAGCTGGTGTTAAGATATTAAATCAAAACCAAACAATCAAGGTGATTGTTATGCAAAAAGAGGAGGAGGGAAGTTGAGTATTTATGTATCGGGTATTCGTTTGCCATTTGATAAGCCAGAATACTTAGCAATAGATGAAGCTTATAAAAAAACCAAGCTTTCACATACAAAAGTACAAAATGCTTTTATTTATCGTGTGTCAATAGATGCAAGACGTGGTAAAATATCTAAGGTTTATACCGTAATTCTTGATGGTGTGGAAAATGAACAAAAGATAGTAGAAAAATTAAATGACGCTACTATTCGTTGCCGAAAAATAGAAGAATTTAAACCTATGCTGGGCAAAAAGAAACTTCAAAACAGACCTGTTGTTATAGGTTTTGGTCCTGCGGGTTTATTTGCCGCATATATTCTTGCAAAATATGGTTATAAACCTATTGTAATTGAACGTGGCGATAAAATAGCTGAAAGAGATAAGAAAGTTGATAAATTTTGTAATGGTGGCTCACTTGATGTAAATTCTAATATTCAATTTGGTGAAGGTGGTGCAGGTACATATTCTGACGGAAAACTAACAACAAGAATAAATGACACTCGTTGTGATGAGGTTTTAAAAATTCTTGTTAAATTTGGTGCTCCTAAAGAAATTTGTACTCAAGCTAAACCGCATATAGGTACAGATATACTTAAAAATGTTGTCTGTGCTATGCGTAAGGAGATTATACATTTAGGCGGTGAAGTTCATTTTAGAAATGCACTTACAGGAATTAAAATTTCAAATGGTAATCTAATAGCTGTAAAAACTGAAAAAGGTGAAATATCATGTGAACAGGCAATTATTGCTATTGGTCACAGTGCTAGAGATACATTTGAAATGTTATATAAAACAGGTGTACAGCTTGAACCAAAGCCATTTTCTGTTGGTGTGCGTATTGAGCATTTACAGCAAAAAATAAATAATGCACTTTATGGAAATTTAGCTGATAAGTTTAATTTACCTCCAGCTGAGTATAATTTATCACATAGAGAAAATAACCGAGCTTGTTATTCTTTCTGCATGTGTCCAGGGGGACAGGTTGTGGCTGCTCAAAGTGAAGAAAACACTATTGTAACAAATGGTATGAGTTATCATGCACGAGATGGATTAAATGCCAATTCTGCACTTGCTGTTAGTGTTGAACCATCAGATTTTATGGACGGTACACCGCTTGGTGGTGTTGAGTTTCAAAGAAAAATCGAAAGAGCCGCTTTTATGACAACTGGAGGTTATAAAGCACCTTGTCAAAAGGTTGGTGATTTTCTTGAAGATAAAAGAAGTAGAAACTGTTGTGAGGTCAAACCAACTTATCCAATAGGTGTGGAATATGGCAGTGTAGCCGATTGTTTGCCTGAGTTTGTGGTAAATCAACTTAAATTAGGGCTCAGTGTATTTGGTAAGAAAATCCGAGGATTTGATGATAAAAATGCACTGCTTACCGCACCAGAAACACGCACATCTTCTCCTGTCCGTATTAACCGTGGTGAAAACCTTTACAGCCTTACAGCAAATGGACTTATACCAACGGGCGAGGGTGCAGGTTATGCAGGCGGTATTATGTCTGCTGCGGTAGATGGTATTCGTGCTGCAAGCTGTATTTTAGAACAATATTCAGCAGAAGGGATTTAATATAATGGTTCAAAAAGCTGTAGTTAAGAAAATTTTAGATAATACACATGCGGAAATTGAAGTGCAGCGTCAAAGTGCTTGTGGTCATGATTGTGCAAGCTGTGGCGGTTGTGGTGCACCTCAAGAGCGTATAAAAGCTGTGGCAATAAATAAAGCTAACGCACAAGTGGGCGATATTGTAACCATTGAGGGCGAAAACAAACAAATTCTTCGTATGGCTGCAATAGTTTATACTATGCCTATTATTATGTTTTTTGTGTTTGTAGTTATTGCAAGCCTTGCAGGAATGAAAGAAGGCATTGCCACTGGTATTGGCTGCATAGGTATTATAATAGGTATCGCTTTTTCTGTGCTTTATAATAAGAAAGTTAAAAAAGAAGGTAAAACTTTTTTTACAATTATTAAAAAAGGTTAAAATTTAAAAATTTAGACACAAATATATTTTTAAGTAAATTATAAACTAAAAATTAAAAATACTTATATATATTTTAGCAGTTAATATATAAAATGAAATAATTCTGCCTGTATGTGCTTTTGCAGGCAGTCTTGTTTTTTTCTTAAAAATCTTGTAAAATGGAGTGAATACTCAAATGTTTGGTTTTATACGTCCAGTAAAGCCTGAACTTAAAGTGCGTGAAGTTGAACGGTTTAAACAGGTTTATTGTGGCTTATGTCATGCAATAAAAGAAAGATATGGCAGTTTTCACACCATGTTTTTAAGTTATGATATGACTTTTATGGCTTTGCTTCTAAGCAGTTTAGAAGAAGATGAACCAGCTATAGTTTATAAAAGATGTGCCGCAAGTCCAATAATAAAAAAACCAAGCTGCATAATGGATAATGGTATAGAACAAACCGCAGATTTAAGTGTACTTTTAAATTATCACAAACTCAATGACACTATAATGGACGAGAAAGCTGTAAAACGTTCAGCAGCTAGAGTTTTAAAGGCAATGGCTAAGCCTGCATATAAAAAAGCAAAAGCTAAAAATCCAAAAGCAGATGAAATAATGTATACTTGTCTTAAAGAGTTAAGCGAAATTGAAAAAGCTAAAACAGCTTCACTTGACAAACCAGCAGATGCTTTTGCAAGGCTTATGACATGTGCAGTTAAGGACAGTTATTCTAATTATACAGCAAGAATTTTAAAACAACTTTTTTATCATACTGGTAGATGGGTTTATTTAATAGATGCTTGTGCGGATTTAAAAGATGATTTAAAATCTGGATTATATAATCCAGTAGCCCTAAGATTTGGACTTAGTGAGCCCGATTTATCAAAGGTAAGAGAACCTCTTGAAATAACTCTTGAAAGGTCTCTTATAGATATTTATAATGCATTTCAGCTGCTCGATATCAAAAGAGATTACGAGCTGATGGAAAATATAATTTGTCTTGGTATGCCGATGGTCACTCGGCAGGTACTAGACGGAACTTATCAATCGAACGGAGGACAAAACAGGCATGGATCCTTATAAAGTGCTTGGCGTAACCCCACAAACAAGTGACGATGATGTCAAGCGTGCATATCGTGAGCTTGCCAGAAAATTTCATCCGGATAATTATGTGGGAAACCCGCTTGCAGACCTTGCGGAAACACGCATGAAGGAAATAAATGAAGCGTATGATATGATTATGAACGCTCGTGCTTCAGGTGGTAGTGCAGGTAGCTCTACCAAACAAAATTCGGGCTATAATGGCGGCTATCAGCAAAATAGCTCTTATAGTAATTATGGTAGTACAAATGGTGGTATATATACTCAGGTTAGAGATGCTATAAATAAGGGTAATATTGCTCTTGCAGAGGAGCTTTTAAACCGAGAACCTACTAGAACCGCTGAATGGCATTTTCTAAAAGGAACAGTTTTCTATCGTAAAGGCTGGTATGATGAGGCTAGAATGTATTATATGAAAGCTTGTGATATGGAGCCTAATAATCAAGAATATAGAAATGCACTCAATATGCTTAATATGGGTGCAGGTTATGGCGGTTATCGCCCAATGACATCTATGAGTATGTGCGATTGTTGCACTACAATGATGTGTATGAATTGTTGCTGTAATGGCTGCTGTGGAGGCGGATGCTAAATGAAGAATTCGGCACAGATTGCATATGAAGGACTTCTAACAGCACTGTCTGTAGTGCTATTATGGCTTGCAGCAGCTGTGCCGGCAGTAGGTTGGGGTGGCTGTATTTGTGCGGGTATTTTACCAGCGGTTATGTTATCAAAAAGAAGGGTAAGAGCAGGGACTATTATTTATACCTCAACTATGGTGTTATCTTTGATTTTATTACCTGCCAAAAGATATGCTATAGTTTATGCCTTGTTTTTTGGAATTTATCCACTTGTTAAATATGCCATAGAAAGGCTTAACAATCTATCACTTGAGTGGATTTGTAAACTAATTTATGCAGCTATTACTTTTGCTGTTTTATATTTTATTTCAAAATTAGGGCTTATTATTCTTATGGACAGACTATCAAATCAGCCTGTTTTTATACTCGCAGCCTTATTTTTTATAGGATTTATCTTTTATGATATTATTTTTTCCAAAATGATTGCCTTATTTAGCACACTTTTCAAGTATGTAAAATAGGGGTGAAAGGGATTGATTAAAAAATGAAAAGCATGACTGGTTATGGCAGAGCAAGGGAAACATCAAATGAAAGAGAAATTGTTGTTGAACTTCGTGCTGTAAATCATCGTTATCTTGATGTAAATGTAAAAGCTCCTCGTGGATATGGCTTTTTAGAGGAAGCTATTAAAAAGCTTGCAGCTAGTAAAATTTCAAGAGGTAAGGTTGATATTTATATAAATGTCACCGATTTAGCAGCTCAGGAAACAACCATAACATTAAATCATGAGCTTGCACAAAGCTATTTTGATGCACTTGTTGAACTTAGAGATGCACTTCACTTACATGATGATATAAGTGTAATGAGCATTGCTAAAATGCCTGATGTGCTTGTAAGTCAGCGTGTTGAAGTTGATGCAGAAGCACTTACAGCTAGTGTAAGTGAGGTTTTTAATGAAGCGGTTAAACAGTTTGATGAAATGCGTGAAATTGAAGGCGAAAAACTTGCTAGCGATGTTAGAAATCGTATGAATACAATTAAGGAAATTGTACAGCAGATTGAAATTCGCTCTCCAGAACGTGTTATAGCTTATCGTGAAAAGCTAGAAAAACGCATGAATGAAATTTTAGCAGACTCTACTGTTGACGAGCAAAGAATACTAACAGAAGCCGCTATTTTTGCAGATAAAACCGCTGTTGATGAAGAAACTGTTAGACTTAGAAGCCATTTAGACCAGCTAGACACTATGCTTAAAGACTCTAACCCTGTTGGTAGAAAGCTTGATTTTCTTGTGCAGGAAATGAATAGAGAAGCTAATACCATCGGTTCTAAGGCAAATGACAGCATTTTAGCAAATTATGTGATTTCACTAAAGGCTGAAATTGAAAAAATTCGTGAGCAAATTCAAAATATTGAATAAAAAATAAAAATGGAGTGATATGATGAAACTTATCAATATTGGTTTTGGTAATATGGTATCGGCAAACAGACTTATAGCCATTGTAAGTCCAGAATCAGCTCCAATTAAACGTATAATTCAGGAAGCTAGAGACAGAGGTATGCTTATAGATGCAAGCTATGGCAGGCGTACTCGTGCAGTGCTAATTACAGATAGCGACCATGTTATTTTATCTGCTATTCAACCAGAAACCATAGCAGCAAGAACAGATAACATAGAAAGTGAGGATAGAAATGAGTAAAAACGGAAAGTTATATGTGTTTACAGGTCCATCAGGCACAGGAAAAGGCACTATTTTAAGTCAGGTGCTTAAACAAGATAAAAGATTATTTCTGTCCGTATCTGCTACAACAAGAGCTCCAAGAGAAGGAGAAACACACGGAAAACATTATTATTTTCTGGACAAGCAAACTTTTGAAGATAAAATAAATAAAGGTGAGTTTTTAGAGCATGCTCAGTATATAGGAAACTATTACGGCACACTAGAACAACCTGTAAATGAACAGCTTAAAAGCGGGAATGATGTTGTTCTTGAAATAGAAGTTCAAGGTGCAATGCAAATACATGAAAAGCGTCCAGATGCAGTTATGATTTTTGTAGCTCCTCCATCTATTGAGGAGCTTGAAAGACGTCTTATAGGTCGTGGAACAGAAAATGCTGAAAAAATTGCGGCTCGTATGAAAACTGCTGAGGAAGAACTTAAACAATCAGATAAATTTGATTATATTATTGTAAATGATGATTTGGATTGTGCAATAGCTGATTTACTTGCTATTTTAAGAGCAGAGCGTTGCAGAAATTCCAAACTATAAAATAAACTTAGTAAAGAGGTAAGAAAATATGTTAAAGCCATCAATGAATGAACTTATGAAAAAAGTAGGTAATCGTTATCTATTAGTTAACTTAGCAGCTCAAAGAGCAAGAGATATTGCTGAAGAAGCTGAAAAAACTGGCGAGCCATTAGAAGATAAGGCTGTAAAACTAGCTCTTGATGAAATTGCTGCGGGCACTATCGTTTATAAAGCTGGTGATAAAATTACAACACCAGATATTCCTATTATTCGTGAAATGGGTACTCTTGATTTTGATGATGATGAAGATGTTGAAGAAATCGACCTTGATGCAGATGATTTTAATTCAGATGATGAAGATGATATTGATGAGGTTGATGAATAATGTCTGCTCTTTCGGGAAAATCAGTCGTATTATGTGTAACAGGTGGTATAGCTGCTTATAAAGCAGCTGATATCATCTCAAAACTGCGTAAAAAAGGTGCAGATGTATTTGTTATTATGACAAAATCTGCAACAGAGTTTATAACTCCGCTTACACTTGAGGTTTTATCAGGTAATCGTGTAGTAGTAGATATGTTTTCTCGTGACTTTACTTGGGAAGTTGAGCATATTTCACTTGCAAAACGTGCAGATGTATTTGTTATTGCTCCTGCAACCGCTAATGTTATAGGTAAAGCGGCTCATGGTATAGCTGATGATATGGTTACAACCACTCTTATGGCAACAAAAGCTCCTATGGTAATCGCTCCAGCTATGAACACTGGTATGTATGAAAACCCAGTTGTTCAGCAGAATATAAATATACTTGAAAACCGTGGTGTTAGATTTGTACAGCCTGCAAGCGGTAGGCTAGCTTGTGGTGATAGTGGAAAAGGTAAGCTCGCAGAGCCTGAGCTAATTGTAAATGAAATTTGTGCAGCTGCTACAACTCAAGATTTAAAAGGTAAAACTGTGCTTGTAACTGCTGGCCCTACAAGAGAAGCTATAGACCCTGTGCGTTTTATTTCCAATCACTCAACGGGTAAAATGGGTTATGCAATCGCTGAAAATGCGAGAATGCGTGGTGCTAATGTTATTTTAGTATCTGGTCCTGTGGCACTTGAAGCCCCTTATGGCGTAGAGCTTGTAAAAGTTTCATCAGCTAGAGATATGCATGATGAAGTTATTTTTAGACTTGATAAGGTAGATTGGATTGTTAAATCAGCGGCTGTTGGCGATTATCGCCCAGAAACCACTTCTGATGAAAAAATCAAAAAGAAAGACAATGATATGTCTATAAGCCTTGTAAAAAATCCAGATATTCTTGCAGAAATCGGCAGTAAAAAGCAAAATCATCAACTGGTTTGCGGCTTTTCTATGGAAACTCAGGATTTACTTAACAACTCAAGGGCTAAACTTGAAAAGAAAAATTGTGATATGCTTGTTGCAAACAACCTTAAAACTGAGGGTGCAGGTTTTGCACATGATACAAATGTTGCAACACTTCTTTATCGTGATGGTACACATGAACCACTAAGCCTTATGCAAAAAGGCGATTTAGCAAATATTGTACTTGATAGACTGCTAGAGCTATCAAAACAAAAGGACTAATAAAAATGGGTGAAAAAATTTGTGCTGTAGCTATTGCAGCTTCAACATTTTCTATTGATAAACTCTATGATTATACTTTGCCATCGGCACTGGTGCAGAAAGCCAATATAGGCTGTCGTGTGCTAGTGCCTTTTGGCAGAGGTAATAGACATATTGAGGGTATTATTTTAGCATTTCGTGAAAAAAGTGAATTTGAAAAATTAAAACCTATTGATGATGTGCTTGATATTACACCTGTACTTGATAGCGAGCAGATTAAACTTGCTATTTGGATGCGTGAGCGTCTTGCCTGTACGTTTTATGATTGTATACATGCAATGCTGCCTGTAGGGTTATGGTTTCGCAGAAATGACACTTATACTCTTATTGCAGACCAAAATGCGGTCGATAAACTAAAAGAAACTGAATATGCTAGTATCCTTTCATGCTTTTCTGATGAAAAAAGCTTAACTCTTGAGCAAATAAGAACTATAAAGGGCAATCAAAGTATACTAATCAAACTAGATGCCCTGTGTAAACAGGGAATTTTGCGTTATGACAGTAAAATAACACAAAAAATAGGCGATAAGACAACTAAAATGTATAGGCTTATGTGTGATTATGCTGAGGCAATGGAAAAAGAAGGTAGAAGCAAAAGAAATAGTGTTAGACTTGATGTTATTTCTTGCCTTGCTGATGGCGAGCAAATGAGCAAACAAGAGCTTAAATATATGACTGGAGTTTCTGACGCTATACTTAAAGGTATGGTCAAAAGGGGTATACTTGAATGTACAGAGAAAGAAAAATTTAGGGCACCAGATTATCAAGATGTTGAAATTTTACCACAAAATTCGCTTTCTAAAGCTCAACAGGATATATATGAAGATATAAAAGCTTTATATGAAAATGAAAAAAATCAAACTGCTTTGCTTTATGGTGTAACGGGCAGTGGTAAAACTCAAATTTATTTGCATTTAATTGAAAATGTGCTTAAAAATAATCAATCTGTTATTGTTCTTGTGCCAGAAATTGCACTGACACCTCAGTTTATTAAGGTGTTTACTGCAAGATTTGGCAAAGAAGTTACTGTTTTACATTCGGCTCTTGGTGTTGGTGAGCGATATGACAGCTGGAAAAAAATTAAAATGGGACTATGTAGAGTGGTTATAGGCACTCGTTCAGCTGTTTTTGCTCCTGTAAAGTCACTTGGGCTTATTATAATAGACGAGGAGCAGGACAGTGCATATCAGTCTGAGCAGTCTCCACGCTATCACGCAAGGGATATTGCACTTTATCGCACAATGCAAAGTAATTCATTACTTTTGCTTGGCTCAGCTACTCCATCAGTTGAGAGCTTTTATAGAGCCGAACAGGGAATTTATAAATTATTTGAGCTTAATGAAAGATATGGTAATAGCTCACTTCCAGATGTTATAATAGCTGATATGAGAGGCTTATCAAGAGAGGGTATAATGGGCTCGATAAGTCCGATTTTAAAAAAGCATATCGAGCAAAACCTAAATAACAAAGAGCAAACTATTTTATTTTTAAATAGGCGAGGAAGTAACAGGGTTATAGGCTGTTCTATGTGTGGTTGGGTTCCAGAATGCCCATCATGTTCCACTACTATGACATATCATTCTGTCAATTCTCGTGCCATGTGTCATTATTGTGGTGCATCTATTAAAATACAAAACACATGTCCAGAATGTGGAAGTAGTCACTTGTTTTTTGAAACCGCTGGCACTCAGCATGTAGAGGGTGAACTTAAACAGCTTTTTCCACAAGCAAAAGTCATTAGAATGGACGCAGATACAACATCTACAAAAAATTCACATGAAGTTTTGCTTGATAGTTTTGCAAATGGTAAAGCGGATATTTTAATAGGCACTCAAATGGTGACAAAAGGGCTTGATTTTGAAAATGTGACCTTAGTTGGTGTTTTAGAAGCTGACCAGTCGTTGTATGCACAAGATTATACGGCAGAAGAACGCACATTTTCACTTATAACTCAAGTTATAGGTAGAGCAGGTAGAAGAAACACCAAAGGCAGAGCTATAATCCAGACTTTTTCACCAAATCACCCTGTGCTTTTAAATGCTGCAAGACAAGATTATACTGCTTTTTATAAAAATGAAATAGAAAAACGTATAGCATTAAGATGTCCACCTGTTGCACAGCTTTTATTTATTTGTGCAAGTGGTGAAAATGAACGTAATGTTATAGAGTCCTTAATGAGACTTAAAAGCCGCTTAAATGGTCTTATGCAAGGTCAATTTTCTGATTTTTCTTATCCTGTTTTAGGGCCAGCAGCGGCTTCTATGGTTAAAATATCAGGGAAATATCGCTATCATTTAACTATAAGATGCCCTGAAAGTAAACGCAGAAAACAACTTGTGAATGGTGTTTTATGTGAATTTGCAGGGGATAAACTAAACAAGGGTGTTAGTTTACATATTGAGCTAAACCCAACTTGTATATAATTAAAAAAGGAGTCATTAAAATGGCAATTCGTAACATACTAACTAAGGGCGATGAAATGTTAAATAAAAAATGTCGTCCTGTAACTCAGTTTGATGAGCGTTTACATCTGCTTTTAGATGATATGAGAGATACACTTTTAAATGCAAATGGTGTAGGACTTGCAGCTCCTCAAATTGGTATTCTTCGCAGAGTAGTTTTAGTGCTTGATATCAAAAAAGAACCAGAAGAAGTTGTAGAGCTTATAAATCCAGAAGTTATTGCTGTAAATGAGCTAGAACCAACTGTTGAAGGTTGTCTTTCTGTTCCAGGTGTATACGGTTATGTAATGCGTCCAACTTGGGCAAAAATTAAAGCTCAAGATAGATATGGTAACTGGTTTGAGCGTGAAGGTGAAGAAATTGTTGCTCAATGCTTTTGTCATGAAACCGAGCATTTAGACGGTCATTTATTCACAGAAAAAGTAACTGAATATGTTGATGTTGAACAGTTGGAGGAAGAATGAAAATTTTATTTATGGGGACACCAGATTTTGCTGTTCCATGTCTTGAAAAGCTTATTAAAGATGGTCACAATATAGTGGGAGTGCTAACCCAACCAGATAAACCACAAGGCAGAAAAATGAAACTTACTCCTCCGCCTGTAAAAGAGCTTGCACTTCAAAATAATCTTGAAGTATATCAGCCAGAAAGCCTTAAAAATGATGCTATAAAGCAGCTTTTAGAGGAAAAACAGCCAGAACTTATTGTGGTTGTGGCTTATGGCAAAATTTTGCCTAAATATGTGCTTGATTTCCCTAAATATGGTTGCATAAATGTGCATGGCTCATTGCTCCCAAGATGGCGTGGTGCTGCACCTATTCAGTGGTCAATAATTGCAGGCGATAAAACCGCAGGTGTTACCACAATGAAAATGTCAGAAGGTCTTGATACTGGTGATATGCTGCTTAAATATGAAACCGAAATCGGTCAGACAGAAACCGCAGGTGAGTTATTTGACCGATTAGCTTTAAGCGGTGCTGAACTTTTGCACGATACAATCGAGCAAATTGACAGTATTGTGCCAGAGGTGCAGGACGAAAGCAAGGCTAATTATGCACATATGCTTGATAAGCAGATAGCACAAATAGATTGGTCAAAGTCTAACAAAGAGATTGACTGTTTAATTCGAGGGTTAAATCCTTGGCCTATAGCACTTACTACATTAAATGGTGAGAGATTAAAGGTTTATTCTGCAAGCCTTCAAAATGCATCTGGTAAAGCGGGAGAAGTTTTGCAGGCTGACAGCAAAAATGGGCTTTTAGTTGCTTGTGGTGAGGGTGCAATGCTTTTAAATGAAATTCAAGCAGTCGGTGGAAAACGTATGAACGCAAAAGATTACCTTCGTGGGCACAAAATAGAAGTAGGAAGCATCTTAGGGGAATAATATTTTATAGAAAGCAGGTGCTTTTATGCCGTATTTCTACGGATTTGATTATTATTATATCGTTTTAGTATTGCCTTGTATTTTCTTTGCAATTTGGGCACAATTTAAAGTAAATTCCACTTTTAAAAAATATTCTGCTGTTAGAAGCAGGAGAGGTTTAACAGGTTCACAAGCTGCTGAAGCTGTACTTCGTGCGGCTGGTGTTTATAACGTTAGAGTTGAGCGTGTTTCGGGGCATTTAACTGACCACTATGACCCAAGAACAAATGTTATCAGGCTTTCTGATAGCGTTTATGGTTCGAGTTCGGTTGCATCAATCGGTGTTGCAGCACATGAAGCAGGTCATGCAGTGCAATATGCAAGGAATTATGCACCAATTAAGTTAAGAGCTGCTATTATTCCAATTACTAATATAGGCTCTACTCTTGCTATGCCACTTATTTTAATTGGACTTGTATTTAGCTTTGGCGGACTTATAACGCTTGGTATTATATTCTTTGCTTTCGCAACTCTATTCCAGTTAATTACCTTACCTGTTGAGCTAGACGCATCTCGTAGAGCATTAGTTGCAATAGAAAACGGTGGTTTACTATATGAAGATGAGTACAAAATGGCTAAAAAGACACTTTGGGCGGCTGCTATGACTTATGTTGCAGCTTTGGCGGTTTCTCTTGCACAGCTTTTAAGACTGATTTTATTATTTGGAGGTAGAGGCAATAGAGATGACTAAACCTACAAATGCAAGAGAAGTTGCAGCATTTACACTTTTTGATATGTTAGAAAATGGTGCTTGGTCTGAGGGTGCATTGCATCACTACTTGCAGCTTTCTGGGCTGTCAGGTCGTGATGCAGCACTTGCTGCAAGGCTTGCCTATGGTACATTGCAAAATCGCTCTATGTGCGATTTTTATATTAGAAAATATTCTAAAATCAGGCTTGCTAAAATTAAACCAAGGGTTTTAGAGCTTATGAGAATGGGTGTATATCAGCTTACAATGCTTGATAGAATACCAGCTCATGCAGCAACAAGCGAAACTATAAAGCTAATTCGCAAATATGGCAAGGCTGATGAAAGAGCAGCGGGTTTTGCAAATGGAGTTTTACGTTCTATTGCAAGAGATAAAGAAAATAATAAACTTCCTCACCCAGATTGTCCAGACAAAGAAAGTTATTATGCACTTAAATACACTCACCCAGAGTGGTTAATGCGAAAACTTAGCAGCCAATATGGTCAAAAGGAAAGTCAGAAAATCGCACAGGCAAACAATGAAATTGCACCGATTTCTGTACGTATAAACAGCCAAAAGATAACAAAAGAACAGGTTTATAATTCACTTATAGAGGACGGGTTTACAGCCGAATATCACCCTACAATGAATAATATTTTGCTTTGTAGCGGCGGTGATATAACACAAAATAGATTGTTTATAGAGGGAAAAATAACCGTTCAAGATGCAGCAAGTGCAGCAGCGGTTGAGGTCTTAGAGCCAAAGCCAGATATGAAAATTATAGATTGTTGTGCTGCTCCAGGGGGCAAAACATTTTATATTGCTGAAAAAATGCAAAATAAAGGTCAGCTTATAAGCTGCGATATTTATGAGCATAAGCTCAAAAAAATAGAGGAGGGTGCAAAGCGTTTAGGTTTTACCTGTATAAAAACACGTCTTGCAAACTCTGAACAATATCAGCCAGAGTTTGAAAAATGGGCTGATGTAGTTATGTGTGATGTTCCATGTTCTGGGCTTGGAATTATTAGAAAAAAACCAGAAATTCGCTTTAAAACAGATGAAGAATTGGCTTCACTTCCTCAAATTCAAGCGAATATACTTAGAAATTGTGCAAATTATGTTAAAATAGGTGGCACAATAGTTTATTCTACTTGCACTATTTTACAAAGAGAAAATCAAGATGTTGTAAATGCATTTTTAAAAGAAAATAATAACTTTGTTTTAGAGCCATTTAATCACCCTGTATGTGGTCAAACCGATGGCATGATAACACTTTTACCTCATTTACATAAGACAGATGGATTTTTTATTGCAAAATTAAGGAGAAAATCATGACGCTAGAGGCAAATAAAACTGAAATAAAAACACTTAATATAGATGAACTTAAACAGGCTTTAACTGATATGGGTGAAAAGCCTTTTCGTGCTAAACAAATTTTTAAATGGTTGCATTTGCCAGTAAGCTCATTTGAAGAAATGAGCGACCAATCAAAGGCTTTACGTCAAAGATTAGAGGAAAAATTTATATTAACTGTTCCTCATATTGAGCGTAAACAAGTTTCAAAGCTTGACGGCACAATTAAATACTTATGGCGTATGCAAGGCGGCGATTGTGTGGAAAGTGTGCTTATGCGTTATGAGCATGGAAACACAATTTGTGTGTCCACTCAGGTTGGTTGTCGAATGGGGTGTAAATTTTGTGCATCTGGTTTGTTTGGCTTAAAAAGAAATTTATCAGCAGGTGAAATTTTAGACCAAGTTTTATTTGCTCAAAAAGACTCAGATTTGAAAATAAGTAATATTGTACTAATGGGCACTGGTGAACCACTTGATAATTATGATAATGTACTAAAATTTTTGCATTTAGTATCCAGCTCTGACGGTATTTGTATAGGTCAACGTCATATATCCTTGTCAACTAGCGGTTTAGCTGATAAAATAGAGAAGTTAGCACAGGAGAAATTGCAGATAACTTTATCAATTTCCTTACATGCTCCAGATAATGAAAGCAGAGAGAAAATTATGCCTGTTACCCGTAGTTTCCCTGTTGAGCGACTTATGAAAGCTTGCAGGTACTATTTTGATACCACTGGACGTAGAATTTCTTATGAATATGCTATGTCAAGAAATATAAGCGACCGTCCATGGCAAGCAAAACAGCTTGCAAAGCTACTTCATGGCAGACCATGCCATGTAAATTTAATTCCGCTCAATCCTGTTAAAGAAAGTGATGTGCAACCATCTACAAAAGAGGCTGTGCGTAAATTTCAACAGATACTAACACAAAATGGTATAACAGCCACTGTTCGTCGTAGACTAGGTCCAGATATAGATGCGGCTTGTGGTCAGTTACGCCGTAGAACCATAGAAGAAGGTGAGTCAAAATGATAACCTATGGAGATACCCATCAAGGTATGATAAGAACAAATAATCAAGATGGCTATGTTATCGAGATATTTGACGACCAGAAAACTGTACTTTTGGTTGTATGTGATGGCATGGGTGGTGCAAATGCGGGCAATGTTGCAAGTCATGTAGCACTTGAAATCTTCTCCAGCAATGTGCAAGACCAATTTGAAAATGAAATGGACGAAACCCAAACCGAAGATATGCTAAGAATAAGTGCACAAAATGCAAATAGGGCGGTTTATGAAATTTCTTTAAAACAACCTGAATGTCGTGGTATGGGTACAACACTTGTTGGAGCTATTGCTCAGGGTGAAAAAGTCACACTTATAAATATAGGTGACAGTCGTGCATATGTAATTACAAAAGATGATATCAAACAGATTACAGAAGACCATTCATTTGTTCAAGAAATGGTTAGAAAAGGTAAATTAACACAAGAAGAGGCACGAAATCATCCTCATAAAAATTTGATAACTCGTGCGATTGGTGTTGATACATTTGTTGATAGCGACTTGTTTCATTACACAATGGAAAAAGATGATGTTTTACTTTTATGCTCTGATGGTCTAACTGGTATGGTTGAAGACCATGAAATAGCAAATATAATACGTGAAGCAAAGTCGCTTGAACAGGCGGTCAATACGCTCATTATGCGTGCCTGTGATAACGGAGGTTTAGACAACATTACTGCAGCAATTTATAGCTGTGCAGACCTTAAATTAGGAGATTAAAATCATATGGATAAATACATTGGAACCTTGCTAGGCGGTCGATATGAAGTTTTAGACATATTAGGCGTTGGTGGCATGGCAGTCGTGTATAAAGCAAGATGTAGGGTGCTTAATCGTTATGTTGCGATTAAAATGCTCAAGGAAGAATTTCTTCAAGATGAAGAATTTCGTCGCAGATTTTACAATGAGTCGCAAGCGGTTGCAAAGCTTTCACATAATAATATTGTAGCAGTATATGATGTTGCAAGAACAGATACACAAGATTATATTGTTATGGAGCTTATAGACGGTATTTCTTTAAAGGAATATTTACAGAAGAAAGGTCATCTTTCTTGGCAAGAAACAGTGTTTTTTGCTCAGCAAATCGCCAAAGGTTTAAGCCATGCCCATAGCAGAGGAATTATACATCAAGATATTAAACCGCATAATATAATGTTGCTTCGTGATGGCACTGTTAAAGTAACTGATTTTGGTATTGCTAGACTTGAAAGCAATCAAGAAACCAGAGTTGTGCAAGAGGCTATTGGTTCAGTTCATTATATTGCACCAGAACAGGCAAAGGGTTCATCTATTGATGCAAGAGCTGACCTTTATTCTCTTGGTGTGGTTATGTATGAAATGTTAACTGGTAAACTGCCATTTGAAGGTGATAGTGCAGTTGCCATTGTTATGCAGCATATAAACTCTGTTCCAGAAATGCCAAGTAAAGTTATGCCTGGTGTGCCTCGTGGTATGGACGATATTGTTATGCATGCTATGTGCCCTAATGTTACAAGAAGATATTCTTCAGCTCAAGAGCTTTATCAGGATTTAGAGCGTATAAAGCAAAATCCACATACTGTTTTTGGATATGCGGCACATGATAGCAGAGGTGATGCAGCATTATTTGATGAAACAAGAACCATAGGTGATACAAATAATGCATATCATCAGCCAATGCAGCAGCAAGCATATCAACAACAAGCATACCAACAACAGGCGGCATATCAACAACCACAAAGACAGCAAGGCTATCAGCAGCAACCAAGACAACAACAGCAGCAGGGCTATCAGCAGCAGCAAAGGCAACAACAAAGACCATCTGCTCAGCAACAAAGACAGGAATATGCCCCGAGGCGTCAGCAAAATCATCATAGCTCAAATAATTCTAATCATAACAAACGTAAAAAGAAAAATAATTCTGCTGGACTTGTATTTGGTGCTATAGTCGCTATAGTGGCGGTTGTTGCTCTTGTTGTAGGCGGTATGATGCTAATGGGCGGTAATGAAGAAGATAAAAAAGATTTTGTAACCGTTCCATACTTTATCGGTCAGGATATAGACTCTATTCTTTCAAAACAAAACACTGAGTATGTTGATTTTAAAATAGTTGAAGCCTCTAAACGTGAATATAATTCTTCATATGAAGAAGGTGAGGTTATAAGACAAGACCCAACAGCTAACAAACAGGTTGAAAAAGGTACAACTATTACATTAACCGTATGTGGTTCTAAAGAAGATGAAGAAGAACAAGAAGAAGGTTACAAACTGATTGATTTTTCTAATATGGAGCTTGAAGAAGTTGAGCGTTTATTGAGACAAAATGGTCTTGAAAATGCTTATAAAGTTGTGGAAGAATCAAGCGATACAGTCGAAAAGGGTTATGTAATCCGAACAAGTCCAACAAAGGGTACAGAGGTTACTGCGGACGATGAAATTACTATTTATGTAAGTACAGGTAAAAAGATTGAGACTGTAAAAGTTCCAAAAGTAACAGGCATGACCCTTGATGATGCTAAAGCTCTTTTAACTTCTTATGGTTTGACTGTTGGTCAAACTTATAATGAGGAAAATGACAGTCCAGTTGGAGAGGTATTTAAACAATCTGTTTCAGAAAATACCGAGGTTGAAAAGGGTTCTAAGGTTGATTTATATATCAGCACCGGCAAGAAGGAAGAGGAGACACCACAAACTCCAGAACAAGGTGAAACAGGTGATAATAATGAAACTACACCTCAAACAGGTACAGCTAAAGTATCAGTTGCACTTCCAGATTCTGAATCCTGTCATGTTGTTATTTATTTAGGCAATCAAAAACTTGCTGAACAAACATTTTCACCAGCTGGCGGCACACAAACAATAGAGGTAACTGGCCCTATTGGTGAACAAATGCTTGATGTTTATGTCGATGGTGAAAAGAGGTCAAGCACATACACATTTAATTAAAAGGGAGAATTGTTTTGGATATCACTGGAACAATAATAAAAGGCATCGGCGGTTTCTACTATGTAGACACCGCCGATGGTGTTATAGAGTGTAAAGCTCGTGGAAAATTTAGAAAAACCGTTGGAAAGCCTATTATTGGTGATAGAGTAACTGTTGCGGTGCAAAATGATGGAACTGGTTATTTGCTTGAAATAGAAAAACGAATAAATCAGCTTATCCGTCCCGCACTTTCTAATATTGATTTACTTATTGCAGTTGTAAGTGCTGCACCACCTGTAACAGATACTTTTTTGATTGATAAGGTTATTGCTATTGCAGAAAATAAAAACATTTCGCCTATGGTTGTGATAAATAAAATTGATATAAATGCTGGAGATGAACTGTTTGAAATTTATAAACAGGCAGGCATAGATGTTTTAAAAGTGAGTGCAAACACAGGTGAAGGCGTAAGCGAATTAAAGGACAAGCTGAAAGGCAAAATTTCAGCATTTGCTGGCAATTCTGGCGTTGGTAAATCTAGTCTTTTAAATAGACTTATACCAGATTTTTCTGCACAGGTTGGCAATATTTCTGATAGAATTGGTAGGGGTAAACACACAACAAGACATATAGAGCTTGTGCCATTTGAAGGCGGATATATTGCCGATACCCCAGGTTTTTCATCTTTTGATACTGAGCAGATGGATTTAGTTCTAAGAGAAGATTTACAATATGCTTTTAGAGAATTTGAACCATATATAGGTGAGTGTAAATTTACAGGTTGTGCTCATGTAAAGGAAAAAGGCTGTGCAATTTTACAAGCGGTTGAAAATGGCGAAATCTCACAAAGCAGACATGAAAGTTATAAAAAGCTATATGAAAGTGTAAAGGATTTGAAAAAATGGGAGCTTGGCAAGGACGTAGGGCGTTAATAATTTCCGCTGCACCATGTGAGAACTTAGATTATGTAAGAGATATTTTAAAAAAGTATCCTGATATAGTGGTTATATGTGCAGATGGTGGGGCAAAATATGCTGAGAAACTAAATATAAAACCTGATGTTATAGTTGCAGATTTTGACTCAAGTAAAAACACTATACCATGTGATGAAGTTATAAAGCTAACACCAGAAAAAGATGATACAGATACGCAGCACGCAGCAGTTCTTGCCATAGAGCGAGGCTGTAGAGAGCTAATTTTAGTGTGTGCAACAGGCGGAAGAATAGACCATATGTTATCTAATTTGCTTTTATGTGAACAGGTCTATGAGCTTGGGGCAAATCTTTTAGTAATAGATGAACAAAATATAGTTATGTTTCACGCTGGCGGACAAATGAAGTTTGCAAGGAATGAGTTAAAAAAATACATCTCACTTATTCCACTTGATGAAAAACTTGAAGGCGTTACAATGAAAGGTTTAAAATATCCGCTTGAAAATGCGAGTTTAACACGAAAAAAAATCATTTCTGTATCAAATGAACCTGTAAATGATGATATTTTAATAGAAATTTTATCGGGAAAAGCACTGATAATACTGACTGATGATAAATATTGATTGACTATACAATAAAACTAAAAAATTGATTTTTGCAATTTTTAATCTCTATACTTGCAAAATGCATTTATTCAGTGTATAATCAATTTGTAATATATGAGGGGAGTCGTTAATTGTGTCAAATGAATTAAAACCAATTTCAAAGGTCGCAGCACAGGTGCAAGCGTCTACAACATTAGTTATTGACAGTATGTTTAAGGATATGAAGGCAGCCGGAGAAGATGTTGTTGGTTTCGGTGCTGGTGAGCCAGATTTCCCTACACCTGAGCATATCAAACAAGCAGGTATTTCTGCTATTGAAGGAAATAAAACTAAATATACTCCTGCGGCTGGTATGATGGAGCTTAGAAAAGCTGCTTGCTACCGACTGGAACAGGATTTCGGTTTAAAATATGAGCCACAATCTGTTGTTGTTGCTTCTGGTGCAAAACATGCTATCTATATTGCACTAATGGTTCTATGTGACCCAGGCGACGAAGTTGTAATTGCTGCTCCATATTGGCTATCTTATAGCGAAATGGTAAAGCAGGCTAGTGCAGTTCCTGTTATTGTTGCAGCTGGTGAAGAACAACACTTTAAAATTACAGCAGAGCAGCTTGAAAAGGCTATCACAGATAAAACCAAAGTGTTTATGCTAAACTCACCATCTAATCCTACTGGTATGGTCTATTCTCGTGAGGAGCTTGAAGCAATCGCTGAGGTTTGTGTGCGTCACAATATTTATGTTATTGCTGATGATATCTATGCTAACCTTGTTTATGATGGAATTGAATATACATCTATTGCAGCACTGGGCGAGGAAATTAAACGCAGATGTATTGTTATAAACGGTGTTTCTAAGTCTTATGCTATGACTGGTTGGAGAATTGGTTATGCTTGTGCAGAACCTTTTATCGCTAAGGCTATGAGCAACTATTTAAGCCATTCAACTTCTGCACCATCTACCATTTCACAGGTTGCAGCTATTGAGGCTTTAAAAGGCCCTCAAGAGGATATCGAGGAAATGCGTAAGGCATTTGAAGCTCGTCGTGACCATCTTGTTGAGCGTATGAATAAAATTGAAGGTATTTCTTGTATTAAACCTCAAGGTGCTTTCTATGTTATGATGAATATGAAAAACTTCATTGGAAAAACTATGTACGGTGAAGTTATAAACAATGATGGCGATTTTGCAAGACTGTTTTTAGAAAAAGGCAAGGTCGCAACTGTGCCTTGTGAGTCATTTGCAGCCCCTGGATTTATCCGCTGGAGTTATGCAACATCTATGTCTGATATTGATAAGGGACTAGACCGTTTGGAGCAGTTTATAAAAAACGCTTAAATCTGCGGTTTTTCTTGAAAAATTCACATATAAGTGGTAAACTAAGAACGGACAATTCTGTCCGTTCTTTTGCTTTTTATCGTGCTTTTTTGGGCAAATGGCAAAAACTTATAACTATTTTTGATTTTTTAACCAAAAAAGAAAAAAGCTAAAACAACGATTTATTAGCTGTGTTTAATAGCATAGGAAAGGAACGAACAAAAATGAACAATATTTATGAAAGCCCATTTTCTGCACGTTATGCTTCACCAGAAATGCTTTATGTATTCTCTCCAGATATGAAGTTTTCCACATGGCGTCGTTTATGGATTTCTCTTGCAAAGGCTGAAATGGCTCTAGGTCTGCCAATCACTCAAGAGCAGATTGATGAGCTTGAAGCAAATCGTGATAATATTGATTATGAAGTTGCTAAAAAACGTGAAAAAGAAGTACGTCATGATGTTATGAGCCATGTTTATGCATATGGTCAGGTAGCTCCAAAGGCTGCTGGTATTATTCATTTAGGTGCAACAAGTGCTTATGTGGGTGATAACACAGACATTATACAGCTACGTGAGGGATTAAAACTGGTTCGTAAAAAGCTGGTTGTTGTACTTGATAAGCTAGGTAAGTTTGCTGATGAGCATAAAGCACAGCCAACACTAGGTTTTACTCATTTCCAGCCTGCACAGCTTACAACTGTGGGTAAACGTGCTACACTTTGGATGAATGAGCTTTTAATGGATTTAGATGAAGTTGAATACCGCATTGAAAATCTGCGTATGCTTGGCTCTAAGGGTACAACAGGTACACAGGCTTCTTTCGTTGAACTATTTGATGGTGATGACGAAAAGGTTAAAGAGCTTGAAAAGCGTATTGCTGATGATTTTGGATTTGCAGGTGTTGTTCCTGTTTCTGGTCAAACATATTCCCGTAAGATTGATGCACAAGCTCTTGCAACTCTTTCTTGCATTGCACAGTCCGCTTCTAAGTTTGCAACAGACCTTCGTTTGCTTCAGCACCTAAAGGAAATTGAAGAGCCTTTTGAGAAAAATCAGATTGGTTCTTCTGCTATGCCTTATAAGCGTAATCCAATGCGTTCTGAGCGTATCTGTGCACTTGCTCGTTATGTTATCTGCGATAGCTTAAACCCTGCATTTACAGCGGCTACCCAGTGGTTTGAAAGAACTCTTGATGACTCTGCAAATAAGCGTATTTCTGTTCCAGAAGCATTTTTAGCTATTGATGCTATTTTAAATATTATGATAAATGTTGTTTCTGGTCTTGTTGTATATCCAAAGGTTATTGAAGCTAGAGTTATGAACGAACTGCCATTTATGGCAACTGAGAATATTATGATGGGTGCTGTTAAGCGTGGTGGCAACCGTCAGGATTTACATGAACGTATTCGTGAACATTCTATGGCAGCGGGTAAGCGTATTAAGGAAGAAGGTCTTGACAATGACCTTATAGACCGTATTGCGGCTGACCCTATGTTCGGAATGACTAAGGAAGAAATTATGTCTCATTTAAACCCATCTGCATATATTGGTCGTTGTCCTGCACAAGTTGATGATTTCTTAAAGCTAGAAGTTAAACCTAGAATTGAAAAATATCTTGATGGTTCAGATGTAGAGGTTGAAATCAATCTGTAATTATATACTAAAAGAGCTGATAAAACTTATCAGCTCTTTTTTATGCGTAAAAAAATCTTAACAAAAATAGTTTGACTATTTGTTAGTTCGTTGACAATCAAATTAAATAAGCGTATAATTAACCCTGTTTAAAATATTAAGGAGGTTTTAAAGGTGAAGAAAAGTATTTTTTCTTTCATTGCAGTTATGCTTGTAATTGTTTTACTAGGTGTAACAGCAATTACAGGGCTGTATTTGCCAGTGAATACAGATACAGGCTCGTCCTCAGAAAGCACTGAAGCACAGGAGTATAAAACTATCATTCCTAGTGTGTTTGACAGTGAAAATGGTATTCGTAGAGGTCTTGACCTTGTAGGTGGCTCATCTATTACATATGAAGCTGAACTTCCAGAAGGCTATGATGAAAGCCGTCTTTCTGCTGATATGGATAGTGCGGTTGAAATTTTACGTTATAGACTTACAAGCCAAGGCTATACAGAAGCACAGGTTTCTAAACAGGGTGATAATCGAATTACAGTTGAAATTCCACAGATTAAAAATCCAGAAGAAGCTGTACAGGTACTAGGTCAAACTGCACAACTGACATTTACTGATGCAGACGGAAAAGAATGGCTGACAGGTGCAGACATTAAGAGTGCAAGTTATCAGTATGGTAGTGCATCTCAGGCATCTTTGCCAGGATATTATGTTGTGCTTAACTTTACAAAAGATGGTGCAAAGAAGTTTGCTGAGGCAACAGAGTCTATCGCCAAGCGTACAACAGATAACACAAATATTATGTATATACTGCTTGATGGTGAGATTATATCCTATCCTATGGTTAGAGAAAAGTTAACTGAAGATAGCTGTACTATACAAGGTTCATTTACTGAAGAAGAAGCAAGCCAGCTTGCAAATTTAATAGGTAGTGGTGCATTACCATTTTCATTAAAGCAGGTTGAACTTCGTGCGGTAGGTCCTCAGCTTGGTGCAGATGCCCTTAGTAGCAGTATGAAAGCGGCTATTATAGGTGTAGCACTTGTTGCTATATTTATGATTATTGTATATCGTTTACCAGGCTTTGTATCTGTTATTGCTCTTGGTTTCTATATTGTTATTGAAGCTCTTATTTTAAGCTTACTCAAAGTAAATCTATCACTTCCAGGTATTGCAGGTATAATTTTATCAATCGGTATGGCAGTAGATGCAAATGTAGTAATTTTCGAGAGAATAAAAGAAGAAGTGCGTGATGGTAAAACTGTAAAATCAGCCATTGATTCAGGTTTTAAACGTGCTTTTACCGCTATTTTAGACTCAAATATTACAACACTTATAGCCTCTGGCGTGCTGTTCTTCTTTGGTAGTGGTACAATAGTAGGTTTTGCCACAACCCTAGGTTTAGGCGTTATTATTTCTATGTTCACTGCACTTACAGTTACACATTTCTTATTAAATCGTATGGTGGATTTTAAAATTAGAAATCCTAAGGCATATGGTGCGTAAGAGGGGAGAGTGAACATTATGAAAGAAAAATTTAGTATTGTTAAAAATTTAAAGATTTTTGGTGTTATCTCCATTTTATTATGTATAACTGGACTTGTAAGCTTGCTTGCATTGCCATTTGGAATTAATATGTACAATCTTGCGATTGACTTTGCAGGCGGTACACAAATTGAAATGAATATGCATACTGAGGTTACAGCAGAAGTTGCAAATGAGATTGCAAAGCTTGTTGAAGAAGAAACAGGTGTTAAACCAGAAGCACCAGTTGCAACAGGTGAAAATAAAGATGTAGTTATGATACGTTCTACAAGTCTTAACAGTGAGCAACGTTCAGCCGTTATCGAGGCTATGAAAGAAAAATATAATCTAACTGATGATGACTTAAATAAAAATGAAGATGTAAGTGCAAGTGTAGGTAATGACCTCAAAAAGAAAGCATTTATTTCTGCTATTATTGCAATTGCACTTATGCTTGTATATATCACATTTAGATTTGAATTTACATCTGGTTTAGCTGCTGTATGTTGTCTTGTACATGATTTATTGGTTATGTTATCAGTTTATGTTATTTTCCAAATTCCATTAAATCAAAACTTTATTGCGGCAGCACTTACAATTTTAGGTTATTCAATAAACGCATCAATTATTGTATTTGATAGAGTTAGAGAAAACTTAAAAACTTCACGCAGGGAAATATTTGAACAAACTGCAGAAAAATCTATCTGGCAGACTATGGGCAGAACCATGAATACAACACTTACAACTTTATTTACTGTTGGTATGATTTTTATTCTTGGTGTTTCATCACTTAGAGATTTTACATTGCCGCTTTTAGTTGGTATTATTAGTGGTGCTTATTCATCAATTTTCCTTGCAAGCTCTCTTTGGTGTGTATTTAGAAGAAAATTCAAAAAGAAAATATAATAAATTTTTAACATGAGGGTGTATTTTTTATATATCCTCATGTTTTTTTGTTGCTAAAATATATGTAAATATGTTATTCTATTTACGAAATAAAAAATTTCTTTATATGGAAGGGAGTAGCTTTTTATGCAAGTCGGAATATCTACTGCTTGTTTTTATCCAGAGGCACTTGAAGAAACATTTTCATATATTGCACAAATGGGATTTGAAAAAATAGAGATATTTTTTAATACAGAAAGTGAACTTCATGAGCCAGTTATATCAGAAATAAAAAATATTGTAGATGAAAATGGTTTAAAAGTAATATCTATACACCCATACACATCACTTATGGAAGGAATGCTTTTATTTTCTGATTATAAACGTAGAACCCAAGATGGTTTTGAGCAATATAAAAGATATTTCGAGGCAGCAAAAATGCTCGGTGCAAAGTATTTAACTTTTCATGGTGAACGGCTTACATCTGAAAGCAAAATTGATAATCCAGAAATATGGCAAAGAAAAATCGAATGTTATCATAGCTTATGTAGCATTGCAAAAGAATTTGATATAACAGTTGCTCAAGAAAATGTAGCATGGTGTAAATCTAGCAATCCCGAATATTTAAAAAGATTATATGAAGATGTGCCAGAGCTTAGATATACGCTTGATTTAAAACAAGGTTGTAGAGCAGGGCATTTATGGACTGATTATTATAATATAATCTATGATAGACTTAAAAATATACATATAAATGATTTTGATGAAAACCGTAGCTGTTTACTTCCAAACGAAGGTAGCTTTGATTATACAGAGTTTTTTAAAAGACTTAAAAAAGATAATTACAAAGGCGATGTAATTATAGAGGTTTATAAAACAAATTATAAAACAAAAGAGCAGCTTAAAAATTCAGCTGAATTTTTAAGAAATAAAATAAATAATATTTAAAATATATTAAAAAAGTGTTATTATAAACAAAAAAGGTAGGTGTTGTTCCTGTGAAGTGTCCATTTTGTAATTATGGTGACAGCAAGGTTGTAGATTCTCGTCCAGCAGAGGAAGGGACAAGCATTCGCCGTCGCAGAGAGTGTTTAAAATGTGGAAAACGTTTTACAACATATGAAACAGTTGAAAGATTGCCACTTATGCTTATAAAGCGTGATGGCACACGTCAACCATATAGCCGTCAAAAATTATTGTCTGGTGTTATGAAAGCGTGTGAAAAACGTCCTGTTCCACAGCAAAAATTAGAAATGCTTGTAGACCATGTTGAGCAAAAATTATTTGGTTCACTGGAATCTGAAGTTTCTTCAAAAACCATAGGGGAAATGGTTATGGAAGAATTAAGAGATATTGATGAAGTTGCTTATGTTCGTTTTGCATCGGTTTACCGTCAGTTTAAGGATATAAATACATTTATGGAGGAGTTAAACACTCTCATTCGTGATAAGTAAAAAAATAGACGTGCTACAGAAATTTAAGCTGTAACACGTCTTTTAGTTTTTTAAAATCTTCTGTTGTTATATGAGGCTGCTAGTATATTCATATTTTTAAATATAATATGATAAGCAATCCAGTAACCTATACCACAAAGTAGAGAGCCTAAAAGCATCCATAAAAGAACACTTGTGCCATCTTCTTGGAAACTCATACCGTAACGAGGTGCATTAGCAGCAATACGATTTGCTAAAGCATAGTGCCAATAAAATGAATAAATACCACAAGTTACAAGGCTCAAAAGAATAAAGATAAGTAAACCTGATGTTGTTTTGCCATCACCCTCACAAGCTTTATTTACATCACTAGCAAGTGAATATACAGTATAAAATCCATAGATACCACAGGTTATTAAATTTAAAATTATAAAAACAATAATGTTTCTATCTTGTTTTAATGGGGTTGAAGCTACATTATTATACTGTGAGAAATTATTATTGCTTTGTTGGTAATTATATTGTGTGTTATTTTGATATTGTGCATTGTTATACTGATTATTAGTATTATTTTGTGAATGACTAGAAATGCTAGATATAAGCTCACAAAATGCATTTTTTACATCTTTTGCAGCATTTGAAAGTTTTTCACCTATATTTTGTGTGTAAGAATTGAAATCTGGAGTTTGTTTTAAAGCATTTAGTAGACAAAATGCACCGCAAAGGCATATAATAGGTAAGCTAAAGTACAAGAATGTATTATGAAATACACCATGGGATATCATACCAAATGTAATTAAGTTAAATAGCAGACGAATAATTAGCATTATAATTAACATTATGATAACTAAAACACATAACACAGTCAATGCTAAAAATAAACCAGTTGAATTTTCTTTTGAATGTTTAAAACCAAGTAGAACTAAAACAAACGCAGTTAAAATATATATAATACCGCTTATAAAAGAAATTGGTATCATAAATATAAAAATTGGATTAAATCGTAAAGCATAAAAATAAGAATCTAAATTAAAAAGATTGGAGAATATAGCACCTAGACCTTGATAGGCAAAAACTATAGCAAATACAGTACAGAAAATTTTTAAAATAAGGTCCAAAGAGTCATTGTTTTTCATTTGTTTGTCATTAACTTGGAAATTTGACCAATCGGCATGGTTTTGTTGTTCAAAAGATTGGTTTTGCTGAGAATTATTATTCTCGGTGTTTTGGTTTTCTTGAGAGCTTTGATTTTGTTCATTTGTGGTTTCACTATCTGCTTGAAGATTGTGACCACAATTATGACAAAAACGGCTGTTATCAGGAACTTGAGTACCACAATTATTGCAATACATAATATCCCCCCTAAAATAAATATTTATTGTATCAGCTTATGAATAACTTGATATATAAAACCCGATTTAGGGTTAAATACAACAATATTATCATTAGGCTGAAACATACGAATTAAATAAACAATTATAAAAAGTGTAACAATAAAGATAAAACAAACTTTAAAAAATGGTATTTTATTTTTAAATATAAAAAGCAAAATAGCAGGAATTACAAGCCAAAATAGCGGGTGAAAATGAAAAGCTGATATAAAATCAAGTTTTAGTGCAGATAAAAAAGCCCTTGACATACCACAGCCAGCACATGAAACACCAGTTAAAAATTTAATGGGGCAAGTAATACCTATTGACTCTATCAGTATGTAAAATACTAAAATAATACTAATTGTTTTTATTTCATTTTTAGAAATCATTACACCACCAGTTCAATTATAACAAAAACACATAAACAGTCAATAACAAAAATAGCTCCTTTGTTAGAGGAGCTATTTATTTTTACCAGCAGAGAGAGTCGTAAAGAGCCTCATATTTTTTAGCTGACTCCTTCCAAGAGAAGTCCATATTCATGCCACGTTCAACCATAGCATTCCAAGCGTCTCTATGGTCATAGAATATTTGTTCTGCATAGAAGATAGTGCCAAGCATTTCATCAGCGTTATAATTTGCAAATGAGAAACCAGTGCCAGTGCCTGCATATTCATTATATGGCTGAACTGTATCTCTAAGACCACCTGTTTCACGAACAATAGGCACAGTACCATAACGGAGGGAAATAAGCTGAGTTAAGCCGCAAGGCTCAAACATAGAAGGCATAAGCATAGCATCAGCAGCAGCATATAAACGATGTGCACGCTCTTCATTAAAATAAATATTAGCTGAAACTTGGCTCTTTCTGCACCATTCGTAGTGTCTTAATAGATTTTCATAACGAGGTTCACCAGTACCAATAACAACAAATTGGATACGAGAATCAAGCATACGATTTAATACCCATTCAACAAGGTCAAAGCCTTTTTGGTCGGTAAGTCTTGTAATCATAGCAATCATCATAACTTCTGGGTCAACTGGTAAACCAAGTTCTTCTTGAAGTTTAGCTTTATTTTCAGCTTTGCCCTTTAAGAAATTCTTTGTGTTATAGTTGGCATATAAATGATTGTCGGTTTTAGGATTATAAATATCATAGTCAATGCCGTTTACAATACCGCTTAAAGTATCAGCTTTTGCACGAAGTAAACCATCAAGACCTTCACCATAGTAAGGCATTTTAATTTCATCTGCATAGCTGCCTGAAACGGTTGTAATTCTATCGGCATAAACTAAGCCGCCTTTAAGCATATTTGCATCACGCTTATATTCCATACGGTCAGGCATAAACACATAGTCAGGTAGACCTGTATATAGTTTTAGTGTAGGGATATCCCAAACACCTTGGAAACGCAAATTATGAATAGTCATAATAGTGCGAATACCATGGAAGAAAGGATTTTCTTTAAATAAAGTATGTAAAAATACAGGTAGAACGCCTGTTTGCCAGTCATGACAGTGTATTACGTCAGGGTGGAAATTGATAACAGGCAAAATTGCAAGTGCTGCTTTAGAAAAATAGCAAAAACGTTCGATATCCCAATGAATATTACCATAAGGTTTATCGCCAGAAAAATAATGTTCATTATCTATAAAGTAATATGTAACTCCGTCCATAGAATATGACATTATTCCAACATACACATTGCCAAGTTTGCCTAAGTCCATATAAAAATGATGAACATATTTAAACTGGCTGCGATATTCCTGAGGAATGCAGGTATAATCGGGCAAGATAACACGCACATCATATTTTGTGTGGTCAAGAGATTTAGGTAAAGCACCGACAACGTCAGCAAGACCGCCGGTTTTTACAAAAGGAACGCATTCTGATGCAACGAATAAAATATTTTTCATGATTAGCCTCCTCAGTTAAATTGAGAAATTCACGCTGATTTATTTTACAGAGTGTTTTTAATAGTATAACACATTTTGAAGTTAAATTGGGAAAAACTGTCCATAAAATTTTTGGAAAAATTTTTAGTTATATTAGATGCAATTATGATACAATGATAATATAATTATATGAATGATATAAGGATAATAGGAGGATAAGCATATGCTTCGTGTATTGATTGTTGAAGATGAAGAACCTATTGCTAATTTAATAAATTTAAGTCTTACATCAGCGGGATATAGTTGCACATGTGTATATGATGGGCTTTCAGCAGCAGATATAATAGATAAAAAACAATTTGATTTAATTTTGCTTGATGTAATGCTTCCGGGAGTAGATGGTTTTGAGCTTATGGATTATATAAGACCAAAAGAAATACCTGTAATTTTTTTAACCGCTAAAACATCAGTAAGTGATAGAGTAAAAGGTTTAAAACTTGGTGCAGAGGACTATTTAATAAAACCATTTGAAGTTATAGAATTACTTGCAAGAGTAGAAACCGTTTTAAGACGTACACATAAATTGGATAAAATACTAGAAGTTGGCGGACTAACAATAGATACATCATCAAGAACAGTTATGCGTGATGGTGAAAAAATACCACTTACTAAAAAAGAATTTGAATTAATGCTTCTTTTTGTTAGAAATCCTAATATAGCTTTATATCGTGAAACCATATATGAAAGAGTTTGGGAAAGTGATTATATGGGAGATAGCCGAACTGTAGACCTTCATGTACAAAGACTTAGAAAAAAAGTTGGCTGGGAAGATAATATAAAGGCTGTATATAAGGTGGGTTATAGATTTGAGGACTCATAATGTACGTTTTAGAGATAAAATACAAATTATAATTGTTTTAATGCTTGCTATTTCCATTAGTATATGTGGTACATGGCTTATAAGTAAATCATTTGTAAGTGCAAAAACTCAAAGGATAGACGCTGCTCAAAATGCACAGCGTATGGCAATGTATACACTAATATCTACAACTGGTAATAATGATTTAGATAATAATAAGCTATCAAGTACACTTAGAGTATTAGAGCGACAAGTGGGACAGCGTTTTAAACTTACCGATGAATATGGAAATGTTATTTATCAAAAACAATATAATGACCAGTCTTTTCAAGATGGAATGACACAAAAAGTATCTGTTGATAAAATGGCATGGCGTATTCAGATAAATTCTTTTGGTGAGCATGAAATACAAACAGCATCAGCAATAAGCAATGGTGATAAGCTTTATTATCTTGAGAGCATTTATCCAATAGAAAGTGTATATAAATCAAGAGATTATATGATAAGTAGCTTTTTAGGAATAACATTGATACTTATAGCTATAGGTATTTTTGTTGCAAGAAAGGTTTCATTTTGGATTACAGGTTCTCTTACAAGTCTTGCAGAAACAGCCCGTGCTATTGCAAGCGGTGATTTGTCTGAAAGAGTTAATATAAAAAGTGATGATGAAATCGGACAGCTTGCAGATGACTTTAATAGAATGGCAGAGCAAGTTTCAGATAATATAAATAAACTTGAAAATGCTATGCAACGTCAAGAGGAATTTATGGCATCTTTTGCTCATGAAATGAGAACTCCTATGACTTCTATTATAGGCTATGCTGATTTAATGCGTTCTCAAGAGTTACCACCAGATATGCGTAGACAAGCTGCAAACTATATTTTCACTGAGGGTAAAAGACTAGAGAGTTTGTCAAATAAATTACTTGATATAATTGTTTTACAAAAAACTAAAATAAATAAACAAGAATGTAAGATGTCAAGCTTGATAGAACAGGTATATGGTTTGCTTGAGAAACGCATGAATGAATGTAATATAAAAGTATATATAAATTCTGATGATAGCACATGGTTTGTTGAACCAGATTTATTTAAAACTCTTTTAAGTAATTTGCTTGATAATGCTAGAAAAGCTATGCTTGATGGCGGAAATATAAATATAAACGCTAAAAAAGAAGCTGATATTTGGAAAATAGAAGTCAAAGATACTGGTTATGGTATACCTAAAGAGGAAATACCAAAGCTTACTGATGCATTTTATCGTGTGGATAAAGCAAGAGCTAGAGCAAGTGGTGGTGCAGGCTTAGGACTTAAATTATGTAGTCAAATCGTTAAGTTACATAATGGTATAATGAGCTTTTCAAGTGAGCAGGGAACAGGTACAACTGTTACTGTTATTTTACGAAAGGAGGGTTATAATGACCGTTAGATTTCGTAGAGTTATTATTTTTATATTGTTAGTTTTCATTGTAGCTTTATGTGTGGCATTGCCAACTATTGAAACGATTGCAAGAGATTTAAGCCATATAAATAATATAAATGTTGTTGATATGGAGCCAATAAGATTGGATAATGATGATAACACATCTTTGGTTAAAAGAATATCGCTTATAAGTGATAAAATGTATAAAGGTGAGACCAAAACATTAGGGTTTGAAAGCGGCTCAAAGTTTACAATAAATACAGCTATTGAAAATACTATATCACAATTAGATATTTTATATGAAATGGGATTACTACCTGAAAGCAGTAAGGCTTATACACATTCTGAAGATGATTTACAACAAATTTTTATAGGTGGAATAGAATTTGCTGTAGATAATGATGACCCATCATCAAATCTTATATTATGGGATATAGAAGCCACATCAAATAAGTATTTATTAACACTTAATATAGATGATGAAACAGGTAAGATTTTAATGTTTAAGGTCAGAAGTCAAGATGTTTTGGATTGGGCAAATGAAATAGATTTTTATAATGCAAGCAAACTTTGGGCAGAATATTTACAAGTTGATATTAAAGATAATACAAAAATACTTTACGGAAACAGAGCAAGAATATACTTGCAAATGAATGATAATATGTTTTTATATTCAGAAAGCTATAATTTAAATGATATTGATGAAGATATATCAAAAGTTTTACGCATGAATTTATATGATGAAAAAGAACAAGTGCAATATGTTTTATATCATGATTTATATGAATTTGGTATTGTAGTTGAATAATATTTGGGGATTTATTGGCGTCTATGTCGATAATTCCTCTAAAAAAAGACTTTACTTATAATAAAAAATATGATATCATATACAAGATATTTTAGTGCTTTTGTGAAAGGAGTTTGTCATGGCAAATAAAGCAGGCACAAAACAAGTCACTGCCAATAAAAAAGCATGGCATGACTATTTCATAGAAGAAAAAATTGAGGCAGGTATAGAACTTGCAGGTACAGAAGTTAAATCTATTCGTCAAGGTCAAGTCAATTTAAAAGACTCATATTGTACTTTTAAAGATGGCGAAATTTTTGTGCGTGGTATGCATATAAGCCCATATGAAAAGGGTAATATATTTAATAAAGACCCTTTGCGTGTTCGTAAACTACTAATGCATAAAAAAGAAATTTTAAGACTTTTTGGCAAAACTAAACAAGATGGTTATTCTGTAGTACCACTCAGCGTTTATTTTAGAAATAGTCACGTTAAAGTTGAAATAGGACTTTGTAAGGGTAAAAAATTGCATGATAAGCGTGATAGTATGGCAAAACGTGATGCTAAACGTGAAATCGACCGTGCAATGAAAAATCGTCAACGTGATTAAAATAAATTATGGGGACGTACTGGCTTCGACGGGGGTGTTGAAGCAGGAATAGCGGGCGGAAGTGAGGACGCTTCCTTAAAAGCCTCAAATGTTTATAAATTAAACAACAACAATTATTCTTTACAGGCTGCCTAATTAGGCTGGTCCGTCCTACCTAAGAGTACCACGGCTTAGGATTAGGGCGTCGATTTTGTGGTGAACGTCATAAGCAAAGAGTTGCGTTTGTGATGTATTATGACTCTACTAAAGCAATTAGCCTGTTTGTCGGCGAATTGTGGAGGGAATGATAAAAGATAAACTACGCCCGTAGAGGTTCCTGTGAATATGCTTTCGGACAGGGGTTCAACTCCCCTCGTCTCCACCAATTTCAAAATAAAACCGATGGCTTAGGCTGTCGGTTTTGTTGTTTTTATATTATTTTTGCAACTTTTTAGAAAAATAGGTGGTCAAAAAGTGGACATTGACAGATGAAAAGTGACCATGTATACTAACCCTAAACGAGGTGAAGATATATGGCATATGGTACAATCACTAAAAAGCCAAACGGTAAATATGCCCTTAGACTTGATTACGGAAAGGACGTAAACGGAAAACGTATCCGCAAGCAAGAAACTTATAATACTAAATCTGAGGCGGTTCGTGCACTTAATAAACACAAGTCTCAAGTAGATGCAGGGAACAGTGTGCTTCCTAGTAAAGAAACATTTGCCGAGTGGATAGAATACTGGTTTAATAATATTATATCTCAGCAGATAGCCGAAACCACTGCTTATGGATATAAGAGCATTATTAAAAACTATTTAGAGCCAAGGCTTGGCAAATATAAGTTGCAACAGCTTTCGCAAAATAATATACAGGAATATTATACATGGCTTTTAAATGAGGAGGGGTTGTCAGCGGCAACGGTTATAAAACATCACAACCTGATAACCAATATTTTAAATGCAGCCGAAAGATTTGAACGTATAAATAAAAATCCAGCTAAGTTTGTTTCACCGCCAAAAAAGAAACGTAGAGAAGCCGAATATTATACACCAGAACAAGCAGCTAAACTGCTTTCAGCGGCTAAGGGTTCACGTTTGGAGCTGCCTATAAATATCTGTCTGTATTTGGGTTTGAGACGTGGCGAGCTTTGCGGTTTAAAATGGCAAGATATAGACTTTGATAATCGTACAATCAGCATACATGAAACCAGAACACAGGCGGGCAATAAAGAAGTTGTAAAAGACACAAAAACCGAATCATCGGTTAGAACTTTGCATTTGCCACAGGCGTTATATACCTTGCTTTTAAATGAAAAGCAAGCACAAGAGCAAACAAAAACTAAAATCTTAAATCAATATTATGACAGTGATTATGTTGTAGTAATGGAAAACGGTAAGCCATATAGGGCTAATTATCTATCAGAGCTATTTGCAAAATTTATCGAAGAGAATGAGCTGCCTAAAATTGTTTTACATGAGCTTAGACACACATTTGCTTCACTTTCCAATATGGCTGGTATAACATCTTATAATATAGGCAAGGCGATGGGTCATTCAACTCCCGCTACTACACAGAAGATATATACGCATCTATTAGATAGTACACACGCTCAAGCGGTTGAAGGCGTAGCAAATATTATAGATGAAGCTATGATAAAAGCAAGCGGGGTATCACTTGAAGATTTAAAAAAGTCTGTGGAAGAGCAAATAAACGCTTGGAATCCTATGGACTGCTCGGACTATGCTCTTGAAATTAAAGATATAAACAGTCAAATAAATGTAAATATAACAGCTGATGAGCTGGGTAAGCTTATTTATGATACATTCAAACAGTCATTTGGCACTAGAGCATTTAATAAAACACTGGAAGAGTGTACAGAAATTGCAGAAAAGATTAAAAAATAAATATTTAGATTGAAAAATAGAATACAAAATGAAAGACCGCCATGCATGGCGGTCTTTTCGGTTAAGTAAGAGGTGCTAAAGTTTAGCTTTTCAGATTGCTCTGAGTGCCGTTCTCAGCCTGTGCTGATAGGCAAAAAGCTCGGTAACTAGGGTCGATATTCTCTGACAGCCAAACCAAAAACTCGTGTTTAGGTATCAGCTTTCGTTTTCCAATTTTAATGACTGGAAACCCTGGGGTATTTAGCATCTTGTAAATACCGCTACGGGACATAGGCAAAACCTCTAATAGGTCCTTTGCACTGAGCATATCAGGTAGTTCCTTAAAAGTGTTGTTTAACATAATAGTTTCCTCCTTAAAAATGTGTAAATTTATAATTTCTTCAAACGACAGTTGCAGCATTTCTTGCAGCTATCCTTTTTAGACTCACCAAAGTATTTTTCGATAAAACGCCAGAGGCATTTTTGAGTATTCACAAACTTTTTAAGATGTGCCAGACCTTTAAGTTTTCGCTTTACAGACTGCTCATCTCCGCTTTTGAGTATGCGTTCATTCTGAAAAAAGTCACTATCTGCGTATATAAGAACACATTTTGATTTTTCACCGTCACGTCCAGCACGTCCAATTTCCTGAATATATCCGTCCATAGAAAGAGGTAAACTTGCGTGTACTACAAGCCTTATATCGGGCTTGTCTATGCCTAAGCCAAAGGCATTGGTTGCGACCATAATCTTTGTCTTGCCGGATATAAAATCCTGTTGAGCCTTTTCACGTTTGTCATTTTTCATCTTGCCGTGGTATTTGCCGACCTTATAGCCATGAGCATCTAAAAACTTATAAAGCTGCTTGGTCATTTTAACTGTTGTGCAAAATACTATTGCAGAACCGTCTTTAAGCTCTGAAACGGCATTTTCAACCATATCAAATCGAACGGTTTTCAAACGCTTTTTTGATTTCTTGCCCTTTTTGTTACTGTCTATACGCTTTATGTAAAGCTCTAGATTTTCACGTCGCACAGGAAAACGGAAGTCATTACACTCCTCAATATTAAGCGAATTTTTTATCTCACTTATATTTTCTTTAGTAGCTGTTGCGGTTAGAGCAATAACTTGTGGGCGATCTTGCAAGCTGGAAATAAACTTGCCAATCTCACCGTATGCCTTACGGAAATCGTCTTTAACTTCAACTAGAATATGAGCTTCATCAATAACCACTCGCTTAAGGTTGGAAGCCTTTAAAGCGTTAGCCACATCATCACGCAGCAGCTGCTCAGGTGCTAGATAAAGCAAGCCGCCGCTTTCACACATATCGTGCAAAACCTTGCTATGCTCGCTTGAGCTAAGTGTGCTGTTTAGAAGCTCAGCTTTAATCCCCTTTTGTTTGAGGTGGTTTATCTGGTCTTTTTGCAGCGACTTTAAGGGGGATATGACAACGGTTAGACCGTTGTCATTATCCATTATAGCGGGTGCTTGGTAAAGCAAGGATTTGCCTCCGCCCGTAGGCATCACAACCGTGACGTCTTTGCCTGACAGGATATCAGGGAGAACCTGCTCTTGTTGTGGGCGAAGTTTTGAAACACTAAGTTTAGCCAAAACATTTTCGGTGGCTATACTATTAATATTCATACATTCATCAACTCCTAAAAAACGTTAAAACTTAAAAACTTCAAAATTAAGCCGTTTTTAGGTGCAAAAAGTTATAGCATTAAAAGTCTCGCCCGATAGGGATATAGACCTGTTTTTATCCTGTAAAAGACCTGCTGTTTCAGCCTTTTCCAGAAATATCTCGTATAAGGCTTCATCAACACCTATTGACCTTAACAAACGTAAGAGAGATATTTTATTAAATGCTAAAAACTTTTGCCCTTGGTCTGCACCCTTTTGAGGTGTAAACCAAAATGCATAAGCTTCATCGCTGAGCTTGTCATTGGCAATTGCTTTGGTTTTAGGGCGGTCTATGATTTTATCTTTAAAACTCTCATAGTCTTTTATCTTATCGATTGCCTTTTGTATCAGCTCAGTTCTCTTTTCTTCTTCAGCTCTTCTTTGGGTTTTAATGTTGCCGATAATATCATCGGCAAGCTCCAAAAGCTCCTTATCTTGACCGGCTATGGAATGGAGAACCGTTCGTTTTATAGTATCAGTCCAAGCGGTAAAAGTAGAGGTGTTGTATGAGTACTCATAACTCATAATATACCTCCAGTTATCATACACTTTTTGAGCGATTTCTCTGTTAAGAACGGACTTGCAAGTAGCTCTGATTAAATCCAATTCATGATATTCAAGCGGATTTATAACACTGGCTATTTCGATGTTATAAACATAATCGCTTGGCAGTAACCTTTTGCCGAGTAGAATTGGTACGGTTTCAAGTCGATCCGGTAAATTACTGCAAAATTTGCGTTGAATTTCTCTTTCACCAACAACCTCAAGGAGTTTATCAGTTATGGCTGATGAGTTGCCAACCTGAGTCAGAATTATTCTGTCTGAATATCTGTTAAATACGTTCAAATCGCTTTCGTCTTTTACTTTAAACTCAGCCGGTTTAGCGTTTGCATAATTGTCGGAGTAAGCAAAGTTGGCGGCAGTTAAAATGCTCTTGAGCTGGTCAATATCTTGAATATCACTGGAGCCTGATGTAAAATTATATACACCACATGGTGCATCTTTAAAGCGTTTGAAAGACCTCAACTGTACATCTAGAGCAGGTAGTAAACATTCAAGTATATGCGGTTCATCGATAAGCATTTCTAAAAAAGCTTTATTATTACGAGCGTGATTGAATCGGCTCGTCTGATAAGTTATGTGCTGCTTAGCGGGGTGCTTTACCTTAGTGTGAACCTCAATATTCTCGTTAGGGTGACTAATATCGTTCGCCATGGCTATGAGAAGTGCCATTTCTTCGTTTGAAAAATCTAACCCAGGGAGCTTAAACGATTTATCCACCATATTTATCGGTATGGCGAATATATGGTGCTTTCTGTTGTAAAACACAACAAGAATCTTATACCGATGAGGCTTACCTCTAATGTGAGCACATATTATTCCAGCCCATACAGCAATTGCATTTACCGAGTCGCCGTACACATTATAAACCGTATCATCACAGAGTGAATAATCATCAGAGGCACAAAGGCGTTTTTCTGCTATTGAAGTCAGCTTATAAGGCGGTGAGGAAGTATGAACTTCTATTACTTTTTCCATAAGGTTGCCAGATAACGAATTTACAAGTGATGAACGGCAAGATTTAAGAAACTGTTCTGGTCGGTTTTGTGTAAATTTTCTCATTTTAGGTCAGCTCCTTTATAAAGTGTTTAAGAATATTGTAGAGCAAAATCGTATTGAATCATACTTTCAAAAATTGATCATTTTTCAGAAAAATTTTTTAAAAAGGAGCGATAGATATGTTTGATCCAGTACCATCATTTGAAAAATTAAAGTACTCAGAAGAAAAAGAACGAGAATTATTATTATTCAAAAAAGGGGTTATTGAAACTTGTGCCAAGTATAATGTAGATTGTACTAATAGGTTCACTATAATATGGGATTGTTGTGATTTATTAGAGCATGAAATTGATAACAATCAAGGCAAAATATGGAAAGAAACAAAAACCTGTGGTATTGAGCCAATAGAAAAAGTCCAAGATTTAATGCAGTTGCTCTCATATACAGTTGGAGATACTGGGTTACTTTTTGATGATACTGGAAAAGTTTTGGAAATTCCTGATTTTGACAACTGGCAAAGTACAGAGAAGAGCTATAAATCATTTGGAAATGCTATTCATATGAGATATGTTTCTATGTTAGAGCTGTTTAGAATACGTAAAAAACTTCATAGTCATATCTATAATAAAGTAAGATTTGAAATTACTGGCAATAAAGAAAACGAAATTTCAAATGCTATAAAAATAATATTGAAGAGTTTGAGCAAAGAGGGTATTTGCAATGAAAATCAAATGAGTAATATAAAAAGCGGATTTAATAGAATAGGAGATGAACATTTTTTAAAGCTAGTAATACCGTTATATATTTTTTTGGCACTAACATGTTATCGAGATAAAGAGTTCAGTTTAGAAAAATTTTATAAAAGCATAAAGAGAAATAAAAGCAAGCTTAAAAAAGATAAAAATTCGATTTATAGCAATTATAGAATGATGGATGCTATCTTAAATGCGACAAGTGAAGTAGGGTTATATGAAGAAAATTATTTTTATTTTTCTCCTCACTACATATTGGAAATTTTAAAAAATAATCATAATATACAAATAAGTGATTATGATATGGAAAAAATGCTTAATATTTGTTATGCAAGTTTTATTGCCCCAGATATGCAAAAGGAATTGATGGAATTTGAATATAAAATTGGCAAATTCAAAATTGGAGAAATATTAAACGCTTTTAGAATTGTGTTTGAAGCACAAGCATCTGATTTTACAAATGATATTAAAACAAAAGGCATTTTTAAAGCATTAAGGCTACTGTATTCTAAAGAATTTATAGATCAAATTTTCGATATAACACTATGTGCAGAAGAACTTTGCAACAAATATGCTTTAATACCATACAACAAGGATAAGTATAGTCCTAAAGAATATAATATTATTAAGAAAAATTTGCTACAGGAATATGCACCAGATTATTGGGAACTAAGCACAGAATTTTTCTGGCTTTTGACTGGTTATACTCCAGTATCTGGTTGGAATAATGATGAAAATAAATGTAAGAGTTTATATGGCTTGTTTGATATTTGTTTGAAAGAAGCATGGTCTAAAAATATGATACATATGTATGAATTTAGACCGTCAGACAAACATAGAATTTCAAATTCTATTGATATTGTTGGTGATACACTAAAAGTTAAAAGGCTTATAATTGAACAAATTGAAAAAAATCCGGATGTACTAAAAGAGATAATAAAGAATTTTAATGCTGATGAAAAGTTAAAATCACATGCTATATCCATATACAGTAAAAATATTAATGGAAAAACAAAGTTTAAGAGTCTTAAATATGCAAAAGATATTATAGAAGATGAAATAGTTAGGCAGTATGTTGAAATAGCAGGTATACAAATGTATTCAAAAATTTTTTCTGCAATAGTTAAATTTAGTGATTGCTTATGGTTAATTCCTGATTTGGATAAAATCTAAAATATTGCCGTCTGGAATGGTGTATTTTCCAGACGGCTTTAACAATTACTTGCCCTTTTTGCTAGAGCTTTCAACCACCTCGATTATCAAATCAACCAACACACCAACGACCCGAAATATCTCTTTTAATTGCAACATTTATACAACTCCTTTCTATTAGTAGGCGTAAAGCAGTTCGGCAGCAATTTCATGTAATAGTGATGGGTCATACAAAAGCTCCTCGATTTCATCACGCTCACAGCCGTAATCCATAAGTGCCATAATTTCATCAGGGCTTATACCCATTGAGCTTGCAACCGATATAAGCTCATCATAAGAATTCGTGCTATAACACATGCCGAAATTGTATAGATTATAGCTGTTGAAAAACCCGCTAAAGTCAGGGGTAAAGAAGCCGCTTTCTATCTGCCCGCTAGAACTAATATGAAGAATATCGCCTTCAGATGGCACATGAACTTTTTTAGGCTTGCCGAGTTTTAAATGCTTTATGCTTCTGTTTAGTATTTCGGTTGTCGATGCATAAATCAGAAAACCATCATAGTAAAATATGCTCAGCGGGTTATCGCCTTTAACAAACCAAATAGAATTATCACTATCTAACACTGTAAACACAAAAGAACCCTTGACCTTTTCAGCCATGCTTTTGAGGCTGTTAAAGTCAAGGGCATTTTCTTTTTCTATAAGTTGTACAGCTATATAACTGTCTGTTTCAATATCAGTAATTGGCAACTTTTCGGTTATTCTTAACTCCAAATCGTTCCAAATGATGCCGTTATGTGCAAAGGCAAAATGTTTCCCGTCAGCGTACCCAGAAAACGGGTGATTATTCTGGTTATGCTTTGCATCGCCTTGAGTAGTCATTCTCGTATGCCCCATAATGGTTTTTACACTATCGGGCACACAGATATCAAGTTTGTGAGCTGGAACAGGGCGTTTATAAATTTTGAGCTTTCCGCCTAGGTTATAAGCTATTCCAGTTGCATCTGTACCACGACATTCGCATACGGTTGCAAGTGTGTTTAAAATTTTGTTTTTCTTTTTTGCGGTCAATGCATTATTAAAATCGATAAGACCAAATAAACTGCACATAAATTATCCTCCTATTGTTGTTCTACTGGTTCATTTACATATAAACGACGTTCTTTAAGATACTGAATAAGCTCTTGTTCAGAAATCATATCGAGGAAATCAAACCAGCTCATTTCCGTAAGCTCTTGGTCAGATAAAGAAATAGCTACCTCACAAAGATGATTTACAAACTGCAAAGTAGCTATTAAAGTATTGAGTTTTAGTGTGCCTCTAAACAGGCGAAGCTCTACGGTTTCGCTGTTTGTCAGATTTACGGCTGTATATCTGCCGGCACATGAATTTTTAGCATGGTCGATTTGCTCTTTAGGACAGAGCTTCATGCCATAGCGAGCTGCCCAACGATTAAGCTGGCTTTTTGTTCTGCGGCTAAACCTTAGAAGTTCAGGCCAGAATTTTTCTACAAAGAATACAAGTCGGGCTATACATTCTTCTTGTGCTGCGTATGTTGAGCCAAAAGCTGTTCTTGAAATATGTACATGCAAGCCGCAAGTTTCGGAGCTATGACTAAGATAGCCAAGACTTTTAGCTTCATATAAAATATCAGCCCAAGGCATATCGTTTATATGATATTCAAGTGTCATAGGGTGAGTGACAAGCTCTAATCCCTCGTTTAAACTGCCATCGGTTTTAATATATAGGTTTTCTGCTCTATCGTTTGCAACTTCAAGCAATGCCTGAGCGTTATCGTTATCTGTTCCGCCGTCATCAATTTCAAGCTCTACGCCCAAATATCTATTGCCTTTGCCGTGAAAAATCAAGTTATCTGGTACATAATTATACTCATGAATGGTGTTTCTATGGCTTTGCCAGCAGTTATAGCACAGAGGACGGTCGGGATCATCATTTGCATAGTAAGTATTGTCTGTATGAATTATAGTTTCACAATTTTCACAGGTATAATAAGAATTTGAATAACAATCTCTGCATAAAGTTACATTTCCATCGGTTATTGTGTCCTCAATATACACATACTCATGACAATGTTCACAGGTAGTTGTTAAATTGTCGGCACAATCAGGGCATAATAGGTCATCACCTACATAAATAACGTCATCAAGGCTAAATTCAACGCCACAGTTGTTACAAATAAAAGTTTCTCGCATTTTTTAGCTCCTCCTTAATATTCTTCGGCTAGCAGCATTGTGCTATGGGTTTGGTCATCAATCACAAAGATTTTAGCGTTTACAGCGGTTTTACATTCTAAGCATATTTCATACTTGTATGATGGCTGTTCTTGTTTGTGGCAGATGTATTGTTTTCCATCTGGTTGCTTTTCAAGCTCAAAGACCTGCAAATAGTCTTTGCTTTCAACTTCCATTTGATGAATCATAAACCACATAAGGTTTATAAGCCATGGTGGTATATTTTTAGATATACCTTTTGTGATGTAATATGGATTGTTGAACATTTTAAAATCACTCCTTATAGAGATATAAAAATAGCCACAAGGTGTACTTCCTTGTGGCTTCATATATATAGTATGTAGTTGGAGAGTAGGAGTGAATCAGATTTTATTTTTCAAGAGTTAGCACATTTTGCAAGATAATGCTTATTTTATTAACGCTTTCTAAAGGTAAATCTTTAATTTGATTATATATGTGTGTAAGTGCAGCTTGTTTTTCATCTGTAGTTTCTGTATTTGGTTCAAAAAACTCTGCTAGTGAAATGCCTAACGCACAAGTTATTTTTTCTAGAGTTTTAATGGTTGGGTTTTTCAGACCACGCTCTAAATGACCAAGAAATGCAGGATTTATTTCTGCCTGCAAAGCTAAACTTTCTTGGCTTAAACCGCTTTTTGTACGAAAATATTTTATTCTTTCTCCAACATTTATTTCATTATACATGTTAACACCTGCCTTTAGATAATAGGATATCTTGACAATTAGCATGTAACAAATTACAATAGGTATTATAAAATAATATCTATAAGTATTATTAAATTAAATAGGAGTGGGTGAATAAATGATTTATGTGTTGTGGGCTATTAGCTGCATTGTTGTATGGTATATTTATCACAGCATATTTTCTGTTATGTATTTTAAGGGCGGCTGTTTAAGTGAAATAATAGGCATTGCTATAGTAGGAACAATAATAACTGCTTTAATTATGTCATACTGGTTCATAGTTATTCCAGTTATAGGCTTTTTGGTATATGCAATGTCTAAAAATAAAAAGTGAGGGATATAAAATGGTAGAATTAAAGTTATTTGGAGAAGAGTATTGTCTAAAGTATGAGATAATTAATGACGCATCTTTAAGAAATGATTTTAAAATGCTAGCGAAAAAAACAATGAAAGACTTTGAGCCTTTTTATGCTGAAGCTGTTAAGAATTGGAAAAATTTATATGATTACGGCTATGGTTTGTGGGAAAAAGGTATAGAATATGTAGCCAATGATATAATAAAAATTTTTTCGGTTTATGAAATATATGACATAACGGAAGAGGTTTTAAATTCGTCTATAGAGAATAATTCCCTATTTATAAAAATTTTTGATGAATATTGTGATTTAATAGAGGAAATTGATGAGGACCAGAAAAAACAAGACCAGTATCGCAGATTGAGAAAAGAAAGTAGAACAAAATTTTATGGTGGAGGCTTTGGTATAGGTGGTGCCGTAAAGGGTGCCGTAAAGGCTGGAGCCATAAATATGGTGACTGGTACAGCACATGATATAGTTAATATAGCGGGTAAAGGGTTATCATCTGCTGATGCCTCATCTAAGAGAAATAAATTATTTTTGGAATATAGAGATAAATTGCCGTCAGCTCTCAAGTATGATATTGAAGTTTTGTTATTCAACTTTGTTGAGAAAAAATTAATGGCAGAAAATGCGTGTCCATTTGAGCCTATTTCAAATGTTTCAAAAGCTGAGGCACAAAGAATTTTTGAAAATTTAAAGAAAACACAAAATAATGATGAATTATCTTGCAAGATGGCATACAAGTTATTGTGTACAGACCCTAGCAATACAGAATATTACATTTATTTGGCAGATAGATTTCCAAATGAAAGGCAAAATATAGTAAAACTTGCAATGTTACTATATTTAGATGTAAGCGAGATACTAAAAAATGAGTTGCAAGGTATTATAAATAAATATCCATGTGATAATGAAGAAAATGCGAAAATATTGAAAAATGAACTTCTGAAGTTTATGAGTAAATACGATATTAAAAAGCTTGATTATTTAGATCAAGTAAATGAGTATTTAAAGCAAAAAGACATTGAAGCAAGAACTTTTAATGATGTTACCTATGAAACCAGAGAACAAAAACAAAAGGCGAGTTTAGATTTTGAAGATTTATATTCAAAGTGCTCCAAATTGGAGTATAAAAATGAAAAACAATGCAGACAACTGAAAGATGAAATATGCAAATCAGAATATGACTATACTCCACAGGTCAAAGATGAATTTATAAAAAAGATAGATGATAGAATAGACCAAATATGGTCATATGAAGATAGAAATATTCTAAATTCTTTGTTAATTGGAGTACAAGCAGATAGCGAACAAAAGAAAAAAGAATGTATAGAATATATAAAAGAAAGAGGTCGAACACAAGAAAAACAAAAATATATTGATGCGATAGAAGCATTAACCCCTGAAAATATAAAAAAGGCTAAAAAGCACTTAAATCATAGAACACAATCAAATTTTATTCTTTATATCTGGAATTGGCTTTCTATTATACCGGTTATACTGTGTTGGAGTAAAGCATGGTGGTTAGGGCTTGTAGCAGGATTTATAGCAATACTATTCTGGGGCTATAAGGAAAATCAATATAAAGAAGAAAAAAGTATGTGGGATTTATTAACGGTTGGTGGCATAGCAGTAAATCCAGTCCTTAGATGATTATATATAGACTATAAGGATTATTTGTTATATAATGTAGCCATATATTGTATATACATTTTGAGGTAGAAGGGCGTGGATTGATGTGAAAAAATTGGTATGTTTAATTGCTTGTTTGGGGATTATATCAAGCGTACCCGCTGCTAATGCTTTATACTTTCCAGACGTAAAAGCGGGAAGCTGGTATTATGATGCCGTTCAACGTGCATCTGATGGGGGAATACTTATAGGTGATGAAAAAGGTAATTTCTCACCTGATAAAGCTTTGACAAGAGCTGAAAGTGCGATGATTTTATACAGGTTATTTGGTAAAAAATTAGAATATGCGTTTTATGCTGAAGGATGGCAAGATGTTCCTTTTGGCTCATGGTATTATGATGCAGTAGTGAATGTAGGTATAGCAATGGGAGGCAATTATTCACAGCCTGCACAGGCTCAATATGATTATACTTGGTTTAGTCCAACAGCACCGGCTAATAGAGAGGATTTTGCAGTAGCGTTATTTAATCTTATGGGATTAGAACAAAATGGTTGGAAATATCATTTTAATGACATTGATTCTATTACATGGGATGATGGTACTATAAACAATTATAGACAAGCTGCTTGTGCAATGGCTAATTTAGGAATAATGGTTGGTGATAACAATAATAATTTTAATCCGCAGAAAAGTATAACCCGTGCGGAAGTAGCGAAAATCGTTTGTAATTTAGCTGATGGAGGATATATAATTTTAAGATAGTTAAATCAAAGCCCCTAAAGCAGAAAACGGTAAATAAAACCGAACTACTTTAGGGGTTATTTTAAGTTCTATAATTAAATACTAAAGGGGCAGTGTTTATTCATTGCCCCTTTAATTTATGCTGTGTTATAATAAAAATAATAACATAATTTGGAGATTAAAAATGAAAAATAGTACAATAGATTATTATAATACTAATGCTGAAAAGTTTGTTAATGATACAGTAAATGTTGAATTTACAGATATACAAGATAAATTCATAAGCAAATTATATAGCGGGGCAATGATTTTAGATTTTGGTTGTGGCTCAGGTAGAGATACAAAGTATTTTATTTCAATAGGGTATCAAGTAGATGCAATAGACGGTTCTAAAGAGCTTTGCAAGATTGCGACGGAATACACAGGCATTGAAGTGAAAAATATATATTTTGAGGATTTTAAAGAGCAAAATAAATACGATGCCATATGGGCATGCTCATCTATACTTCATCTTGCAAGAAACGATTTAAAAAATGTGATAAAAAATATGGTAATAGCGTTGAAAGACAATGGAGTTATATATACTTCTTTTAAGTATGGCACTTTTGAAGGTGAGAGAAACGGAAGATATTTCACTGATATGACTGAAAAGAGTTTTAATGAATTGATACATGATATAAACGGTGTAATTATCGAAGAATACTGGGTGACAGGTGATGCTAGACCAGAAAGAGGAAATGAAAAATGGCTCAACCTAATATTGAGAAAGGAATAGAAATACAGCATACAGATGTAATAACGGGTGATACAGATAAAAATAAATATTTATATTATCAGCTCAAAGAAAGTATATCAAAAGCGAATAAAATAGATATTATAGTGTCTTTTTTAATGGAGTCAGGCGTTAAAATGATTTTAAACGATTTAAAATCGGCACTTAATAGAGGTGTTGAAATAAGAATTTTAACAGGAAATTATTTAGGTATAACACAGCCCTCTGCCTTGTATTTGATAAAGAAAGAGCTTGATAATAAAATAGATTTACGCTTTTATAACGACAAAAACCGTTCATTTCACCCAAAATCATATATATTTCATTATGATAATATGAGTGAAATCTATATAGGTTCTTCGAATATATCAAGAAGTGCATTAACATCGGGAATAGAATGGAATTACCGTTTTACAAGTCTTACAAACAAAGAGAATTTTAATGAATTTTTTATTAAATTTGAGGACTTATTTTATAATCATTCGATTATTATAGACGATGAAGAACTTAAACGATACTCTAAAAATTGGCATAAACCCGCTTTGTCAAAGGATTTAGCAAAATATGATGAACAAGATAATGCTATAGACATATTTCAACCTAGAGGTGTCCAAATAGAGGCGTTATATGCCCTTGAAGATAGTCGTGCAGAAGGTGCAACTAAGGGGTTGGTTCAAGCTGCTACGGGTGTAGGTAAAACATATTTAGCAGCATTTGATTCTGCCAAATATGAAAAAGTGTTATTTGTTGCTCATAGAGAAGAAATACTGCATCAAGCAGCAATATCATTTAAAAATGTTAGAAAATCTGATGATTATGGTTTTTTCTATGGCAAGCAAAAAGACATAGATAAATCTGTAATTTTCGCATCAGTTGCTACACTTGGTAAAAGTCAGTATCTAAACAGTCAATATTTTTCTAAAGATTACTTTGATTATATTGTAATAGATGAGTTCCATCATGCGGTAAATAACCAATATTTACAGATTGTTGATTATTTTGAACCTAAATTCTTGCTAGGACTAACGGCAACACCAGAAAGAATGGACGGTAAAAATATATATGAAATCTGTGATTATAATGTGCCTTATGAAATATCACTAAAAGAAGCCATAAACAAAGGTGTATTAGTACCATTTCATTATTATGGTGTCTATGACGAAACAGATTATTCGGGTTTACATATTATAAAAGGTCGTTATGATAATAATGAACTTACACAGATTTATAAAAATAATGCTAAACGTTACGATTTGATATATAAGTACTATTTAAAATACCGTTCTAAACAAGCATTAGGTTTTTGCTGTTCAAGAGAACATGCTGAACAAATGGCAGCCGAATTTTGTAAGCGTGGTATACCATCTGTGGCGGTTTATAGTGATGCACATGGACAATTCTCAATGAATAGAGATAAAGCAATAGAACTTTTAATAAATAACAAAATTAGGGTTATATTTTCGGTTGATATGTTTAATGAGGGTTTGGATATTGCATCATTGGATATGGTTATGTTTCTCAGACCTACAGAATCGCCAGTGGTCTTTTTACAGCAACTTGGCAGAGGACTCAGAACTTATAAGGGAAAGCAATATTTAAATGTGCTTGATTTTATAGGTAACTATGAAAAAGCGGGTAGAGTATCACTATTATTAAGCGGTAAAAATCAGAATAGCAATAAAAAAGCATATGACTATACAGAAATCGAATATCCAGATGACTGTATCGTTGATTTTGATATGCGATTAGTTGATTTGTTCAGAGAGATGGACAAAAAATCAATGCCTATGAAACTTCGTATAAATAATGAGTTTTATAAAGTAAAAGAGCTTTTAAATAATAAAGTACCGTCAAGAATTGAGCTATTCACATATATGGACGATGAAGTGTATGAATACTGTATTCGCCATGCAAAAGAAAATCCATTTCGTAGATATCTTGAATTTTTAAATGATTTAGGTGAACTATCACAGGATGAAAAAGAGTTATATTCTGGTATAGGAAAAGAATTTATTTCAATTATACAGACAACAGATATGCAAAAAGTTTATAAAATGCCTATATTATATGCTTTTTACAACAATGGCGATGTTAAAATTGCAGTAACTGAGCAAGACATGCTAATAAGCTGGAAAAAGTTTTTTGATACAAATAAGAACTGGAAGGATTTTGCACCCAATATTACATATGCAGAGTATAAAAATATGACTGATAGACAGCATTTAAGCAAAGCAAAAACGATGCCTACAAAATTCTTAAAGGCATCGGGTAAGGGATTCTTTGTTGATAAAGATGGGTATGCATTGGTACTAAGAGAAGATTTAAAAGAAATAATAACAAATAATGCATTTAAAAACCATTTTAAGGATATTCTTGAGTATAGAACCATGGAATATTATAGAAGAAGATATTCAGCATTGAGTTAGTTTTTACTTTATAGTTGATAAATTGTTATAATCTATGTTAAGTGTTATAATAAGATTATATCGTATGTTTGGATAGAGTGTTATACTAATAATGGGAACTTTATGCTCTATGTAATACGATGGCTAAGTAAAAACCTCTAAAGTATAGCATTAAATGTTAATTGTTACATTTGCAACTGATAGTATTCAAGAAAACACTATATTATATAAAAATATTTGTGCATTTTATGAGAACGCTCATGAGAAAGAAGTGAGTACAGTACATGGATATAAATTTGTCAAATCAAAAATATAGCATATTAGCAGCAAAATCTGCTGGTAAAGAAGAAGCTGGCTGGTTACCGGTTTGGGTTCATCTCTTAGACACTGTTGGTATTATGGAAAATTTAGTAGATAAATGGATTTCACCAGCATTTGATGAAAAAATTAGCATTAAAATACCGAATTGGAAGAATGTAGCGAAATTTGTCGCAATAACGCATGATATAGGTAAATTTACACCTGTATTTCAATCTAAAATTTCAAGTGCATTATCTGGGCATTTGGAGAGTTTAGAAAGCTATGGTATAAATATTCCAAATCAATCTGAGTTGTTAGATGCAAATCAATCACCTCATGCAGTGGCAGGTGAGGCAATTCTATTACATTTTGACTGTTCAGACAGCGTAGCAGCTGTTGTTGGAGCACATCATGGAAAGCCACAAGGCATTGCAGATGATATTAGGGAGCAAATGTTATATTATGAAGAAAATTTTTATGGAACTGATGAAAATGCTGAGCTTTGGGAGGAAATATGGCAAAGTTGGCTAAAGTTTTCGCTTGCTTATTGTGAATATAACAAGATAGAAGATTTGCCACAATTAGATGCTAGAACACAGGTTATATTAAGCGGCTTGCTAATTATGGCGGACTGGATAGCAAGTAATCCTAATTATTTTCCTCTGTTAGATATAGAAAACAAGGGAGAAAAATTATTATATCCTAATCGTGTGGAATGGGGATATAATGAGCTTTCTCTGCCAACTCCATGGGAGTGTGAATATACAAATAATGATATATTTAAAAGGCGTTTTGGGTTTGAGGCTAATACAGTTCAAAAGTGTATGTTAGATGCAGTTAGTAATGCTAAAACAGCTGGTATATATATATTAGAAGCACAAATGGGAGTTGGAAAAACTGAAGCGGCACTTGCAGCTGCAGAAATTTTCTCTTGTAAAAATGCTTATAGTGGATTATTTTTTGGACTACCTACACAAGCAACAGCCAATGGAATTTTTCCAAGACTTGCAAATTGGGCGAATAAACAGTCGGATAGTGTAGCTTATGCAATAAGACTGGCACATGGTATGAGTGAACTAAATGAAGATTATCAAACAATATTTCATGGGAAAGCTAATCAAAGTAGTGATGGAGGACTTATTGTTCATAGCTGGTTTGAAGGACGCAAACAAGCATTGCTTGCGAATTTTGTAGTTGGAACTATAGATCAGCTCCTTATGTTGGCACTAAAACAAAAACATGTGATGATGAGACATTTAGGAGTGGCTGGTAAGGTTGTTATAATTGATGAGTGTCATGCTTATGATGCTTACATGAACAAATATTTAGATCGTGCACTTAACTGGCTTAGTGGCTATGGAGTACCTGTTATATTATTATCCGCGACATTGCCCCCAAAAAGAAGAACTGAACTTATAGAGGCTTATGCTGGAAAGGATATCACATTTTCAGATGAGTTAAAACACAATATTGGTTATCCTTTGCTTACATGGAGTGATGGACAAAGGGTTTGTCAAAAAATAATAAATACTGATAAACTTGAAATAAGCGTGACAATACAAAAAACTACCGAAAAAAATTTAATCAGTATACTTGAAAAGCCAGTAAAAAGTGAAGGATGTATAGGTATTATAGTAAATAGTGTAAAAAAAGCACAGAACATTGTAAAGCAAATAGAAAAAATATATAACGAGTGTGATATTATAGTAGTTCATGCAAGATTAACAATGGAGGATAGATTGAGGGTAGAAAAAGAACTGTTAAAACGAGTCGGAAAGACTTCTACACCTCAAAATCGAAAGCGTTTAATTGTTGTTGGCACACAAATTTTAGAGCAATCACTTGACATTGATTTTGATTATCTGATTACCGAGATATGTCCTATGGATTTACTTCTTCAGAGGATAGGAAGGTTACATCGTCATGAAAGAAAACGCCCTGAAGGACTTGAAAAACCAATGTGCACAGTTATAGATGAAATAGATGATAAAACGATATATAGCAAATGGCTTTTATATCAAACACAGCGATTATTGCCACAAACTGTATGTTTACCACACGATATATCAAAACTTGTGCAAAAAACATACGAGGATTTATCAGACGATATGTTAAGTGATGAAAAAAATTGTGTGCTTTGGGAGGAGTACAAACGACAGCTAAAAAACAAAAAGCAAAAAGCTGAGCAAAACTGTATACCAAAACCAGAAAACTTCGATGATACGATTCATGGGCTGCTTGAAAGCAATATAGGGGATAGTGAGTTTGTCGCACAGGCAAGTGTAAGAGATGGACAGCCTTCTATCACCGTAATAGCATTAGTGAAAAAAGATGACCAAACAATATCCTTTTTACCATGGGTAAATGATGGTTATGAAATTATAAACAATCATGCCCCATCACAGCAGGAATGTTGTAAACTTTTAAGACAAAGATTATCATTGCCTATTATATATTCAGGGGTGCTACAATCACAGGCGATAAATGAGTTAGAGTTTAGACAACGTAAAATCATTCCAGAATGGCAAAATGCACAGTTATTAAATGGTGAATTGTTTTTGTTTTTTGATGAAAGCTGTCAAACTGAGCTATGTGGTTACAAATTATCTTATGATAAAAAATATGGATTAGAATACGAGAGGGTGAAGTGAATATGGTAGATAAAAAAGAGTTTTCATTGCTAAGTGAACCATGGATTTTAGTTATGCGGTCAGACTATAGTGTGGATAAACTTTCTCTATTAGATACATTACTAGAGGCACATAATATAAAATCTCTTGCAGGTGAAAGTAAAGCACAAGATGCTGCAATATTTCGTCTGTTGCTTGCAATACTGTACACGGTATTTACACGAAAAGATGCAAATGGCAACGAAATAGAAATAGCAAATGCTAAACAAGCGACAGATTATTGGGGTCTTCTTTGGGATAAGCAAAAATTCCCAAGTGAGCCTATTAAAAACTATCTTGAAAAGTGGCAAGAGCATTTCTGGCTATTTCACCCAGAGTATCCATTTTATCAAGTGCCTAATAATACAGGAACATTCAACCCCGCAAAAAAGCTTAATGGTCAAATTGTAGAAAGTAGCAATAAAGTTCAGCTGTTTTCAATCAGCAGTGGTGAAAAAAAGGAAAGACTTACATACGATGAAGCAGCAAGATGGCTAGTGTTTTTACAAGGATATGGGGATACCGCAGCAAAAAATCCATCTCCAAAGCTAAGCTGGTTAGGAAGTATTGGGCTTATAATCGCAAAGGGAGATAGTTTATTTGAAAGCCTTATGTATAACATGGTATTTTTGGAAAATGGCACAAAACCTTGGGGACAGGCAAAACCATCATGGGAGCAACCGATGACAAATGAAAAGCTAAGACAACTGCCACTCCCAGATAATCAGCCAGAACTTCTAACAATGCAGTGTAGACGAGTTATTTTGCAAAGTGAAGACGGATTTATAACAGGATATATTGAAGCAGCGGGCGATTTTATTGAGAAAGAGAACGCATTTTGCGAACAAATGACCTTATGGACTGATATAAAACAAAAAAAAGAGGTTATTGGTTATCGTCCAAAGGTTCATGAGCCAGAAAGACAGATGTGGAGAGATTTTTCGGTTCTTGTAGGTAAGGGAAGTGAAAAACCAGGGATAGTAACATGGATAAGTCTTGTTAAAAGTAAAAGAAAATTGGAAAAAAGTAAGATTATATCATTTGAATTAGCAGGCATTTGCTATGGAAATATGTTTTGCGGTATTGTGGATTCCTTTTCTGACGAGCTTCAGATAAATATTGCACTATTAGAGGAGTTAGGAGTAAAATGGCAGCATTTTATCTGCGATGAAGTTGAAAATTGCAAACAGCTTGTAAAAATTGTTGAAAATTTAGCTTATAGCATACAAATGGCATGCGGTGGTGATGGAGAAAATAATAATGCTGGAGAACAGTGCTACTTTCGTTTAGATGCACCATTTAGACAGTGGCTTATCACAATCGACCCATCAGATAATTCTAAGATAACAATAAATGAAAAACGAAAACAATGGAGAAAAGAAGCTAAATTGATAGCGTTACAACTTGGAAAAGAGCTTGTAGAACAAGGCGGAACGGCTGCAATAATAGGTAGAGAAGTAAAGAAAAAAGAAAAGAAGAAAGAAACAACACATTTTTATAGTGCACCAAAGGCATATAATTACTTTATGTACGAGCTGAAAAAATGGGAGGGAGATAGTAAATGAGCAAAACGGTAAATGCTAGTGATGTTGGAGCATTTATCAACAAAAAACTAGCGGTTATAAAAAATCAAGCAGATACCAGTGCTATTCGAGGACTGCTTGCACAGCTTAGACGAGGTGTCGGAAGACAACCTGGTGATATGCCTGAGCTTTGGGGGATATTCCTGCAAGATTTACCAGAGCATATGATGGGCGAAAATGAACCTAGCAAGGCAGAATGGGCGATATATACCTCGCTTACACTATTTTCACTACATCAGCAGGGAAAAGAACTAAAAAATGAGTTTATGCACAAAAGTGAAATGTCACTTGGCAGAGCGGTATCGCTGCTTTCTCGCAAAAGAGATGCTGAAAGCTCTATCATAAGAAGATTTAATGCAGTTGCGACATCGTTGGATATGAAAGAGTTGTCGCATCATATGAGAGGTATGGTGCAGCTCCTTAGAAATGAAGGAATTGGACTTGATTATGTGAGATTGGCAACTGATTTGTATTTATATCAGTTTGCAAGCAATGTATCAAGTGTTAGACTTCGTTGGGGACAAGATTTATACAGATACGAAAAAGAGGAGGAACAATAAAATGAATAAGAACCTATATTTAGATATGCATATTTTACAAACAGTACCACCTAGCTGCGTAAACCGTGATGATACAGGTAGCCCAAAAACAGCTACATATGGCGGTGTTACAAGAGCAAGAGTATCAAGTCAGTCGTGGAAAAGAGCAATGCGATTGATGTTTGAAGATTTATTTAAAACTGATGATGTTGGACAGCGTACAAAACGAGTTGTAGACCAAGTTGCTAGATATATTGATGAGCTTGGTGAATATAAGGATAGCACAAAGCTTGCAAGCAAAGCACTTGAAAATGCAGGAATTAAGGTAAATAAGGAATCAAAAACGGATGCACTGTTATTTTTCAGTAAAGCACAAGCAAAGGAGCTTGCAAAGCTTATAGTAGCAGGTGAGGAAGATAAGCAGTTATATAAAAATGCACTAAAAAATATTCCATCAATTGATATGGCTCTTTTTGGAAGAATGGTAGCTAGTGACCAGTCATTAAATTATGATGCAGCAGCACAGGTAGCACACAGTATTTCAGTGCATGAGGTTCATAATGAGTATGATTATTTTACCGCAGTGGACGATTGTGCACCTGAAGATAATGCAGGGGCAGGACATCTAGGTACAGTAGAGTTTAATTCATCAACATTATATAGATATGCCACTGTAAATATCACAGAGCTTGCTCAAATGCTTGGAGATAAAACACCAGAGGCTATATTAGGCTTTGTTAAGGCATTTATTTTATCAATGCCAACAGGCAAACAAAATACATTTGCAAATCGAACAGTGCCAGATTTCGCATATATTACGCTTAGAAATGACCAGCCTGTAAATTTGGTTGGTGCATTTGAAAAGCCTGTAAGAGCAAGTGGAGATGGATATGTAATAAATTCGCTAAGGGCATTAGAAAAATATGCAGATAAGGTTTATAATAGCTTTGTTAGCAAACCAGAAAAAGCATTTTGTGTAAGTGTATTAGATGATACACAGACTCTTGCACAAAGTATATCTATGAATGAGCTAATTACGCAAGTTGGTGAGCAAATTTCAGAAATTTGCACTGCGGAGGAGGGAAATGTATGAGTACCCTGCTGTTGCGTCTTGCAGCACCAATGCAGGCGTGGGGCAGTGATTCCAAGTTTGAAGTCAGACGAACAGGAAGAGAGCCTACAAAAAGTGGTGTAATTGGACTGCTTGCGGCTGCATTAGGACGAAAAAGAGAAGATCCGATTGATGATTTATGCAAACTGAAATTTGGAGTGCGTGTTGATCAGGAAGGGCAACTGCTTTGTGATTTTCATACTGCACGAAGCGTAAAGCAAACATATGTAACAAAGCGATATTATCTTTCTGATGCTGTATTTTTAGTTGCACTTGAAAGTGACGATAAAGATTTTTTGTTGCAGCTTGAAAATGCAATAAAAAATCCTGTTTATCCGCTATTTTTAGGACGAAGATCGTGCCCACCAACACTGCCTATAGTGCTTGGAATGCGTGATAAAAGCATGATGGAAACGCTAAATCATGAGCCTTGGCTTGCATCTGAGTGGATGCAAAAAAGGTATAAAAAAACACCTATGCTAAGGCTTGTTACAGATGCTGACAAAGGTGATAGTAGGGTGGCATTTCAGCGTGATATGCCAATATCGTTTAGCGTAAAAAAGCGTTCATATAATTATAGGGCATATGTTGAGCATAGACCTGTAATTATAGAGTGTGATGACTGCAATGATATAAGCGAAACGAAACAAGATCCTATGAGCGAGTTATAAAGGAAGGGAGGAGGACTGATGTACTTTAGCAGAATAGAGCTTGATATGCGTAAACGCAGTACAATGAAAGCTATATCAAGCCCAAGTTTATTTCATGGAGCTATTGAAAGTAGTTTTGAAGGTGAAAGAAATCGTAGATTATGGAGAATAGATAAGTTAGGTGGACATACATATTTATTAGTGCTAAGTGAAGATAAGCCAGATTTTTTTAATTTTGCAAAACAGTTTTGCAGTGAAAAAAGTGAATGTCCATGGCAAACAAAGTCATACGATACGCTTTTAGATAAGATAGAAGATGGAACAAAGTGGCATTTTAGACTTGTAGCAAATCCAACAATAAGCAAAAAAACGGAGAAAAAATCAAGTGAGCGAGGAAAAATTTATGCACATATAACACCGTACTATCAAAAGAAATGGTTGTTAGATAGATGCGAAAATAATGGATTTATGGTGCGTGAACAGGATTTATATGTGACACAAAGTGTATGGAAACGATTTTATAAGAATGGAAATAAACTAATTTCATTTCTTTCGGTAACATATGAGGGTATGCTTAGTGTAACAGATAGTAAAAAATTTAAGGTTTGCTTACAAGATGGTATTGGACGAGGAAAGGCATATGGAATGGGACTTTTGACAGTTGTTCAAAGGGGGTAATTTTATGGCTGAAATAGCTGGTATTGAGCGTCCTTCAATACAGGCATTACCTCAAATTTCAGATCGTTTAACATTTCTATATTTAGAGCATTGTAATTTAACTCGTGAAGATAGTGCGATATTAGTAAGAGATGAAAAAGGAACAGTTAGAATTCCAGCGGCGGCTATTACGGTTTTATTATTAGGTCCAGGCACAACGGTAACTCATCGTGCGGTAGAGCTTATAGGTGATGCAGGAGTAGGAATTGTATGGGTAGGTGAGCATGGTGTAAGATTTTATGCCAGTGGTAGACCATTAACACATCGTGCTCATTTACTTATGAAACAGGCTGAATTTGTCAGTAATAAAAGATTGCATTTGATTGTTGTACGGAAAATGTATCAGCTGCGTTTTCCAGATGAAGATGTATCTAATCTTACAACCCAGCAATTAAGAGGCAGAGAGGGAAGTAGAGTTAGAAAGATTTATCGTACGGCAGCAGAAGAGTGGAATATCACATGGAATGGCAGAGAATATGATCCTGATGATTTTGAGTCTAGTGATTTAGTAAATCAAGCACTTTCAGCAGGGCATGCTTGTTTATATGGTTTAGCTCATGCTGTTATAATGGCATTAGGCTGTTCAGCGGGACTAGGTTTCATTCATGTAGGACATGAACGCTCGTTTGTATATGATATTGCAGATTTATATAAGGCTGAAATTACAATACCAATAGCATTTGAAGTTGCTTCGCAAGCACCTACTGATCTTCCTAGTGTTGTAAGACGAAAAGTGAGAGATAAAATGGCATCTATGAAATTGCTTGAAAGAATGGTAAAGGATATTCGTTATCTTTTATCAGATGAAGGTGATGAACAACCTGAAGTTGATGTTACATATTTATGGGATACTAAAGATGGAATTATATCTAATGGACATAATTATGGCGATGAAATGGGTGCTGAAATATGATTATAATCTCGCTAACTGATTGCCCACCAAAACTCAGAGGTGATTTATCAAAATGGTTATTTGAAATAAATACTGGTGTTTATGTAGGTAGGGTGTCAGCTCGTGTAAGAGAGGAAATATGGACTAGAATTTGTGAAAATGTAAAAAATGGACAAGCTACAATGGTTTATCCTGCAGCATGTGAGCAAAAGCTAGAGTTTAGAGTACACAATACATCATGGGATATAGTGGATTATGATGGTATAAAACTAATGCGTAGACCATCAAATATTGTTCATGATTTAGAAGTTTCAGAACAAATAACTGGTGTTAGTAAGGCTGCAATCAGACAAAAAGTTTGTAAAATCAACGCCAAAAAATCTCGAATAAATGGAGATATGACAGTGATAGACATTGAAACCACTGGTTTATCACATTCTAAAGATTATATTATAGAAATTGGTGCATTAAAGATTAAAGATGATAATATTTTAGATGAATTTCAAACATTTATAAAAATACCTATATCAATTTCACCACCAATTACTAAGATGACAGGAATAAAAGATAGTGATTTACAAGAAAAAGGTGTAGAGTTAACGATTGCACTTAAAGAACTTATTGATTTTGTGCAAAAAGATGTTATATTATGCCATCATGCCGCATTTGATTTAAGTTTTTTGAAATCAAGTTGTAAAAGAGCTAGTTTGCCGATTTTAAATAATCAATGCATAGACACCTTAGTAATAGCAAGGCAGAAATTAAAGAATTTACAAAGCCATACATTAGAGTCGGTTGCAGAATATTTTTCTATGGACATATCTTGTTGTCACCGTGCAATAAAGGATTGTTACTTGACATATGGGATCTATAAAAAGTTAAAGGAAATTTGATAATAGCATAAAAAGCTAGAGTTTTCTAAACATTTTTAAGTGTTTTCCCCGCACACGCGGGGGTGATCCCTCTCTGCACTCTGTTTGATGCATTGCCTTCAAGTTTTCCCCGCACACGCGGGGGTGATCCCAGAACCAAAACCGTCAAAGGCAAAGGCACAAAGTTTTCCCCGCACACGCGGGGGTGATCCCCAGTGTAAATACTCGGCTCTTGCCTTGTTATCGTTTTCCCCGCACACGCGGGGGTGATCCCTGATATAAAAATTCTAATTCTATCGTATCTTTGTTTTCCCCGCACACGCGGGGGTGATCCCATATCAGCCATACTCACACCACCCTGTCAACCGTTTTCCCCGCACACGCGGGGGTGATCCCTTTTACCACTTCCGGGTGTTCCCGAATATAAAGTTTTCCCCGCACACGCGGGGGTGATCCCGGTGCAACTATCATAACTAAGACTACAAGAGTGTTTTCCCCGCACACGCGGGGGTGATCCCTGTATAGCCATCTTTTTCGGCTTTGCGTTGCAGTTTTCCCCGCACACGCGGGGGTGATCCCTCAAGTATTTTAATCCACTTACAGAAGAATTCGTTTTCCCCGCACACGCGGGGGTGATCCCTCTTGAGCAACTTCTTTTATGCGGTACATCTTGTTTTCCCCGCACACGCGGGGGTGATCCCTGCACACTATCACACTTCACGTCCATAGAAAAGTTTTCCCCGCACACGCGGGGGTGATCCCTAACCGAAACAATCAAAAGCGATATCTCAAAAGTTTTCCCCGCACACGCGGGGGTGATCCCGACATGATTTATATTGTAGATGGCTTAAAATTGTTTTCCCCGCACACGCGGGGGTGATCCCGCTGTAAATGTAGTCATATAACAACGATAGCCGTTTTCCCCGCACACGCGGGGGTGATCCCGACATGATTTATATTGTAGATGGCTTAAAATTGTTTTCCCCGCACACGCGGGGGTGATCCCTTTAAGGCTGTGCTTGAAATTGTGAAAGCTCAGTTTTCCCCGCACACGCGGGGGTGATCCCTCGAAAACGTGCAATAGATAAAATTAACATATGTTTTCCCCGCACATGCGGGGGTGATCCCTATTGGGTTTCCAACGTGGGTTATCTTGAAAGGTTTTCCCCGCACATGCGGGGGTGATCCCCCTGAAAACCTCACTGGCTCGGACTTAGATACGTTTTCCCCGCACATGCGGGGGTGATCCCGACAAAATGATAGATAAGCAAATTAGAGCTTTAGTTTTCCCCGCATATGCTGGGGTGATCCCTTGCAAGAATGTGAAGAAGAAATAGTAAATTCGTTTTCCCCGCACATGCGGGGGTGATCCCGCAAGGGCAATAATAGCACCTGCAAGAGCTACGTTTTCCCCGCACATGCGGGGATAATCCCATAACCTAAAACAATAATAATTATTTACAGAAGTTTTCCCCGCACACGCGGGGGTGATCCTGCCAGAATTAATTTGTACACATTAAAATATGTTTTTAACCGAAATTACTCAAAAAGTTGTTCAGCTAAAAACTCTTTAACACATTCGAGCGGGATACGCCATTCTCGACCGACTTTTACAGCCGAGAGTTCACCATTCGCAATCATTTTGCGAACTTGTTGACAGGTTGTTTTTAGAAGTTTTGCAACTTCTTTTACAGTTAGTATTTCACTTATGCCCATGGGTCAGACTTCCTTTCAGATTTATTAAAAGATGAATTATTGTTCTTTTGCTCTTTATAGATAAAATTATGTAGTTTACGAACGTATATCTTACTAAAGCCCCAGTTTCCATACTGGTTTTGTTTAGGCACAATATTATAACGGTCGGAGTATGATTTTAGCTCTCGCTTGTCCATTTCAAATAAGTAACAGACATCATCAATAGTATAAAAGTCTTTTTTCATATCATTATAATTAAGATATTTCATTAAATATCACTCCTTATCGTGAATTAAGGTGAATTAAATTTTATAAAAATAAGGAAATGTGGTACACTTTATTTCACGCTTCCTTATCTTAATGTTATATAATTCATTTTAAAAAGTGTATTTATTTAATCTTTTGTAATGGCACAAATGCCCATTTCACTAAACTTATCTAACAATTTAATAAACTTATCTTTTCTAATTTCACATTTTTTGCGAGCATCTGCTAAACTATTGCAGGTGCTTGCCTTTTTTATTATCTTTTTTAGCTGATTTTTTGTTTTCTGTCTGTATTTTGAGCCGTCTATAATTTGGATAGCCTCATCATAGCTTACAACCCGCTCGAAATCCTGATGAATCTTACGAATAAAGCTATCTATCAGTTTATTATGGTCAGCATATAGTTTAAAAAGCTCATCTGTCCATGATTTACTTTTATATTTTTTTGGCATAGATTTTCGGGATAACCTAAGCTCTAAACGAAGTATATTATCCGAAATATCAATCTCATGTCGTTTTTTAAGCTCATATGTCTTGTTATATACACAAAACGCTCTGCTTTTATTTTTTATAGTCCATGAATGTTTCTGTATATCTACTTTAAGGCGTTTATCTGTTACATATGACTTCTGAAATACTTTAAGCATGAATGGTATGTCAGCATAGGTGGGTAAATACATATCTTTTGTTAAATCACATCTGGATAGGCTTATATCAGCCTTTTTAACGTTAATACCAATCGCTTTCAAAATGGAATATAATTTCTGTTTTAAGAGTTTTACGGTTTTCTTATTATCAGCTTTAAATAAATCAGTAGGTCTATATTCATCAGCAAGCAGGGAAGAAGGGTTTACTATTACAGTTATAAAGCTAGGGCGATTATAAGACTGATTTAATAGTATTTCAACACCATATTTTTTATATTTGGTTATACAATGTAACTTGTTAAAAAGATATTTATCTTTATTCATGGTTGTATACTCGTTTTTTTGAAGAATGTTCTTTATATCTGAATAACTGCTTTTAATGCGTAGTGAAAATGTGTGTATTCCTGTATTCATTATCTTTTACCTCGTCTATTTCTTGCACAGCATGTGCATTTTTTACATACATTTGTTTGTTCTTCGCCTTGGTATTCTAGAATATCAATATTCATACAATTAGTGCTGTTTATAAATGCTTTTACCTCTTTATATTGCTTATTTATAATTTTCTTTGCATCTTTAAACTGATTATTCTTTTTAAGGGCGTTTACTATTTCATCATCAGATTTGTTATACATAAGCACACAGTGAGCAGTTCTGCAATCACGTCCCGCTCTGCCAATCTGCTGAATATAATCGGTCATGCTGATAGGTGAGTTATAATGCACTACAAGTTCAATATCTGGCACATCAATGCCCATACTAAAGGTGGAAGTTGCAATCATAATTTTCTTTTTACCGGTTAAAAAGTCCATTTCCATTTGATTTTTTAATTTAACTGGTTCAATGCCAGAATGACTTCGCACCACTTGATTAGGATACTTTTCTTCTAGTATGTCAAATAAAAAGTCTACTGTATTTCTTGTCAAACAATATATAATAACCGAACCATCAGAATGATATTTCTTTATTTGTTTTTTGAGTATCTCTATGCGGTGTATTTCTTGTTTTTCTCTGCTTTTGTGCTCGTATGTAGCATCTTTCTTTATAAGTATAAGATTATTACGCTTAAGATTGCATTTTATTATATTAGGCTGCTGCATATCAAGTAAATCAGTGATTGTGTTTATATCTTTTTTGCTCACCGTTGCCGAACATGCACAGATAACAGGTCTATTATTTAGTTTGGCTATGAAATCACCTATTTTAAGATAAGCATCACGAAATGTATAACCGTATTGTGTTATGCAATGACATTCGTCTATAACAATCATTCCTATATCAGCCTTTATAATCTGCTTTATAAATAATTTGGATTGTAAACGCTCAGCGGATACATATAGAAAGTTCAGTTTGCCTTTTACAGCCTGCTTTATAATATCATCAGTATCCTTGCGTGTATGGTCTATATAATCAGCTTTAACTCCACGCTTTTGCAGTGTATCAACTTGGTTATGCATCAGTGCTAACAGAGGTTCTATAACAAGTGTGAGCTTGTCCTTAGCCATATAACCCGCTGTGGTATAGATTGCTGTTTTACCAAAACCAGTGCCCGCTATAATAAAAGTATCATTGCCATCTGATAATGATTTGATAGCCTTTATCTGTTGCTTGTTTCTGTCAGAATAATTTAGTTCTTTTAAAGCTGTTTTAATGTTTGATTTAATATCCATTTTAGATATTACCTCCTTGAATTTATTATCTAAATGTTATATGCTAATCAAAAGATAATGGCTTATAGTGAAAAAAATACATAAAAAAGCTTCGTAAATTCACTTATTGAAAAATGGCTATAAACACGCTATATTGCATGATCAGAGCATGTTTTTGATGTTTTTAAAAAAGAAAATGAAAAAATATGCCACTATATAAGGGAATTTTATGGAAAAATCAATACATGAATGATTTTGTATTCGTAAAATATTTGATATAATAAATATTGTTGAAATGGGGTGAATGACTTGTCAAAAATAAAAAACGATTATGTTTTGCAGCAGATTATTAAGGTGACATCAGAATTTAAACAAATACAAAAAGTTGTGTTATTTGGCTCACATGCAAGAGGGGATAATAGACCGCAAAGTGATTATGATATAGCTGTTTACCCTTATAAATATCCATTCTCTGATTATACAAATTTGTGTGCAAAGCTTGATGATTTGGATACATTATATAAGATTGATTTGGTTGTTATCAGTGATAAATTAGAACCAGCATTAACCCAAAACATTGAAAAAGAGGGAATAATAATGGAAAGAGTTAATAAGCAAAAAAATTTCTGCAAGGCTACCCAGCGTTTAAGTGAAGCACTTGCAGAATATGATAAATCTCCATCTGATACAATGCGAGACGGTGTTATACAGCGTTTTGAATTTACAACCGAGCTTGCATGGAAAGCGTGTAAAGAATATTTAAGTGAAATGGGCTATGCTGAAATAAATGGTCCAAAGCCTGTCATGAGAGAAGCATTTTCATATGGTATGTTTGAAGATGATTCTGTATGGATTAAGATTCTGACCGACAGAAATTTAACTTCTTATGTTTATGATGATGAATTAGCCAACGAGATATTTGAAAATATAAAATCAAAATATATAATGCAGTTTGAAAAACTGGCTAAATTTTTTATTGATAATTAGAAACAAACAGAATATATGATACTGAAAATAGCAAAAGATATGCAAAGCTTAACTTAAACTCGTTGTAAATTTTGTAACATAATAATATAAACTCGTTGGAATTTATGTTATAAAATGTTATGCTATGAGTACCAAAGGAGGTATGTGCAAATGTATCGTTTTGCTATGGAAAGCCTATATAAGTGGAAAGAAAGCAAATACAGAAAACCACTTATTATTGAAGGTGCTCGACAAGTGGGGAAAACATGGCTTATGAAAGAATTTGGGAAAATAGCTTATAAAAACACTGTTTATATTAACTTTGATTCAAATTCACGTATGTCAGAGCTTTTTTCAGTAGACTTAAATACAGACCGCTTGATTATGGGACTTGAAATATATGCAGGTCATAAAATCAACCCCGAAGATACACTTTTGATTTTTGATGAAATACAGGAAGTTCCAAAGGCTTTATCAAGTCTTAAATACTTTTATGAAAATGCTCCAGAGTATCATATTATTTGTGCAGGTTCGCTGCTTGGTTTGGCACTTCATGGTGGTACGTCATTTCCAGTGGGAAAAGTTGACTTTTTAAAGTTATATCCTTTATCTTTTAGAGAATTTCTTATGGCAACTGGAAAAGAAAGATTTGTACAGCTTTTAGATAGTTTAGATTTTGATATGATTACAACTTTTAAGCAAACATATATTGATGAACTGAAACATTATTATTTTGTGGGTGGTATGCCAGAAGCAGTTCTTCATTTTTCAGAAAATAAAGATTTTAATGAGGTCAGAGAAATTCAAAAAAGAATTTTATCGGCTTACGAACAGGATTTTTCAAAACATGCACCGAATGAAATTGTTCCACGTATTCGCATGGTGTGGAATAGCATACCATCTCAACTTGCAAAGAAAAATAAAAAGTTTATTTATGGTTTAGTGCGAGAGAGAAGCAGAGCAAAAGATTATGAAGCTGCTATAATGTGGTTGTCAGACTGCGGATTGGTTCATAAAGTGAGCAGAGTTAATGCTCCAAATATTCCACTTAAAGCATATGAGGATTTAAAAGCATTTAAATTGTTTGTTGTTGATGTAGGTTTACTTGGTTGTATGACTGGTATTAGTCAAAGAACGTTGCTTGATGGCAATGAAATGTTTGTAGAATTTAAAGGTGCACTGACTGAACAATATGTTATACAACAACTTGTTACAATCCCACAGTTAAACACGTATTATTATACAAATGATAGAGGTTCATGTGAAATTGATTTTGTGATTGATGATGGTGAAACTATTGTTCCAGTTGAAGTAAAGGCGAAAGAAAATCTGCAAGCTAAAAGTTTACGCACTTATAGGGATAAATTTAAACCAGAACTTTGCATCAGAACTTCAATGTCAGATTATCGAAAAGAAGAATGGTTATTAAATCTTCCGTTATATGCAATTGAAGAAATAAAATGCTTTTTAAAAAATTTGCTAAATTTTTGATTAAGTAGTATAATATAATTATAAAAGTATAATAGATTAAATTATTAAAGTGAATGAAAAGTAAGTAAAAATATAAAAAATTAAAGTTTATAGTATAGAAAAATCTTGACTATGGTACTAAAAAAAGGTAGAATGTAACCGTATATAAGTAAATAAAATTTAAGTACGGCAGAATTATAAATATTGCTTAGTATAGCTATGTTGCCATTATTCGTGCCATGGCTATTGCTGTAGTAGTCATGGTACTTTTTGTACATATTTTTACAATTTAATTAAGTTGCATTTTATAAGTAAATATATGTGAGTAAGAGAAAGGGAAAATGATATGAAAACATTAAAGCGGGTTGTTTTCGTTGTAATTTTTATGGTGGTATTATTATCTTTAGGAATTGTTGCATATGCATCTAATAATCAATCAAAAGTTGTGCGTGTTGGCTTTCCTATTCAAGATGGCATATCATATATTGATGAAAATGGAGATTATACTGGGTATTTAGTGGATTATATGAACCAGTTAACACTATTTACTGACTGGGAAATTGAATATGTTCAAGTAGAGGGGGATATAAATACACAGCTATCTACACTATTGGATAAACTGGAAAATGGTGAGATTGATATGATGGGCACCATGAACCGTAATGCAGATTTAGAGGAGATGCTTCTTTATCCTAGCTATAGTTATGGCTCTACTTATACAGTTTTAGCTGTTCGTGAAGATTCTAGCTATATAAATGAAAATTTTGCTGATTGGAATGGAATAAGAGTCGCATCATATCCTAAAATGGCGAAAAGAATGGAGCTATTCGAGCAATATGCAAAAGTTAATGGTTTTACTTATGAAGTAGTGAATTATGAAACAGCTGATGAAATGGTAAATTCTGTTCTTAGTGGTGAAACAGATGCAGTTCTTCAGGTGGATATTTCTCTGATAGACGGATTAAGAAGTATTGGACGTTTTTCTCCTACACCTTATTATTTTGCACTATCTCTTGAGCGTGAGGATTTACTTCCAGAACTAAATTCTGCATTGGCTATTGTATCAAATTCATATGAAAATCTTCAATATGAACTCTATGAGCGATATTTTATGAATTCTGATTTTTTCCGTGCCTCTGAGGAAGAATTGGAATATATTAAGTCATTAGGAACGGTTAAAGTGTTGTTTTTTACAGGAAATGCACCGTTTCAGTATATTAAAGATGGTGAATTAAAAGGATTTGCTATAGAATACTTTGATGACTTTGCTAAGAGCGTTGGACTAAAATATGAAGCAGTTATTGAGGACAATCTAAGCGATGCGACTAAATTAGTGGAGAATAATCAAGTTGATTTGATAGCTTGTGTTGCAACAGATTCTGCACTTTCTTGTGAAAATAGAATTCGTCTATCACTTCCATATTTTCATAGTTATGCAATTCGTACTTATTCCAGAAAACATGACCATACAGAGGCGAAAACATTGGAATTTGATATGAATACAGAGGAAACTTTGGAAAAAATATTATTAGATGACGATTATTGTGCTTGGATTGATGGATATTCTATAAATTATTATCTTCGTAAAGAAGTTATTTATGATGATATTGTAACAAACTGGGCTGATAAAAAAGAATTTTTCTATGCAGTTGCTGTTACAGGTACTCTTGAAAATTCAAATATGATGATTTCAATTTTAAACCAGTTTTCAAGCTCTATAAATGATAAGGATACACAAGCTCGTCTATCTACTTATCTTTTAGATGAAGTAGAATATTCAATGAAAGAAAAGATATTGGCAAATAGGTCAACTATTGTGATTGTCTCAGTAAGTGCTATTTTAATTATTTGTGCATTTGCTTTTTATGTTTATCATAGAAAAATGGCATATAGAACATTGGTCAATGAGAATAAATTACTTCATCTTTCTATTTATGATGAATTAACAGGTGCATATAATCGCACTTATTTCTGTAAGTTAGTTGAGCAAAAAATTACACATTGTGAGTCTGGGGCACTTGTTGCATTAAATATTCATAATTTTAAGTATATTAATGATACCTATGGAACACATAGAGCAGACCAACTTCTATGTAAAATGAAGGATATTTTAGATATTAATATAAATGAAGGTGAGTTGCTTTGCCGTCCAACAGCAGATAGTTTTTATCTTTATATTTCAGAATATATGCAAAAAGATGTAGAACATAGAGTAAATGAACTTCAATCTCAGCTTAAATTGATGGCAGAGGATTTATTAGACGGTTATAAGATTTCTATTTACTGTGGTGTGGTTTCTTCTGCTACTTCTCCAGACCCATCTAACACACAAGTAAACTTAAACTATCTTATGGTTGCATTGTCTCATGCAAAACAAATAGGTGGTTCTGCTATTTGTATGTATAATGAAACTATGCATAAAGAAGAGCAATTACGCCAATATATTGAAACAAATATGTATGATGCTCTTAATGAAAATCAATACCAAATCTATCTTCAACCAAAGATGAATTTGCTCACTGGTAAAGTAGACAGTGCAGAAGCATTAGTTCGTTGGCAGACAAAAGACCGTGGACTTCTTTTCCCAGATAAATTTATTTCTTTGTTTGAACAAAATGGGTTCTGTAAGCATTTAGACCTTTATATGTTTGAAAAATGTTGTCAAATATTACGTAAATGGATAGATGAGGGAATAACTCCAATTACAATTTCTGTTAATCAGACAAAAGCACTATTTGTCAGCGATGATTATACAGAGAAACTACTGGAAATTACATCTCGTTATCAAGTACCACCAAAGTATATTGTATTGGAGATTTTAGAAGGCTTGGCTTTTGAAAATATTGCAGAACTTAATCAAACTATTGCAAAACTTAATAATGCAGGGTTTAATGTATCTATGGACGATTTTGGTTCTGGTTATTCATCATTAAATACACTTGGAAAACTGCATATTGATAAGATAAAGTTAGACCGTATGTTCCTAATGGATTTAAGAGAGGAACAAAGAAGTTCACAATATGAAGTTATGGCTTTAATTTTTGCAATGGCAAAAAAATTAGGAATTGAAACAGTTACAGAGGGAGTGGAAACAAAAGAGGAGGAGGATTTAATTATATCTATGGGCTGTAACTATGGACAGGGTTATTATTATAGTAAGCCAATTCCAGTAGATGATTTCTATAATACTTTTTTGAAAGGAAACGATAAAAACTAATATAGATGGTTTATCTTAAAAATTATAATAAGTTGTTATTCCAAATTTAATATATTATCTCTTTCTTTACAAAATATGTCATATATTATATGTAGCTTTAAACATAAATATATTTTGTTGAAAATGTGAACATTGACAATAAATATGACTTAATATATACTATGAATATACAGTGTTCACAAAATATTGTGAATGAAAGGAGAGATATTATGGCAAAATATAAATGTAGTATATGCGGTTACATATACGATGAAGAAAAAGAAGGAAAGCCTTTTTCAGAGCTTAAAGATTGCCCTATTTGTCATCAGCCACTAGATAAGTTTGTCCTTTTAGAAAACGAAAATAAAGAAACTGTTTTAAAAACAACAAGCTTAGAGTATCCAAAAGAATTAGCAAGACAAGATATAAGTTGCAGATATATGAAAGAAATTCATGAGATGGCAGTTACAGGAAAAAGCATTTCTGCAGCTATGGGCACAGATTTAAAAATGCCTAATTGGGACGATATTTTAATATTAGGTGCTCAACTTAACCCTATGCCATTAGATGAACATGCAAATGTAAATACAAAAACAATTATAGGTAAAAATGCTAAAAAACCTCTGGTGCTTGAAAATCCTGTTTATATCTCTCATATGTCATTTGGTGCACTTTCTAAAGAAGCTAAAGTGTCACTTGCAAAAGGTTCTGCAATGGCAAAAAGTGCTATGTGTTCTGGTGAGGGCGGAATATTACCAGAAGAAATGAAAGCCGCAGATAAATATATATTTGAATATGTTGGAAATCTGTATAGTGTAACGCCAGAAAACCTTAAAAATGCAGATGCTATTGAAATTAAAATTGGTCAAGGTACAAAACCGGGTATGGGTGGTCATCTTCCAGCAGATAAAGTAACAGAAGAAATTGCTAAAATAAGAAATAAACCTATGGGACAAGATGTTATTGCACCGTCTAGGTTTCCTAATATTGAAACAAAAGAAGATTTAAAAAATCTTGTAACACATATTAGGACTGTGTCAGAGGGTAGACCAGTTGGAATAAAAATCGCAGCTGGAAGAATTGAAAAAGATTTAGAGTTTTGTGTATATGCTGAACCAGATTTTATAACAATAGATGGTCGTGGTGGTGCAACGGGTTCATCTCCAAAACTTTTGCGTGATGCTTCAAGTGTTCCTACTATTTATGCATTACATAGGGCTAGAAAGTATCTTGATAGTATAAATTCAGACATAAGCCTAGTTATAACGGGCGGTTTAAGAGTGTCATCAGATTTTGCAAAAGCGATTGCAATGGGTGCAGATGCCATAGCTATTGCTTCAGCAGCTTTAATTGCATTAGCATGTCAGCAATATAAGATTTGTGGTACAGGCATGTGTCCAGTTGGTGTTGCAACGCAAGATGAAAATCTTAGAAAAAGACTAAATGAAGATATAGGTGCTCAAAGAGTGGCTAATTTCTTAAATGTATCACTTGAAGAACTAAAAATGTTTGCAAGAATTACAGGTCATGAAAATTTACATGATTTATCAGTAGATGATTTGTGCACAATAAGCAGAGAAATAAGTGAATTTACAGATATTAGACATGCTTAATAACAAAAACCGATGGTTTTACACCATCGGTTTTAATTATATTTAGCCTTACAAATTAACTGTGTCATAGTGCCCATAGGACAGTAAACACACCATGAGCGAGGTTTAAATAAAATCATAGTGATAAATCCAAGTACAGTAGATGTTAGCATTACACTATAAAAGCCAAAAGCGAATTGAGCTACGCCATTAGAAATAATAGTTCCATGATAAGCCCAATGCCATGGCAGTTTAAAAGTCCAAAGTAGGGTTACTACTTGTTTTAAATCACTTGCACCAGAAAAAACTAAATATGTGTTAAAAAGCATAACAAAGAACATAGCAAAAAAGAAAATTAAAAAGCCATATCTAAAATATTTGCTTTTCATAAATTTTGGGATATCTTTCTTTCGAGATAATCCAAATTTACCGCCTATTAAGGCAAATAATTGACCTCTACCACAATATTTATTACAATATGTTTTATCTTTACCTGAGATAGCCATAATAAGCGGAACAAAAAAACAAATAAGACCAAGCCATGCAAATAAAATATTAAAAAAGCCTAAAATTAAATAGGTTAGAGAGGCTATCCATAAATAATCATACCAATTCTTTTTAGTTTTCATAGTTATTCTCCTTGATAGTTATTATGCTTGCAGGGCATTCTTTAGCACATTTTCCACAGCCAACACATTTTTCAGGATTTACAAGTGCAAAAATACCTTTATTTATGCTAATTGCATTCATAGGACATACACGCTTGCAACAGCCACAAGCAACACAAAGAGAAGTGTCAACAAAGGCTGTGCGTTTAGCTCGTTTTAAAGTAGACATAACAAAACACCTCATTTCTATTAATTTATATTAGCGTTTTATTAAATTTATTTCTGTGATAAAATCACAAAAAACACCTAACAGTAAAATTATACTGTTAGGTGTATCTGTTTTAAGTGATTTATTACTATTTTGGCTGTATATCCTGTTATAAAACCTAATGGGAAAGAGCATATAAGCAACATAGGCAAATAAGCGACAATGTAAACGCTATTAAGTACAAATATAGCAGCGATTATTTGACCTATATTGTGAGCTGCTGCACCAGCTATAGAAATGCCATAAAAAGAAAACAATTTTCCCTCCCATTTAAGCAGTATATACATAATAATTATTGAAAATAAACCGCCTAAAAATGAGAACAAAAAGCCTGTAAAGCTACCAGCAAAAATAGATGATAAGACAATCCTACATATAAAAATAACAGCGGTTTGTTTGATATCAAGCATTATAAGAGCAAATAAAATTACAATATTTGCAAGCCCTAGTTTGATACCTGCTATGGGAACAATAAGCTGTAAGGGGATAAGCCTTTCAATAAGAGAAAGCACAAGAGCAAGAGCCACTAATAAACCACATTGTGATAGTTTACGCATAAAAACCCCCTTTAAGTTGCAATAGCATCTATTTGGTTTTGTTGACCAATAAGTTTTATTATAACCTTATTTGGTAAACATACAGCAATTTGTCCCGCATGTGTAAGTTTACCAGTATGTACACAAACTTGGTCTGGACAGTCTGAATACTCAAACCAAACCGAGTTATTTTCAATATAGATAATACTTTTTCCGTTTTCTGTTTCAACTGTTATTTTATCTTTGTAACCCTTATTCAATATTATTTTATGTATAATTTTATTATCTTGACTAATTTCACAGATTAACTGGTCAGTTTGAGTGTTTATAAAAGGTATAAGGCATATGGTAGCTATAATTAATATAACTGCAAATATAACAAAATCACCTTTTTTAAGAGCTTTTAATAATTTCATAATCTGCACCTTCAGCAAGGGTTAAATTTACAGAGCCGACAGTATATATTTTATGTTCTTTTGTTATAAAAACAGCATTTATATTGTTGCTTTTACAAAATTCTATTCCTGTATTAAGTCCCATAACAAAAAGGGCAGTAGTAAGGGCATCTGCACAGGTTGAATTTTTATCAATAACAGTGACCGCCCTAAGCTCATTTTGAGCGGGATAACCAGTTTTAGGATTGAAAATATGATGATATCTAACGCCATCTTGTTCAAAATAACGTTCATAATCGCCAGAAGTCACAATAGATAAATCCTTTATTCTAACACTTGCTATATAAGAACTGTTATTATCAGGGTCAGCCAGACCTATTGACCATAAACCGTCATCAGAGTTTGGATTTTCTCCATATGCACCGATATTTCCGCCTAAACTAGCGAGCATTGGTGTTGAAACGCCCTCAGTTATTAAATCAGTTGCATAGCCTTTACCAATGCCGCCAAGGTCTATTTGAGCACCGTTTAAAAGTTTAACCCCATTATTTTCAAGAAAAACTATATTTTCATATCCAACATGAGTTAAAGCCTCATTTATTTGTTCGTCACTTGGAACAGAAGGGGAGTCAGTGCCTATGCCCCATAAATCAGAAAGTACAGCGGTAGTTGGGTCAAAAGCACCATCTGTAAACTTTGCAAGCTCAACCGCTTGTTTTAAAGCATTATATGCATTATCATCAAGTGTTACAGGTTCGCCATTTGCTGAATTTAGCTTTGCAATAGAGCTTGAAGAAACTTGTCTGCTAAGGCAGTTGCTAAGCTCATTTACCTCTTTTTGTGCATTTGAAAGAATGGTATCAGCTTCAGTGTTAGAATTTGCCCAAACGGATATATTCATAAAAGTATCCATTGCAAAAAAATCTTGTGACGAGTTTTTTAAAGATGAACACCCGCAGAGCATAGAAAGCATAATAAAGAGAGTAAAAACACGTTTTTTCATAAAATTACTCCAAAAATTCAAATTTTATAACAGATATAATTATAAAACGATGTCTAGTAAAATGCAAATAAAATTTAAAAAACCGCTGGTTATATTTCCAGCGGTTAAAAACTTTTAGATTAAATAGAAGCGGTGATTGGCTCAGATGCAGGAACATAGCTGATACTAACAACAGATGTTACAAACATAGCACAAATCTGGCAGATATGCACTAAATCATTATCAATACAGTGACGAACAGTTTCATTTTTGTAACGGTCATGCATAGCCTTAATACGGCTTAAAAGAGCATCTTCAGAAACAGGAGGGATAACAGACTGAACCCAGTTGTCAAAATCCTGTTCGGTGAGCTTGCGACGTAGGCTAAGAGCCACACGTTTTTCATAGATATAATGAGCAAGCAAGCTCTTGTTATAGATATCATCATTATGAGGATAACAGAAGAAATCGGTTAGATAGTGGCAAATTTCGCCTAAATCTATAGATAAATCCTTGCCGTTATGCTGCTCAATAGTATATTTCTTTAAGAATGTACGAATTTTATCCATAACCTCATCAAACATTATAGATGGGTAATGACGCTTTGTAAGATATGTTCCTGTGAGGTCAGGTTTTAAGTTGCCATAACGAAAAGCGTTTTCGTCAAAGCTAACACCATAGGTTGATTTAACATAAGCCAATAAAAGATTGGCTACACGGGTATGAGAGATAGAATCCATGTATTAATGATGCCTCCTAATGGTACGATAATATATAAAAAGTTTCTTGTTAAATAATCTTAACCAACGACTGTGTACATTGTAGCACATATTTTTATTAAGCACCATAGTGTTTATGAAAAAAAAACACATTTTTGATCAAATCGTCAAATACAACAAAATAGCCAAAATAAAATTTTTAAATACACTTATATTTAACGAGCTCTAAAAGCCTCGCTCCTAAATTTAACCTTACCATCTAAGGCAGCTCTTAGGCGATTACACATAATATCTCTATCCTGGTTTAAAGTTCCAGCTAAATTTACATAATTTGACGCATGATTAGCACGGAAAATACTGCCTTCAGCATCTATATGCTCAAGTAATATAAGGGTTTCATGTGCAATTTCAATAGGGTTCATAAGATAGAAACGACCTTCTTCCCAATCTTTCATAAGAGGAGTAGGAAGTTCAAAAAGCAAAGTTAAAAGACCTATATATTCAGGTTTCATTTTGGATAGAGCCTCAGCGGTTTTAATTGCATGTTCTTCTGAAAGTTCAAGCGAGCCAAGACCTGCAATACAGGTTACAGAAAGTTTCATACCTGCTTTTTTAACCATAAGACCTGCACGAATTATTTCATCAGCAGTTTCACCTTTGTTAACACGTTTTAAAACCTCATCAGAGCCAGACTCCAGACCTAGATAAATCATAGAAAGACCAAGCTCACAGAGCATATTTAAATCTTCTTGTTTTTTGCATAAAATAGAAGCAGGAGAACCATAAGAAGTTACACGTTCACATTCTGGGAAAAGCTTTTTGATATATTTTAAAATTTCCGCCATATGTTGAGGTTGACACATCAAAGCATCACCATCAGCAAGGAAAATTCTATCGACATGGCGGTATTGTTTGCGGGCGGCATCAAAATCAGCTTTTACTTCTTCTAGTTTTCTAACTCTAAATTGTTTTTCTTTGTACATATCACAGAATGTACATTTATTATGACTACAACCAATAGTCACTTGTATAATAAGGCTGTAAGCCTCAGATGGTGGACGAAAAACTCTGCCTTCATAGTTAATCATATTATAAAAATCCTTTCATTATACTAAAAAAGTGCCTGTATAAAACACAAGCACTTTTATTTGTATTTAGTCTTGAGGTTCGGAATTATTATCCTTATCATCAGGGATAACTTCATCTTCATCAGTTGATACTTGCTCATAGATTTCGTCTTCTGACTCATCATCTAATTCATCATCTGTACAGCAGTTGTCACAACCACAATCAGCACAGCAAGTACCCTCTTCATCATTTTCAGCCTCAGCCATAAGTTCGTCAAGCTCGTTCATAGCTTTAAGTTCAGCCTCATGATAAATTTCCTCACGTTTTTTCTTTTTTAACATTGCAACTGCAACCGCACCAGCACCAGCAGCAATACCAGTAAGAATAAGACCTAGACCAAATTTTTTCTTTTTACTCATTTTATATCACCTCTTAAATATAGGAGTGCTGTTAAAATATGTTTTATTGAGAACACTTTATCACACTCGAAACTATTTGTCAATCAGGAGATATGAATAGTTTGTGCATTATTTTCCAAGTTCATACGCACGTTTAATACAGTTGTCATTAGCCTTTGCAAGAATATCATAAAGTTTATATTCATCTAAAACCTTCATAGCTTCAAGTGTAGTGCCATTAGGTGAGCAAACCGCCTTAATAAGCTCATCTGGAGTTTTATCGCCTGTAAGCATCATTTCAGCCGAGCCTATTAAAGTTTGACAGAAAAGCTTTAAAGCATCATTGCGGTTTATTCCATGTTTTTCAGCAGATTTTAGCATACCCTCAGTAAAAGCATAGATATAAGCAGGAGCAGAACCTGCAAATGGAATAACATTATTGAGCTTGTTTTCATCATCAAATACAACAGTTACACCCATTGTATCAAATATATCACAAACGGTTTTAAGTTGCTCATCAGTTGCAGCCGCATTTTTAACAAGCTGAGTTGCACCTTTTCCAAGTAAAAGTGGAGTATTAGGCATACAACGAACAATAGGGCAATCACTTGACAGAGCTTTTTCCATTTTAGCAAATGGTACACCAGCTGCAATGGATATTACAAGAGGTTTTGCATCAAGTCCTGAAAGCTTTTCAAGCATTTCAGGGAAAGTTTGAGGTTTTACAGCAAACAATACCATATCACTATGTGTATACAGATTTGTGTAATCATCACTTACAGCAAAACCAAGTTCAGAATTTTGTTTGCGTTTTTCTTCAGAGCGATTATATAAAATAATCTCATTTGCAGGTGTGCCAGCACGAACCATACCTTGTGCTATAGCCATACCCATATTACCAGCACCGATAACTCCTAAACGATATTGTTTGCTCATAATTCAAGACCTCTTTTTTAATTTTTTTTTCTTACATTTAATTGTCATAAATGTTGCAAATGCTACAAGTAAAATCGAACCTAAAATAAGACCAGTCCAGCCATTATGTGTTATACCAGCTGCAATATAGCTTATAAAGCATATAACAGCAACACTGACAGCGTAAGGTATCTGAGTAGATACATGGTTTATATGCTTACATTGAGCACCAGCAGACGCTAAAATTGTGGTATCAGAGATAGGTGAAATATGGTCACCACAAACAGCACCAGCAAGACAAGCAGAAACGGTTATAGTAAGCATAACATCTGTGCCAAAGATAGAAAAAGCTATTGGAATAAGAATACCAAAAGTACCCCAAGAAGTACCAGTAGCAAAAGCAATGCCCAAAGCTATTAAGAAAAATATCGCAGGTAAAAACATGCTTATTGCAGCATCACCACTGATATGAGAGGAAACAAATCCACGTAAATCCAGATAATCTTCAGAGCAGATACCAGAAAGTGTCCAAGCTAGTGTTAAAATAAAAATAGCAGGAACCATTGCTTTAAAGCCTTCAGTAAAAGACTCACAGAACTGACCGAAAGTTAAAATTTTACGAGGTACATACATAAGGAATGTAAAAATTAAAGCTACAAATGAACCAAGCACAAGAGCATCAGCAGCCACACAGTTAGCAAAAGCATCAACAATACTTGCACCTGCAAAGCCGCCACCATTATAATACATAGCAGTAATACAGCTTGCAATTAAGAAAAAGATAGGTATTAACAAGTCTTTTACAGTTCCACAGCCTACGATAACAGTAGACTCTTCCTCGTTTGAGTCAATTTTGCCGCTTTTCTCAACATGTTTATTGTATTTTGCCATTGTAAAGAAATCAATATCAGTGGCACAAATCCAAATCAAAAACGCAAGAGTAAACAATGCATAAAAATTAAAAGGAATTGTTTGTAAAAACAGTGAAAAACCATTGATATTGGCATCTTCAGGCAAAGAAGATGTAACGGCAGCAGCCCAAGAAGAAATTGGTGCAATAATACATACTGGGGCTGCGGTGGCATCAATAATATAAGCGAGTTTAGCACGAGTTATTTTCTGGCGGTCTGTAATAGGACGCATTACAGTTCCGACAGTTAAGCAGTTAAAATAGTCATCAACAAAAATAAGTGCACCAAGTGCAGAAGTAGCAAAAGAAGCTCCACGTTTTGATTTTATTTTTCTTGTAGCCCATTCGCCATAGGCACGAGAAGCACCCGATTTAGTTATAAGTGATACTATCATACCAAGCATAATTAAAAATATAATAATGCTTAGATTACCAGAAACCTTATCTTTCATAATGGTGAAAGTTGTTTCAGTTGCAGCTAATGGATTTAAATTTGTAAACATCAAAGCACCAGCAAATATACCGACAAACAGTGAAGAATAAACTTCACGGGTTAGCAGTGCTAGTACGATTGCGATAATTGGAGGTAAAACCGCCCAAAAAGTTGCATTCATTTAATTTTCTCCTTTTCCCCGACTAAACGGAATATGTAAAGAATTTTACAATATTTTTTAGAATTTTGCAAGTAGAAAATCCGCCTAATGGAGATACACAAGAGCTTTTAACGTGTGCGTTTATCTCCACGGCGGATATTTTGATGAGGTTCGATAATATCGGCAACAGATTGCAAAAGAGTTAGCATAGATTGAGAAATATTAGGAAAATTTCGTGTAAGGTCAGTAGGTGTTAGAGAAGGCATGCGTATATCTTCAATTTCCAAACCAAACTCACCTGAGCCAAGAGCAGCAGACCGTATACGCAGTTCAGATAAAGCCATTTGGGCATTACAAAGACCATCAAATTGATTGGAATTGGTGCGAAATGCAGCTTCAACACGGTCAGGGTCTGCAAGATACAGATAACGAAAAACCTTATATATCACAAGTGAAAGATACTGAGCTATTTCATCAGATAGTTGTTTAGAAGAGGTTTGTTCAGAGATATCAAAAAGCAAAGTCACAGCATTGTTTATAATTTTTCTATGAGCTTCTGTAAGCTCTGAAGGTGTAAGAGATACAGACGAGATTTCTTTTATCTTACTAGATGAAGAAGAACCATCTCTAGCCATACTACGACCGAGCAAATAATCACATGATACACCATAGTAATCAGCCGCACGAATTACAAACCCAAGACCAGGCTCACGCAGTCCATTTTCATAATGACTGAGAAGAGCCTGTGAAACATCTAAATCTATAGCAGCAGTTCGCTGACTTATTTTCTTTTCTTTACGCAAAAGTGCCAATGTTCTTGAAAAATCGCTTGTCATATTAAGTCAAACTCCGTAATGAAAGTATATAATATTATAGCGAAAATATTACTAATTGTAAAGTATATTAGCATAAAATGTCGAAAAACACAAGAAATCCCCCTTTTTATCAAAGGGGGACACAATATTTAGTGTTATTTAGATAAACTGCGGCTTGTTCTCTTTTGAAAATTAATCACAAACACAACAGCAAAATAAAGTATAATACATTCAAAAGGTAGTAAAATAAGGTTTTTGGTTATTCTAAAAGGTAAAATAACTGACATAGCTTTACCAGCGGTTATAGTTAGCCAAAAAGTATTAAGACCTATATTACATATTAGATTAATACATGCTTTAGCACCAATAACATAAGCTACTAAACTTTTTTTAGAGATAGAAGTTTTTTCTGGGTGATAGAGCCATAAACCATAAATAAGACCACCACATATTGCAGTTAAAGTATATCCAGGGAAATATCCACCCATAGAGAAATTACCTGCAAAGTAGCCAAGTATATCAGTACAAAAACCAGAAATCATACCAACAACAGGGCCAAACAGCATAGAAATAGCTGCTGAACAAATAAAACCGAAATCAATTCTGAGTTCGGGTGTCAGCCTTAGAGTTAGACCGCAAAGAGTCATAGCGGTGCTAAGAGCTACAAACATAGCTGTAATGGAAAGACAGCGTATATCTTGTAGATTTTTGGCGGACGATTTAAAGCGGGAGATTAAGTTTGACATAAAAAATACACCTCCAAAATGTCTGTTGCTACACATTTCGAGGTGCTGCCTCAACAATATGTAACAGCGGGATGCGAAATTGATACCGCAGTAAAAATACTTTCGTCCGACAGACAACTCCCCGTTCTGTCAGCACTTGACGCATCAATTTCTACTCTGTTTTGAGATAACATTATTATACACCTAAAAAAAATAAAGTCAATATTAAATCAAACCTAAATGCTCTATTAAAATTTTAATTCCCATTAATATAAGCAGTATACCACCTGCAATTTCTGCACGTTTAGCATATTTTTCACCGAAAATACTGCCGATTTTAACGCCTAAACCAGAAGTTATAAATGTTATAGCACCTATTATAGCTACTGCAAGCCATATATTAACGCCTAAAAATGCAAAGGTTATACCTACAGCGAGGGCATCAATGGCAGTAGCAACAGCAAGAGGGAACATAGCTTTTATACTATATGATGCACCAGCTTCTTCTTCATCATCAGAAAAAGCTTCTTTTAACATATTACTGCCAATGAGAGCAAGCAGTATAAAAGCAATCCAATGGTCAAAAGCTTGTATAGATGACGCAAATTTTTCGCCTAAAAAACAGCCGATAAGCGGCATAAGCATTTGAAATCCGCCAAACCATATTCCGCATATAATAGAATTTTTGATTTTATATTTCCCGCTTGCAAGTCCCTTACTAAGCGATACAGCAAAAGCGTCCATAGCAAGAGAAAAACCTATAATAATAATTTCTACAACACCCATAATTTTTTATTCCTCCAAATTTTTATTACATCTTATGGTTTAAAATGGAAAATAAGAACAAAAAAGACTCATGTGCAGCATAAAAAAGCTACACATGAGTCTCGTTCATTAAGTCTCGCCAGACCTAGAAAAGTCAGTATGTTGACGAGACACACGTCCATTTTAAATGTAAGTGCGTACTACTCCCTCACGAAGCAGAAATATTATAAACAAATATATAAAGGTTAGTCAATGATAACATGATATTATACCTTGTTGATATTTATAAAAAATGCTATAATTATAAAAGTGATAACTATATAAAAAGGTGTAATGCAATATGTTAAATGACAGAAAGATAAAAAAGAAACTTGTAAGATATACAATATTTTTTGTTATTATAAGTACGATTTTAGTTATATCTGCTCTTTGTGTAGTATATGTCAGTAGAAAAGCAGAAAATAATTCACATGTTGCATACGTAAATGCTATATTAGGTGAATATAAATTACATTTTTCTGAAAAAATTCAATCGGATTTTAATACCTTAATAGCGGTGTCTGATATGATTGAACAAGACTATATATCAAAAGAAGATATTATAAATGATGTTTTGACATATTTTCCAATACATTCGGAATTTAATAAAATTGGTTATTATAGCACCGATGCAGAATATAAGATAATAACAGGTGAAAAAAGTAATATAAAATATGAATTTAGCAATCGACCAGAGGAGGAAAAACAAACAATTCGCAGTGCATGGCAAGGGGAGAAAGCGGTATCAGAAATATATATAGAAGATGGAAAAGAAATGATTTGTTATGCAGTGCCTACATATGAAGATAATAACATAGATGGAGCATTAACTGCAAATATTTGCTTAGATAAATTTGTAAATATAATAAATTCACAAACACTTGATGGAATAAAGGTAAATATAGCTTGGGTAAATCGAGATGGAGATATTATAAAATCATCAGAAGAAGATGTATTTGAAGGTAAACGAGCATATATAATAGAAAGTGCATGGTCCAATAAAGCTGATTTTTATTCAACATCTCCCGCTGTGAAAAAAATAGATGTTGTTTTAGATAAAAATACATATCCTTTGTATCGTATAGAAATTGGTCAAAATGATTGGTCACTTGTATATATAGATTCAGCAGGAGAAGTTACAAGCCCAGTTTATTCAGCAATTGTTATGCTTATAGTGATATTTGGCTTTTTAATGATTTTCTGCTTAATAGTTATGTCATATACATTTAGATATATAAAGAGGGATAAAAAGACTATATTAAGTCTTGCAGATTATGACCAGTTAACACAAGTTTATAATATAGGTGAATTTATAAATCAAGTTCAGGAATTAGACTGCAATTCAGCTGATTATTATATAGTTATTTTAAATTTCAGACACTTTCAGTATATAAATAATATTTTTGGTAGAACTATTGCAGATAAAATACTTGTAGAAACAGCTAATATATTGATGTCAAATTTATCTGAAGATGAACTTGTTTGTAGATATAGAAGTGATGAGTTTTGTATGTTACTTCAAGCCAAAGATAAACAAACACTTGAAAAACGTATTTTAAATATCATCAATAACATATCAAATATATCCGCAAAACTGCAAAATGAATACAATATAAAGGTTTACTGTGGCATTTCTATTAGACAAGCAGGCAGTCAAAAAGCATTGCCTATATCTGATATGTTAAATGAAGCAGAGTTTGCACTAAAAACAATAAAACAAGGCTATGAAAATGAAATAGCATTTTATGCTTCATCAGTAAAAGAAAAAAAGATTTTTCAAAATGAAATTGAAAATTGTATGGAACAAGCCCTAGAAAATAATGAATTTAAGCTATTTTTACAGCCAAAGAAAAATCTTTCAACTAATGAAATTATTGGGGCAGAAGCATTGGTTAGATGGATAAGACCAGATGGAAAAATGATATTTCCAAATGATTTTATACCACTTTTTGAGTCAAATGGATTTTGCGTATCACTTGATTTATATATGGTTGAAAAGGTTTGTGCTTTGCAGCGTAAATGGCTTGAGCAAGGAAAGAAAATAATCCCTATATCTATAAATCAATCTAAGCTTTTATTTTATCGTAAAGATTATATTAAAAAGCTTTGCAATATAACTGAAAAATATGGGATTGATAATAAATATATAGTATTAGAGATTTTAGAAGGTCTTGTTGCAGAGAATATTGAAACCTTAAATAATACAATAATTGCACTAAGGGAAAAGGGTTTTCAAATATCAATGGACGATTTTGGAAGTGGATATTCCTCTTTGAATACATTTACTAATATTGAACTTGATGAAATAAAGCTTGATAAAGAGTTTTTACGCTCTATTCATACAGGAAAAAAACAAAAGCAAATGATGGAAAATATAATTTCTATTGCTAATGGTTTCGGCATAAGAACAGTTACAGAAGGTGTTGAAACTCAAACTCAAGAAGCATTTTTAAAATCAATTAATTGCGACTATGCCCAAGGTTATCTATATAGTAAACCAATTTCAGCTGATGAGTTTGAAAGCAAATATATAAATTAAATAAAAAGCCGATAAATCCATTAGGTTTATCGGCTTTAGTTTTATATTAAATCATCATCTGTTATAAAAAATGTATTCATTTGGTCACATTGTCTGTCAAGTTCAGAATAAGTGCCTAAAGCTCTGCGGACAGCGTTATATTCTGCCTCACTACGAGCATTTTTACTTCCAGTATATGTAGCACGAATAAGTAAATTTTTAGGTGTATCAAGAGGTGATATATATTCAACAACAGAAACTTTATAACCCTCAGCTTCAAGCTTTAATGCTCTCATGCTATCGGTTAAAACATCATTAAAACGTGCTTTAAATACACCATGACGAGTTAAAGCATCTAGTTCTGGCAAGTGATACTGCTCCAAAAGCTCTTTATGACAACAAGGCACGCAAGCTATATATTTAGCCTTTGCACGAATAGCAGTACCTAAAGCAAGGTCAGTTGCAATATCACACGCATGAAGTGAAATAACAGCAGTTACATTTTTTGGAGGCTGATAAGTGTTTAAATCCGCTTGAATAAACTCCATATTATGATAACCTAAGCGTTTAGCCATCTTTTTACTTTCAGATATAACATGTTCGTTGATATCAATACCAATAACACGACAACGACGGTGTAACACTTCACGCAAATAGTAGTTCATAACAAAGCTCAAATAAGATTTACCACAAGCACAGTCAAGCAGTAAAATTTCCTCACTATCATCTTTTTGGAACATTGGTGCTACAAGCTCAACATAGTGGTCAATCTGATTGTATTTGCGTATCATATCATTTTTGATTTTGCCTTCAGCGGTTAAAATACCAATCTCCTTTAAAAGCTCGCTTGCTTTATCAACTCGTATACAATACTCTCTATCGTTTGATAAAAGCGGGTTGTTAACGGTTTTATTAGGTGTAGTTTTAGGCTCACTTTGTTTCATATTCACGCCTTTAGCATTACAAGTGATAGTGATAACTGCACCACGTTCTTCATAAACAAGCTCAGACTGTTCATATTGTTCAGCTTGCTTGGCAAAGAAATCTGTAATTTCATTTGGTGAAACAGTATTAGATACACCTTGGAATTTTAATATATAATTGCCATCAGAAAGCGATATACTTGCAGGAAATTTCTTTTTTCCTGCTACAAAAGTACATTTTACAACTCCAAAATAATCTTTATTTTGCTCAAGTCTTGCACGAATACCAGTTAGAAGTAAATTAAGTTTTTTCTGGTCGCCTTTTTGCATTTTATATTCTCCTTAATTATTACTATTATGGTAAGTATAACGATAATAAAGTAAAAATGCAATATTTTAGCGTTCCATTTTATCAAGTAATTTTATAATTTCATCTAGTTTTTCTGTGCGGTCCTCAGTATCTGATGAGCAAGCCGCATCAAGTACACAGCCTTCAAGATGAGCTTTTAAAACTACTTTTCTAGCTTTTTTAATAAGAGCCTCAGCCGCTAAAAGCTGATTGATAATATCTATGCAATATCTATCATCTTCAACCATTTTTAATATTGCATCTACTTGACCTCTAGCAGTTTTTAATAAAGGCTCTACTTTGTTTTTGTCTGCTCTCATAGAATTTCTACCACATCATAACCAGCATCAGTTACAGCTTTAGAAAGAATATCATTTGAGATATCTTTATTAAGTGTAAGCTCTGCAAGACCTGTTTCATGACTTACTTCAGCATTAGCAACACCATCAAGCTTAATAAGAGCATCTTTGACATGACCAGAGCAACGTGGACACATCATACCTTCAATTTTAATTGTCTTTTTCATTTTAACATCTTCCTTTACATTAGTTTTTTTATTTATAGATTTAAAGCTATTTAAACGAAGTGCATTCATAACAACGCATACAGAGGATAAGCTCATAGCGGCAGCACCAAACATAGGTGTAAGTCTAAGGGCAGGAGAAAGAACACCTGCTGCAAGCGGTATACCAATACAGTTATAAATAAATGCCCAGAATAAATTTTGCTTTATATTTCTAATAACATTTTTAGAAAGTAAAATAGCATTTACAGCATCTACTAAATCGGATTTCATCAACACAACATCAGCAGACTCAATAGCAATATCTGTACCAGCACCAATGGCTATACCTACATCAGCACGAACTAAAGCGGGAGCATCATTTATACCATCGCCAATCATTGCAACAGTTTTACCGCTTTCTTGTAAGCTTTTTATATGTTTTTCTTTATCTTGAGGCATAACCTCATAAATAACATTTTTTATATTTACACTTTGGGCAATAGCATTTGCGGTTTTTTTATTATCACCTGTAAGCATTGTAACAGAAATACCCATTTTTTCAAGTGTATCTACTGCAAAGCTACTGTTAGCTTTGACCGCATCAGCAACCGCAATAATACCAACAAGTTTATTATCTTTTGCAAAATATAAAGGTGTTTTGCCTTGATTTGCAAGCTCGGTATTTTCCGTTATTTGTATACCAAGCTCATTAAATAGCTTTATATTACCTGAAACACAGAAAATATTATCAATATTTGCAGTTATACCTTTGCCAGATAGTGTTTCAAAATTATCAGCTTTAGCAATTTGTATATTTTTATCCTTGCAGTAGTTTACAATAGCTTGTGCGAGTGAGTGTTCACTTAAAACTTCAAGTGAATATGCAAGTTCAAGAAGTTCATTTTCTGTAAAACTATTAGCTGCAATTATATCAGTAACAACAGGTTTGCCTTCTGTTATTGTGCCTGTTTTATCTAAAACAACAGCATTTACACTGTGCAAATGCTCAAGAGCCTCAGCAGACCTAAAAATAACGCCATTTTTAGCACCTACACCAGTACCAACCATAATTGCAACCGGTGTAGCAAGACCTAATGCACATGGGCAAGAGATAACTAACACAGTTATAGCACTAGATAAAGCAAAAGAGAAATCCTTACCAAGCATTAGCCATACAATAAAGGTTATTAGCGATATACAAAGCACAACAGGAACAAATACACCCGCTACTTTATCAGCAAGTTTAGCTATAGGTGCTTTTGATGCACTAGCGTCTTCTACAAGCTTAATCATTTGTGAAAGTGTGGTGTCATTTCCGACTTTGGTCGCTTTAAAAGTAAAATATCCGCCTTTGCTTATTGATGCAGATATAACAGTATCGTTTACTGTTTTATCAACAGGCAAGCTTTCGCCTGTTAGTGCAGACTCATCTAAAACCGCATTACCAGAAATAATTGTGCCATCTACTGGAACACTTTGACCAGCACGAACAACAACAATATCACCTATATTTACATTATCAATAGGAATTGTTATTTCTTTATTATCACGAATTACAGTTGCAGTTTGTGGGCGTAAGTTCATAAGCTTAGAAATTGCCTCTGTAGTTTGTTTTTTTGCTCTGCTTTCTAGGTATTTACCAAGTGTAACAAGAGTTAAAATCATAGCTGAAGATTCAAAGTATAAATCATGCATATAGTGATGTACTAAATCTATATTATTATGTCCTAAACCATAGCCAATTTGATAAAGTGCAAATATGCTATAAATAAGAGCAGCACTTGAACCAACAGCTATAAGTGTATCCATAGCGGGAGCTTTATGTATAAGAGATTTAAAGCCATTTACATAGTATTTTTTGTTAACGATAACTATTGGAAGTGTGAGTAAAAATTGAGTAAGAGCAAAACTTACAGCATTTTCAGTTCCAGTTAAAAAGCTAGGCAGGGGAATACCTATCATATGCCCCATGGAAACATACATCAAAATTATTAAAAACACAAATGAAACAGAAATTCTAAATTTCATCTGTTTAACATCATCATTTGATGTTTTTTTAGGCTCAGTATTTTGTGCTGATGATGCACCATAACCTGCACAAACAACAGCATTTATTATATCATCATCAGATAATACATTTTCATCAAAATCGACTGTCATACTGCCTGTTAGCAGATTGACTTCTACATTTTTTATTCCGTTAAGCTGTTTAACCGCTTTTTCTACATGTGCAGAACAAGCAGCACAACTCATACCAGTTACATTAAAACGTGACTCCAAAAATATCACTCCTTTCCAAATATACCCCCTACAGGGGGAGGGTACATTTAAAGCATAATATAAAATATGTATTTTGTCAAGCAATAAAAATGAACTATAAAAAAACAATCATTATAGCCTATACAAAACGCTAAAAGTAGTGTAAACTGAAAGTAATTGGTTTATTATGTAGAAAAGGAGCTTTTATTTTATGGACGCAAAAGAAAAAGCATTACTTGCACATGAAAAATGGGCAGGTAAAATTGAAGTAGTAGCAAGATGTGAGGTAAATTCAAAGGAAGATTTATCTGTAGCATATACACCAGGAGTTGCAGAGCCATGCCTTAAAATTAAAGATGACCCATCACTTAGCTATAAATATACACGCAGACACAATTTAGTGGCAGTTATTACAGATGGTACAGCGGTTTTAGGTCTTGGCGATATTGGTCCAGAGGCTGGTATGCCTGTAATGGAGGGTAAATGTGCATTATTTAAAGCATTTGCTGATGTTGATGCATTTCCGCTTTGTGTAAAAAGTAAAGATGTCGATGAAATTGTTCGCACAATCGAACTGATATCTGGTTCTTTTGGTGGTATTAACCTTGAGGATATTTCCGCGCCTCGCTGTTTTGAAATTGAACGCAGACTAAAGGAAGTTTGTGATATTCCTGTTTTCCATGATGACCAGCATGGCACAGCGGTTTGTTGTGGTGCAGCACTAATTAACGCTTGTCGCTTAACAGGTCGTAAAGTTGATGAAATTAAAATGGTTGTAAATGGCTGTGGTGCGGCAGCTATTGCGGTAACTAAGTTTTTAATGTTCCTTGGTGTTAAAAATATCATTATGTGCGAGCGTTTTGGTATTGTTTGTGAGGGTGACGAGCGTTTAAATCCTGAACAGGCTGAAATGGCTAAGGTAACAAATAGAGAACATATGACAGGTACACTTGCAGATGCTATCAAGGGTGCAGATGTATTTTTCGGTATGTCAGCTCCACAGGTGCTTACAGCTGAAATGGTTAGCACAATGGCAAAAGACCCTATGGTTTTTGCAATGGCAAATCCAGTGCCAGAAATTTGGCCGGAAGATGCTAAAAAGGGCGGTGCTGCTGTTGTTGGTACAGGTCGTTCTGATTATCCAAACCAAATAAACAATGTGCTTGCATTCCCAGGAATTTTTAGAGGTGCATTAGACGTTCGTGCAAGTGATATTAATGAAGAAATGAAGCTTGCAGCGGCTGAAGCTATTGCTTATGTAATACCTCAGGAAGAACTAACACCAGAGTATATTATGCCAATGGCATTTGATGAAAAGGTAATTAAGGCAGTTGCAAAAGCAGTTGCTGATGCAGCAGTTAAAAGCGGTGTAGCGAGAATTTAAGAATATATTCGCAAAAAGCGGCGTAAGATATAAAAACTTATATCTTGCGTCGCTTTCTCCGTATTTAAAGGCGAGATAACTAAAAGCTATCTGCAACCGTTGCAAAAATTATATATACTTTCTTATATGCTCAAGTGCGGTTTTTTCAAGTCTTGAAACTTGAGCTTGTGAAATCCTAATTTCATTTGCAACTTCTGTTTGAGTTCTACCTTCAAAAAATCTCATTTGAACTATATGTTGTTGACGTTTATTAAGCGATTTTATAGCTTCCTTGATTGCTATATGCTCAAGCCAATGTTCATCAGTGTTTTTATGGTCGCCCACTTGGTCCATAACACATACGGTATCTGTTCCATCAGAAAACACAGGTTCAAAAAGTGAAATTGGTGCAAGCATAGCATCAAGAGCAAAAACTACATCTTCTTCTTTCATATCTAATAGCTTTGCAAGCTCGGTCATAGTTGGTTCACGTTGATTTTCACGGATAAAACTTTCTTTAGCTTGTAAAGCTTTATAAGCTATATCACGCATTGAGCGTGAAACACGAATTGTACTATTATCTCTTAAATATCTGCGAACTTCACCAATAATCATTGGCACAGCATATGTTGAAAATCTAACATTTAAATCACAATTAAAGTTATCAATAGCTTTTATAAGACCTATACAACCAACTTGAAATAAATCATCTATTGCTTCGCCTCTTGAGTTAAAACGCTGAATTACAGAAAGTACAAGACGTAAATTCCCATTTATTAATTTTTCACGAGCTTTTATGTCACCGTTTGAAGCTTTTCTAAGCAAGTTATCCATTTCTTTTGTAGGAATAGTTGTAAGTTTTGATGTATTTACACCGCAAATTTCAACTTTTGTCTGCATTGTATTTCCTCCGTTTTTTATACTTGCCTTTAAAAGCATTTTCCCCGCTTTCATGCAAAAAATACGCATATTACAAAATAAAAGTCTTGGATAAATTTGGGTGTAAATTTAAAGTGTTTAAAAATATATAAATATTTGATATAATAAAAGCAATAAATAAAAAAAGGTTGTGAAAACATGCTATTTGAACATATTGATTATTTAGATGAAAATTTTGAAGTACAAAAAAATGCATTTATCGGAATTAAAGACGGTAAAATAGCTTATATTGGCACTGAAAAGCCACAAGAGGACTTTGGAGAAGTATATAACGGAAAACATGGTCTTATGATGTCGGGCTTTGTGAATGCACATTCCCATGCACCTATGACTTTACTTCGTGGTTACGGTGAAAATTTACCACTTGATAGATGGCTAAATGAAAAAATATTTCCATTTGAAGATAAACTGACTGATAGTGCTATTGCGGCATCAACAACTTTAGCTTGTGCAGAAATGATTAGATTTGGTACAGTATCATTTTCTGATATGTATTTCTTTAGTCAGACAATGGCAAAAAGCATTTTAGATAGCGGAATTAAATGTAATTTAAGCAGAGGGCTTACAGTTTTCAGCGACCAAGACTATGAACAGCTTGAAGCTTATAAAGATAATATGGATTTGCTTAAAAACTATCAAAATGCAGGTAATGGCAGACTTAAAATTGATTTATGTATTCATGGCGAGTATACAACAACACCAAAAGTTGTTGAAGCTATTGCAAAACATGCAAAAAGTGAAAATGTTAATGTGCATATTCATCTATCAGAAACTAAGAAAGAACATGAAGAATGTAAACAACGTCATGGCAAAACACCAGCTAAATATTTTGCCGATTTAGGGTTATTTGACCAGCCTACAACTGCGGCTCATTGTGTGTGGGTAGAAGATGAAGATATTGAGCTGTTTAAAAAGTATGGTGTAACTGTTGCATGTAATCCAGTGAGCAATATGAAACTTGCATCTGGTTTTGCACCTATTCCAAAAATGCTTGAAAAGGGTATAAATATTGCACTTGGTACAGATGGTTGTGCATCTAATAATAATTTAAATATTATGCAGGATTTATATTTGTTTGCACTTCTTTACAAAGGTGTTACAGGTGACCCAACAGTTGTTACACCTAAACAGGCACTTAGTGCAGCAACTTTAAACGGCTTTAAATCACAAGGTAGAATGGATAGCGGCAAAATTTCAGTAGGTCAAAAAGCTGATATTATTGTTATTAATACAGATGTGCCTAATATGTATCCTGCAACTGATATAGCTTGTAATCTTGTTTATGCTGCACAGGGAAGTGATATCAAGCTGACTATGGTAGATGGTAAGGTGCTTTATAAAGATGGTGAATATTTAACTATTGATATTGAAAAAGCAAAAGCACAAACTCAAATGCATACAGATGCGATTTTACAGCAGCTTTAATTTTAAGAGGTGAATAAAACTATGTATGAAAAGATTATAGTTGCGGCTGATTATATAAAAAGTAAACTTGATAAAATGCCTGAAATCGGTATTATTTTAGGCTCAGGACTTCAACCACTCGCAGATGAAATTAAATCACCTGTTATTATTAACTACTCAGATGTGCCAAATATGCCTTTTGCAAGTGCTCCAGGTCATATTGCCCGCTTTGTGTGTGGTGAGATAGAGGGAAAGCAGGTTATTTGTATGCAGGGTAGACTTCATGGCTATGAAGGTCATCAGCCAGAAGATATTGTTTTCCCAGTTAGAGTTATGAAGTTTTTAGGTGTTAAAACTCTTATTTTAACCAATGCATCAGGTGGTATAAACACTAATTATTCAGTGGGCGATTTTATGATGATTACTGACCATATAAATTTTACAGGTAAAAGTCCGCTTACAGGTAAAAATGATGATAGAATTGGACCACGTTTTCATGATATGACTTTCACATATACACCAGCTTTACAAGAAATTGCAAGAAATGCATCAAAGAAAACGGGTATAAAACTACATGAAGGCGTTTATATTGGAGTTAATGGGCCACAATTTGAAACCCCAGCAGAAATTAGAGCTTTTAGAACTTTAGGTGCAGATGCAGTTGGTATGTCAACTGTATTTGAAGCGATTGAAGCGGCTCACTGCTCTATAAATGTACTTGGTATAGCTATGATTACTAATATGGCAGCGGGAATTGTTATGAAAGAGCTATCTGGAAGTGAAGTAAATGAAACAGCAGATAATCGTGGTGAAGCCTTTAGAAGACTTGTAAAGGCGATTATTGTAGAAATATCTTGATATTTGGACATAAAAAGTTAACATAAATTATAGCCTAGGGTTGTTTACTTTCGCATGATAATATGTTAAGATAATTCCAGTAAGTGTTTATGGAGGTGTCAATATGAACGGTAAACTGAAAGATGTTCATATGGATCAGCTTTTTGCAGGAATTATGTCCTTACAATCTATTGAGGAGTGCTATAATTTCTTTGAAGATTTATGTACAATAACCGAACTTCGTGCTATGGCACAGCGTTTTCAGGTTGCAAAAATGCTTGACCAAGGTCAAATTTATAGCGATATTGTGCAGGAAACAGGTGCAAGTACCGCTACTATTAGTAGAGTAAATAAGTG
>JAGHIZ010000023.1 GCA_017886875.1 Butyricicoccus sp. | reverse complement strand
CAGGAAAAAATGCAAAAAAGATACAAGAATACATAAGGAATCAATTAAAAGAGGATATGATACAAGACCAAATGACATTAAAAGAATATGTAGACCCGTTTACGGGTAGCAAGTAATAGTCTTTTGCGAGTGTCAGACCGTAATGCGTCTTAAGACGCAGCCAGTATTATAGGGCTTTGCCCGCATATGAAAAACCACCGGCTTAGCCGGTGGATTATTATTGTATTCCGAACAGGAGAAATTTTTAAAGACAATATAAAAACAAAGTCTTTTATCTCATATACAGATGGTAAACTTATAATTGATTTGAAAAGAGATTGATTATTTATGAAAAAAGTCAGAGGATATAATTTCTCTGTTCTTTTTTTATATATGATTGAAAATATATAAGAATTATAGTAAACTGTAATCATAGATAAACATTTAAATACCTCAAAAGGGGGAGTGAAATATGTCAGTTTTAAATTCTATTAGTTTAGGTGCAAATTATACATATTTTTCTGGAAATGTAGACAAAGTTAATAAAAATAATACATCAATAGAAAAACAGAGTAATCAAACAAATGCACCAGTAAATGAACCAGCTTTTCAAACTCCTAGCTTTAGTGAGCCACAATTACCTACTATTCGTGAGGGTATAGACCCTGCTGAATATGCTGTTAGAGGTAGAATAAAATACTTAGATGACAATAATGCTCTTAATGCACAAGAAAATTCAGAGGAAACAAAATCACCTATGGAAGTAATGGAAGAAGCTGAATGTCAAACTTGTGAAAATCGTAAATATCAAGATGGTTCAGATGACCCAGGAGTTTCATTTAAAACCGCAACTAATATTGCACCAGAACAGGTTGCTTCTGCTGTAAGAGGTCATGAACAAGAGCATGTAACCCGTGAGCAAGCAAAGGCTAAACGTGAGAATAGAGAAGTTGTTAGTCAATCTGTGACAATTCATACAAGCATTTGCCCAGAATGTGGAAAAGTATATGTTTCAGGTGGTACAACAAGAACTACAACCAGAGCAAATAATAATGATATGGCAGAAAAATTTGCTCAAAAAGAACCAGAGAATAGCATGTTTCAAAGCATAGCTTAAATAAGAATTTATTATTTAGATGATATATAGCAGGACAACTGTTATATATCATCTTTTTTTATTGTTATTCATATGATTATAACAGTAAAGGAGGGATTTAATTTGTGTTATCCAATAGAAGAAATATCAATAGAAAAAATGCAATTTAATATTATAAATAAACGTCCAGAGTATAATAAAAAAGAATTTCAAGATATTAAATCAGAAATTGAAAAAGAACTTTTTTCAGTATTTTTAAAATATCAATAGGGGATAAGCAATGTATGATGCATTATATTCAAGGCAATCAGTAGAAAAAGTAGACAGTATATCTATAGAAAGTCAATTAGAATATTGTAAATATGAAACACATGGAAATCCATATAGAGAATATATAGATAGGGGATATAGTGGTAAAAATACAAATCGTCCAGCTTTTGAGCAAATGTTAGAAGATGTAAAACAAGGGCTTATTTCAAGGGTTATAGTATATAAGCTCGACCGTATAAGCCGTTCAATACTTGATTTTGCTAATATGATGGATATATTTACAAAGTATAATGTAGAATTTGTTTCTTCAACTGAAAAGTTTGATACTTCTACGCCTATTGGTAGAGCTATGCTTAATATATGTATTGTTTTTGCACAACTTGAGAGAGAAACAATACAAAAACGTGTGAGTGATGCATATTATTCAAGGTGTAAACGTGGATTTTATATGGGGGGACGTATACCATATGGATTTAACAAAACTGATACCATAATAGATGGAGTAAAAACATCTATGTATACACCTATAAATGAGGAAACTGAGCAAATAAAGATTATGTTTTCAATGTATAAAAATCCTGAAAACTCATTAGGTGATATTATAAGATATTTTAGTGAGAATAATATAAAACATCTAAGGGGAGGCTGCTGGAGTAGTGCAAGAATAAGTGAAATTCTTAAAAATCCTATATATGTTAAAGCTGATGCTGATGTATATAATTTTTTTAAAAGCAAAGGAGTTAATATTATAAACCCTGCATCTGAGTTTACAGGGTTTAATGCTTGTTACTTATATAAAGGTAAAAAAAATAAAGAACTTGTAATTGCTCCACATAAGGGGATAATATCATCAAGTGATTGGATAAAATGCAGAATTCGTTGTTTAAATAATCGTCAGTCAACTCGAACTTGTAAAGCTAAAAATTCATGGCTTATAGGTAAAGTTAAATGTGGTAGATGTGGTCATAGCCTAAGTATTGCAAAATCAAATACTAAATGGCATAGATATTTTATTTGCGGTACAGCTTTAGCAACAAAAAAAGCTAAGTGTATTGGTACAGGTGGTACTATATATGCTGATATATTAGAAGAATATGTTTTAAATGCAATTAAAACCCGTTTAGCTGAATTTAAAACGCTTTCAAAACATGAAAAAAAAATAAATCCTAACAAAAATAAAATACGTATTGCTGAAATTGATAAAGAAATAGATAAGTTAATTTCAAATGTAGCGGGTGCAAATGCTATTTTGATGGAATATATAAATAATAAAATCAGTGAGTTAGATAATGAAAAAAAACAGCTAGAAAATATATCATTTACATATGATGATAAGGATATTATAATATCAAATCATGTTCAAAAATGGGAGCAAATCTCATTTGAAGATAAACAATCTGTAGTTGATACTTTGATAAAAATTATAAATATAGCAGATGGAAACATAGAAATTATATGGAACATATAAAATCGTTATGTTTGAGAGTTTATTGTTTGGTGATGCACTTCGTACCGTTCAGGAAAATTTAGATGCAAAAAATTACTATGCATATAATCCAGAATTTGACGTTCAACCAGTTCCACAACCTAGAAATATGCCTAGAATTTAATTCACACATTTTAAATTTTATTCATATTCTATGGTATAAAACTTAAAATTGGAGGTTTTGTTTTATGTCTGAAAGAATGTCAGCAGGTCCTATAAACTCAAATAATTGTTCAAGTAATTGTTTCCGTGAGGCTGTATGTATTCATACCAATAAAGTGTATGATTCTTGCAAAAGTAAAGAATGTGTTCGTGATTTAAGAGTTTATTTAACTACCGAATCACAGGCTTTTATCAATAATCATTGTGTAAATGTTAAGCCAAGATGTGCTGAGCTGTTATATGCTAACATTGATGTTGAGAAAATCCAATATAATAAGGGATTTTACTCTGTTGATGTGAGATTTTTCTATCGTATTACAGTTGAGGCAAGCACTAATGTAGGCTGTCCAAGACTGCTAAACGGTCTTGCTGTTTATGATAAGAGAGCAGTGTTATTTGGCAGTGATGGCGGTGCAAGAATTTTTAGCTCAAGATATTGTTCAAATGGTGCTGATTTACAATATCTACAGTCAGCTAATAAGCCAATCGCAGTTGTAGAGACAGTAGAACCTGTTATCTTAGAAGCTAAGATTGTAGAACCTAATTATTGCTGTGGTTGCTGTTGTGATGTAAACAATGTACCTAGCTGTGTAGGTCAGTGCTTTGGTGGAGAAGATATTGCACTTGATGATAACTGTAATAAGCTTTTTGTAACATTAGGTCAGTTCTCAATTATGCGTTTAGAGCGTGATATTCAGCTTTTAATGCCTGCATATGATATTTGTATGCCAGAGCGTGATTGCAGTTGTTCTGATGATGGTAGTTGTGATGACCCATGTGAAATTTTTGAAAGATTTGAATTTCCAGTAGATGCATTTTTCCCACCAAAACAAGAAACTCGTCATAATGATTGTGGCTGTAATGAGCAACGTCGTAATGATGGTTGCGGTTGTAATAAGATTAGCAAATGCAGATAAAAATTAGGCGGTGAGTTAATCTCACCGCTTTTTTAAATTATAGACAAAATATATATTTTGTTGAATATAAGTAATATATAAAAATAAAACTTGACTTTCTCGATTATCGAGAATATACTAAAGATAGAATAAAACTCGATATTCGAGAATAGGGGGTATTTAAATGCCAAGAGCTAAATTTAAAACCTTAACCGAGCAAATGTTTTATACTCTTTTGTGTTTGAAAGATGAATGTTATGGTATGGATATCCTAGATAAAGTGCCAAGCATGACAAATAGACGTGTAAATATCGGCTCAGGCACACTTTACACGCTTTTAGAGCAGTTTTTAGAAGAAAATATGATAAAAGAAACAAAGGTAGAAGGCAGAAAAAGAAGTTATATAATAACAGAAAAAGGCAAAGAAATGTTGGATAATGAATATAGTAGATTACTCGCCCAGATAAATGATTATAAAAAGGCTTTTGGTGAGGAGGGCTAACTATGAAAACCACAAAACGTAGATTTGAAATATTCTCATTTTTTGATATTAAAGGTATTGAAAAACACCTTGAGAAAATGGCTGAAAAAGGTTGGCTGATAAGCAAAATGGATATGTTTGGTTGGGTTTATAAGAAAATTGAACCGCAAAAGCTAAAATTTAATGTTTGTTATTATCCTAATGCATCAGAATTTGACCCAGAACCATCAAATAAACAAAAAGATTTTTATGAATTTTGTGAACATACAGGTTGGAAAATAGCTTGTCAGTCGGCACAAATGCAGATATTTTATAATGAAAACTTGCAAGCTGTGCCTATTGAAACAGATGCTCAGATTACGGTTGAAACAATACATAATGCAGCTAAAAAGAATTTTTTACCTTCTTATTTTGTTTTATTGGGTTTAGCTGTAGTTCAAGAATTTATTCTTATTTCAAGATTTTTAAATCAACCGGTTGAACTTTTTTCAAATTCTATATATGTTTTAGCAGGATTTCTTTGGTTTTTGACTTTTATATTGTATTTAGCTGAAATAATAGGATATTTTCGCTGGCATGAAAAGGCGACTAAACTTGCAGAAGATGGCGAATTTTTGCCACCTAAAGGAAAAACAAAACTGCAAAAAACAATGACATATATTGTATTTGCATTTTTAACCGTTTGGCTTATTAGTGTAATATTTGATGATAATAAATTATTAAGTTATGGGGCTATATCAATATTTATATCTATGATGTTGTTATTTGTATTTATAAATGGTATTAAGCAGGTACTTAAGGATAATAAAGTTAAAAGAAATACCAATAGAGCAATAACACTTGCTTTATGTTTTATACTGAGTTTTGCAATAACTGCATTATTTACTGCTATTTCAATTAAATTGGCATCAAATAGTAATATAGATGAAAAAAATAACTATATTGACAAAGTTCCTCTTGTGGTCAGTGATTTAATAGATGTAAATTCTAATGATTATATTGCTGAACGCATACAAAGCAAATCTGTATTTTTAGAGCAATTTGAAACTTGGCAATATCCAAAAAATGATGATGATTATGAAAATTTACCTTATATGAGGTATGAAATAACATTTGTAAAATTTCAATCGCTGTATAATATATGTAAAGATGCAATAGTTAATCAAAAATATAAAAGCTATAAAAAAATAGATGCTAAACCATGGTCAGCAAATGAAGTATATCAGCTTGCTTTTGATGATGGTACAAACGAAAATGAATATATTTTATGTTATGATGATAAAATAATTGAAATATACTTTGAATGGAGTCCAACAGAACAACAAAAACAGATTGTTTATCAAAAAATAGGTTCAGAAAGAGTAAATTTATAAGTCAGTAGATAGCAAAAAGCTATCTACTTTTTATTTAAATAAAAGTATTTTGTGTGAAGAATTATAAAAATGCTTGACAATTAAAAATATCTAATTTAAAATTACGTAGTATGCTACTTAATTTATGGAGGTGAAGATGTGGAAGAAGAATTGTCATATGGTTTAAAGATAGCAATAATAGACAGAACCTTTAAACGTATGATGGACAAATGGGCAAGTGATATGGGGTTAACATTTGCACAGATTAGAGTGCTCAAAGAAATAAGTGAAATGGAGGAGCAAGGAATATCAGAGATAAATCAAAAGGATTTAGAAAAATACGAAAAAGTTTCACACCCAACTATGACAGGAATTTTACAACGTCTTGAAAGCAAGGGCTTTGTTAAATGCTGTCCAAGTGAGATTGATAAAAGGCTTAAAAAAATAAGCTGTACAGACCAATCTAAAAATATGTTTAAAAAATTAGATGCTAAAGATTATCAAGTTTTTCATGAAATGTGTAAAGGATTTTCACAAGAAGAAATAACAATGCTTAATTCATTTTTTGACAGAATGATTGCTAATATTTCACAAGATAAAATTGATTTATAAATGTTATTTAAAAGAAGGGAGTATATGAAACTGTGGTAAAAAAATTAATGAAAAGTATTCGTGAATTTAAAACCGAATCACTACAAACGGCTTTATATGCTTGCCTTGAAGTTGTAATGGAAATTGTTGTTCCATTTTTAATGGCAAGTATAATTGATAAAGGTATATATGGCGGAAATTTAAATGTTCTTGCTAAACTTGGTATTGCAATGATTATATGTGTATTACTTGGTATGCTTTTTGGTCTTTTAGCAGGTGCAAAGGCTGCAAAAGCTGCAACAGGTTTTGCAAGAAATTTACGTCAAGATATGTATTTTCATATTCAAGGTTTCTCATTCTCAAATATTGATAAGTTTTCATCTGCAGGTCTTGTAACTCGTCTTACAACTGATATAACTAATATGCAAAATGCTTATCAAATGATAATTCGTATTGCTGTTAGAGCTCCTTTGTTGCTTGTATTCTCACTTTGTATGTCTTTTACTATAAGCGTAAAATTAGCTTTAGTATTACTTGTTATGATACCTATACTTGGTGGCGGTCTTGCACTTATAGTACATAAAGCACACCCTATTTTTGAACAAGTTTTTGATACTTATGATTACTTAAATAGCGTAGTACAAGAAAATTTAAGTGGTATTCGAGTTGTTAAATCATTTGTTCGTGAGGAGCATGAGAAAAAGAAATTTAATAAGGTTTCAACCGATTTATATAATAAATTCTTAAAGGCAGAAAGCTATGTTTCTTTAAATGCTCCTTTAATGCAATTTGTTGTATATACTTGTTTGATTTTAGTTTTCTGGCTTGGTGCTAGAATGATTGTGCTTTCTGGTGGTGTAGACCTTACAACTGGTCAGCTTACAAGCCTTATCACTTATGCAATGCAGATTATGATTTCTTTGATGATGCTTTCTATGGTGCTTGTAATTATTACCATTGCACAAAGTTCATGTGAGCGTATTGTAGAAGTGTTAGATGAAAAAAGCGATATAACAAACCCGCAAAATCCAGATATGGAAGTTACAGATGGTTCTATCTGTTTTGAAAATGTGGATTTTGGATATTACAAGAACAAAGATATTTATGCACTTGAAAATATAAACCTTACTATACCATCAGGTGCAACAGTCGGAATAATTGGCGGCACTGGTTCTGGTAAAAGTAGTTTAGTTCAGCTTATACCTAGACTCTATGATGTAACCCATGGTAGAGTTTTAGTAGGCGGAAAAGATGTAAGAACTTATGATATTGAAACTTTAAGAGATAATGTCGCAATGGTTCTGCAAAAGAATGTGTTATTCTCTGGTACAATCAAAGAAAACTTGAGATGGGGCGATGAAAATGCAAGTGATGAAGCTATAATTCATGCTTGTAAACTCGCTCAAGCTGATGAGTTTATTCAGACTTTCCCTCATAAATATGATACATATATTGAGCATGGGGGTACTAATGTATCTGGTGGTCAAAGACAGCGTTTATGTATCGCTAGAGCACTACTTAAAAAGCCTAAAATCTTAATTCTTGACGATTCAACTTCTGCGGTTGATACTAAAACCGATGCTCTTATCCGTAAGGCATTCCGTGAGGAAATTCCAGACACAACAAAAATTATTATCGCCCAACGTATTTCTTCAGTTGAAGATGCAGATATGATTATTGTTATGGACGATGATAAAATAGATAGCATAGGTACTCATGATGAACTTCTAAAAAATAACAAGATATATCAAGAAGTTTATAAATCACAGCAGAAAGGAGAGGAATAAAACATGGAAAGAAGATATACCAGTGCTACTATTAAGCGTCTTTTAAATTACATTATAAGCCATGCTAAAATTGTATTTGTAGTTGCATGTATATGTATTTTAATTTCAACAGCAGCAAATGTAATTGGTTCTATGTTTATTCAGGTTTTAGTAGATGATTTTATTGAACCTTTGCTGCTGGAAAAAAATCCTGTTTTCACAGAGCTTGCAAATATGCTTTTAATGTTAGCGGGTATTTATTTAATAGGTGTTATATGTACTCTGGCATATAACCGTTTGATGATTAAAGTTTCTCAAGGCTGTTTGAAAAATATTCGTGATGATATGTTTAATCATATGCAAGCACTGCCAATTAAATATTTTGATACACATACACATGGCGATATTATGAGCCATTATACCAATGATACTGATACACTTAGACAGTTTATTTCTCAGGCACTTCCACAGCTAATATCTTGTTCTGTAAGTGTAATTGCAACATTTATTGTTATGCTCAGATATAGTTTAATACTATCTTTATTAGTTGCAGTAATGTCAGTTTTAGTCTTTGTAGTTACAAAATTCATAGGTGGAAATAGCACCAGATACTTTATTAGTCAACAGTTTGCATTAGCAGATATAAACGGATATATAGAAGAAATGATTGGCGGACAAAAAGTAGTAAAAGTGTTCTGTCATGAGGAAAAAGCAAAAGAAAATTTTGTAAAGAAAAATGATGCATTATTTGGCGAGGCTCAACACGCAAACAAGTTTGCGAATATTTTAATGCCTGTTTTAGCTCAAATAGGCAATTTACAATATGTGCTTGTTGCAATGATTGGCGGATATTTAGCTATTTCTGGCAGTGAAAATATTACAACTGGTGTTGTAGTTGCATTTTTAACACTTTCAAAATCATTTTCAATGCCAATTCAGCAGATTTCTCAACAAGTTAGCATGGTTGCTATGGCACTTGCTGGTGCACAGCGTATTTTTAATCTTATTGATGAAGAAGTTGAAACAGATAACGGTTATGTTACTCTTGTTGAAGTTAAAGAAGAAAATGGTCAAATTATCGAAACCAATGAACATACAAGAAACTATGCTTGGAAACACCCTCATGGTGATGGCACATTAACCTATACAAAGCTACAGGGCGATGTTAGAATGTTTGATGTAGATTTCGGTTATGAGGAAAATAAGCTTGTATTAAAAAACGTTACCCTTTATGCTGAACCTGGTCAAAAAGTTGCATTTGTTGGTGCAACTGGTGCGGGTAAAACCACAATTACCAATCTTATAAACCGTTTCTATGATATAGATGATGGTAAAATCCGTTATGATGGTATAAATATAAATAAAATTAAAAAAGCTGACCTTAGAAAATCACTTGGTATAGTGCTTCAGGATACATATTTATTTACAGGCACTGTTATGGATAATATTAGATATGGTAGACTTGATGCAACCGATGAAGAATGTATTGCAGCAGCAAAACTTGCTAATGCTCATGGTTTTATAACACATCTGTCTGATGGATATAATACTATGCTTACAGGTGCAGGTGCTGGACTTAGCCAAGGTCAAAGACAACTTTTAGCTATTGCACGAGCTGCGGTTGCAGACCCTCCAGCTATGATACTTGATGAAGCGACTTCCTCAATCGATACAAGAACAGAAAAACTTGTACAAAATGGTATGGACTCACTTATGCATGGTCGTACAACATTTGTTATAGCTCATAGACTTTCTACCATACAGAATTCTGATGTTATTATGGTGCTTGACCATGGTCAAATTATTGAACGTGGCGACCATGATAGCTTGATAGCTAAAAAAGGTACATATTATCAACTTTATACTGGAGCTTTTGAGCTTGAATAACTTTTTAAACACCTGTTTTTTAGCAGGTGTTTTATTTTGCTTTTCATATTGACTTTTTTCGATTTAAGATATATAATAACTTTACATCGAATAATTTGAATTTGAGGTGATATTATATGTATGATTACTCAAAAGATGCAAAAGTATTTAAAGCCTTTTGTGATGTAAATAGATTGCAAATTTTAGAGCTTTTAAGAACAGGCGAAAAATGTGCTTGCGTAATTCTTGAAAATTTAAATATAAGTCAATCAACTTTATCATATCATATGAAGATATTATGTGAATCAGGTATTGTTGTAGGTCGTAATGAGGGTAAATGGACACATTACTCAATAGATAATAAAGGTTGTGAAAAAGCTAAAAACTTGTTAGATATACTTACAAAAATTCAAAAATAAAGACCATTTTAATAATGGTTTTTATTAGAGCAATTCCTGTTAAGAATGCAAATAATCCATTTTGTTAAACCAACCAGAAATATCAGATAAAGAAATAAGTTTATAGGCACGAGAAATAGAGCTAGTAAGAGATTCAGGAGTTCTGGCTT
>JAGHIZ010000022.1 GCA_017886875.1 Butyricicoccus sp. | reverse complement strand
TCCATGGAATGTAGATTGGTTTTTATACAAAGAACGTCATTTAGTAGAATGTTTCTTTCATAAATTAAAACAATTTCGTCATATCTCTACCAGATATGATAAACTTGCTGTGTCCTTTTTATCTTTTATTTATATTGCTGCTATTACCATTTTGTTAAAATGACAGTTAGCATAGACTTTTCAGATACGACCTAATAAAAAAGAATATTATATTTTCTAGAGAAAGTTAAACATTGACAAGTTCTTTCATTATGTAGACAATAAATATATAACGATTTAAAAAAATATAGAAGTTATCATATAAATTGGCTTGATACAACATATCTACGTTTATATCTAGTGTAAAACGTTTTGTGTAACAATAAAATTAAATTAATATGAGGTGTTTAAAATGAGTAAAAAATTAATACCAAACAAATTTTTTAAGGAAAATCCCCTTGAAGATATATCTTCTGCAAGAGCAACATTATTTATGATAACAGATGAACTTAATGAAATTATAAATAAAATGATTTGTGAAGATACAGAAGATGAATTAATAAAACAGGATTTAGAAAAATTAGAAGAAGAAAAGGTAAAAATCTCTAATTTAAAAAATGGGGAAGAAGTATTTAATTTTATAAGAAAAGGTTTTTCTAATTTTAATATGTCTATTTTGCGTGAAAAGGTTCTTTCTATTCAAGAAGAAACTATACCATATTTATTAAGAAGATATAGAACAAGCCAATTAGATAAATTTATTGAAGCTGTTGTTGAAATTATTTCTTTTGCAGATATGAAATATACAGATGAGCTATACAATATTTATAAAAATATAGCAAATCCATATGCTCAAAGTATGGCGTGTCTAGTTTTTGCGGTACAAAAAAGAATAGATATGTTACCTTTTTTAATGTCAGAATACTATAGATTTTTAGAATTATATCCAGATGATGAATTTTGTGAAGGACCATTAGTTGCTATTTATCACCTTTGTGGAAAAGAATAAATATGAAACTAAAATTATAAAATACAAGGTAGCAAAAGTAAAGCTATTATTTATGCTTTAACTTATAAAACAGTGATATTGCCAAAATAATAAAACAGACCATCAAGGAATGTTTAAAAAATATTTCATTCAAACAAGTAAAAGAAATAATCTTTCTAATGATGAAAATTCACTGCTTGATAGTTTAGATGATTTCATTTAAGACTAGAGGGGCGTCAAATTGACGCCCTATTTTTTTATATTTTATGTAGGTGGTGTCATTTTGACACCCTACTTAAAAACATAAATACTAACTCTAACTTTTTTCTGTCTTATAATGTAGCTTATAATGTAGCAAGCAGGGAACTTGTACGGCAAGTTCCATTTATACTTTAGGGGACACCCCTAAAAAAACCCCGATTTTCTTTAAAAATGATTTAAAATTTTGGGTATATTACTACATATTAAGCAAAGATAACGTAAAATGTATAATCATTTAATTAATATATAATATATTTTATAATATAATATATATTATAAAAATAATATATTTATTGCTTTTTATACTATAAATAGAGGTTAAAAGTTTATATAAAATTAAAATTTATTTTTGAAATATAGTTTATATTTCAAAAAATAATATATAATATAAAATATAATATATTATTAAATTAAATGTTAATAGTTGATAAAATTTTATGTGTTTGCTATAATATAGCCAAACTACTATATTTTTATCAATAGTTAATTTTACAATAGTTTAGGAGGGCATAGTATGGATAAGAAAACCTATATAAAAAATTTTTCCAATGCCATAAAGTGGAGGATATCTGAACAAGAAGCAGACGAAATTTTAGAAGATTATAGTGAAATTTTTTCTGAATACTCTGATGATGATAATTTGCTTGTGCAAAAACTAGGAGAGCCGATTGAGGCTGCAAAAGTATTAACAGAGCCTAAACAATATCATAATTGGTTAGTTATGTTTACTTTTATGGCTATTTGTATAGTTATACCAGAGTTAATGCTGCTTAGAATGACATTTTATCAAACACCAATTTTGGTTACTAGCTTTTTATTTGTATTAGGTGTGTTAGGTTCACTTATTTGGTTTAGAACACAAAAAGGGAAAAAATTGCGTTTACTAAAGATATACTAATAACATTTATTGCAATTCTAGCAATTAATTTTATTTGTCTTGCATTTTTTCTAGGACTTATAACACAAAAAATTACTCTTATTCCTATGCAAGTATATGGCGTTATTGCACATAGATTATTTCAATTACTGGCAACAATTTCAACTATTATTGGTATAGTTTCGTTGATTAAAGCTAGAACACAAAACAGACATTGAAAAACTATATATTACATCACTTATTATAGTGTTTGAATGTATGTTGATTGTTTCTTTTTTAGTTAGTATGGAGCCTTTTGTGCATTTTTGGCAGATGTCTACAATTTATTCTATTATTTTAGGCTTAATCGGCTTGATTGGAGTGATATTATCACTATGCTAAAAAAAGATATGATTGAACTATGCTTACTTCATATGTTATCAAATGAGGATATATACGGCTATGAAATACTTCATCGTCTTCATAAAAGTTTTCCTGGAACACAAGAAAGTGCAATATATGCCTTACTTCGTGGATTATGTAAACAAGGTTACACAGAACAATATAAAGGCAAAACATCTGATGGTCCTGAAAGAAAATATTATCGTATAACCAAAAAAGGCAAAGATAAATATAATATTTCATTAGAAGAATGGCGTAATCTGCGTGATACCATAGCTAAATTAGGAATTAATTAAAAAGCTTAGTTTTATAATGTTGAGCCACGCCATACAACATCACAATCCAGTGTTGACATAGTAGTTTTATCATTTTGGCTTTTTATATAACCGATAAGCAGTGCGGCAGCTGTTGCACCTTCTTGATAGGCTGGTTGTACTATTGTGGATACAGTTGGCACACATAAATCTGCCCAATCTTCATTATCAAAGCCAAGTAAACCTATCTCTAATGGCATTTTATCGTAGAGAGGTTTAAGGGCTTTAAATACTTTAGGTAATAGCCAGCAATTAGGCACAAAAACAAGCGTTTTATCTTTTTTATAATTTCTCTCTACTGTTTCATAGATTTCACTTTCTAATGTGTTTTCATCTATTATTTGTACATAATAAGGGACACCTTTTTTATGAAGTGCATCTAAACAGCCATTATAACGTTCTTTTCTTGAGGTTAAAATATTAGGTGTAGCAGAAAACATTATAACTTGTTTATAATTATTCTCTATACATGATGAGATAGCATTAAATGTACTTTCATAGTTGTTAGTTACAACCCAGAATGGCATATCTTTTGGTTTACTATCAATAAAAACAACAGGTATTCCAGCTTTTTTTAATTTTTCAATAGAATTTTTTGGGTTGCCGCATGGCTGCAAAATAACTCCATCAACCGCCATATCAATCATTCTATCAATATGATTGCTTTCTGCTTTTTCATCATATTCACTTGTACCGATTAAAATTTGGTATCCGCCCTCACGACATACCTGTGCAATACCTTTCACCAATCTATTTGAAAAATGGTGAGTTATATCACCGATTATTACACCTAGCAAGAATGAATGTTTAGCAGTCATTAAACGTGCGGTTGTGCTAGGTCTGTAATCGTATTTATCAATAACACTGGCTATTCTATCCCACGTTTTAACAGCCATTTTTTCACGCTTACCATTTAAAAAAAATGAAACCGTCGTTTTAGAAACCCCTGCTTCTTCAGCAATCTCTTGTATTGTCATTTTTTGCTTTGATGGCATAAACTTCCTCCTTATTAAATAATTAAAACGCTCAAGTTAATTAATTATACCATGTAAAAATTTATATATAAAGGTTGACAACTTAAAAAAAAACGTTATTATGAAAATATAAACCGATTTACTAAAATATTTTAAGGAGTGTAAATTAAAATGAAACTTTATACTTATAAAGAACACAATCAAACCTGTGAAAAAATCGGTATTTCATATGATGGTGAAATGTTATACAATATTGATTTATTCGGCTTGTCGTTTAAAAATATGAATGAGCTTATTTGTAATATAACTGATGAACAAATGTCTAATTTGAAAATAAAACCAAATGAAAACGGAATTTCAATAAAAGATGTTACTTGTCTTTCACCTATTGTTCACCCTATGCAAGATGTTTTATGTCTTGGTATCAATTATCATGCACATCATAAAGAAGCTGGTCAGTTTAATAAAGAAGCATTCGGCGATAGAGCAAAACCAATTTACTTTTCTAAACGAGTAAATGAAGCTAATTTTGATGGAGGTATTATACCTTTATATACTGGTTTAGTTGATAGCTTAGATTATGAAGCAGAACTGGGCGTTATTTTAGGTAAAGACGCATTTAATGTAAAAAAAGAAAATGCAAGTGAATATATCTTTGGCTATACCATTATAAATGATGTATCAGCTCGAAATTTGCAGACAGGACACAAACAATGGTATTTTGGCAAATCTCTTGATGGATATACGCCAATAGGACCATGTATTTTAACCGCTGATGAGGTAAATTATCCTCCAAAATTAAATATTAAATGCTATGTAAATGATGAGCTTAGACAAAATAGCAATACTGAATTACTTATAACAGATATTGGCGAAATTATATCTGAGCTTTCTCAAGGTATGACACTTAAAAAAGGTACAATTATAGCAACTGGTACACCAGCAGGCGTTGGCATGGGTATGAACCCACCATGTTTTTTAAAGTCTGGTGACAAAGTAGTGTGTGAGATTGAAAAAATAGGTACACTTACAAATTTTGTTGAGTAAATTATTTTCCGCCGTTTTTTACTAAACGGCGGATTTTTTATGCTTTTAATATTATAAGCTCTTTTTTATTGTCTTTTTCATGTATAACAACTGTTTTTGCATGATAATATGTATCTTCACAAGATAAAATCTTTTTACCTTTGTATATTTCCTTGTGATAAATAATAACTGTATAACTTTCATTGTCGTTTATAATAAACTTTCTTGCACTAACTATGTCTTGTGGAGTTTGCATTTTATCCTGATATGCATTTACAGTTTGGACTTTTATATTTTTATCACAAATAGTGGTTATATACTCAGCATTGTTTTCAAATTCGGTTTTAGAGCAAATAACAGGGTGATTTTCAAGTTGATTATAGAAAAATGAACAAGGCTCAATTTGTAAAGATAACTCACCTGAAATATCAATATTAAAATCATCATTTATTAGTTTTTCATCAATATTAAACTTGCTGTCAAAGTGAAAATATCTTTGAGTGGTGTGTTTGCCATCACATTTAATTTCATCACAAATAAGCCAAATATCAGGAGAAATAACAACTATTTTTCTGGTTATAATTTGTAACGGATTATGTCCAATTAAATAACCCTCATAATAGTGTATGTTTCCATGATGTTTTACATAATTTTTAAGCGGTAAACCAAAATCAGCATAACCCCAACTATCGGAAGGTTTACAGTATTCATTATCATCTATAATAATACTGTTATGTGCTTTCATAGATTTAAGTTTTACTCTAAGCTCATGGTCTTCTCTGTAGGTAAAACGTCCTGTGTCTATTAAAATTTCCTTGCCTTTATGATAGATAGAAAAATGTAAATTATCACTGTGACCATGTCCACTGCCTAACGAGCCATTAGTAAACATAGTAAAGCTTGCATTTTCGGTAAAATCGCTTTTTACAGTATACATTCCGCTGTCTGTGCCATCAAAATAAAGTGTTTTAGGCTGCTTTTGCTCAATATTATTTAAAAAATCAACCGATTTTGTACCAAGAGTATAAAGCGTTTCAATATCTGGAGTTTTATATGCAAAAAACTTAAAATATCCATCATTAAAAATTACACTTGCTCTTGTAAATACATCATGAGCCTTTACTCTGTCGCTATCGCCAAAGGTTTCTATACCGCCCATAGGTGTGAGCTGTAGCATTAATGCATTAGCTAGTGCTTTTGTGTTATCATATAGCACCTGTGGCACTTCTAAGCCTGCAAGAGTTAGATAATATATCGCCTTTAAACCATAATTTAAAACTTCTACATGGTACATTGTTGACTGTTCCCAGTGCATACCATCGTTATAGACCTGTATGCTAAATTGCAGCTTTAACTCATCTAATGCCCAGTTATAAAGCTCTTTTTCTTCTGGTGCTATAAATGGCAGCACAGACACTATACTACAAGTTTGTATACTTCCCCAGTTGCTTGTCTTATACTTTGTTAGATAATTTGCTTTTAAATAGCTCATTTGCTTTATAAGACTGATTTTTATTGTACTATATTCATTTTCATCTAGCTCATTTAAATATAAAAGATATGGCAGAGCCTCAAAAATATTCATCACACGAATACCAGTGTCAAGCGTTCTGGTAGATGGTGAAGGCACTATTTCCTCATGTGTTTTTATAAAGTCAAGAATATAAAATTTAGCTTTCTCTGCATAGATTTTATTATCTGTTATAAGTGATGCAAGCAAAAGATAATTTAAATAATCCATTCTTGCAAGCATAAAGCACCACTCTTCATCATCGTTTCTTTGTGCGTTCCAGTCCATTTTATCAAAATGAAAAGGCGTTAAACATCTTTCCATATCCCATGTTTTATCAAACACAAATGTCTGGTTTAAAAGCTCATCAGCCTTTTTTAAAATATGTGTTTTATCATTTACATTGATTTTATATATTTGTTTGTATTTTACAATATTTTCAAGTGCTTTCATAATAAAAAACCTCTCATATAAACATAAAAGGAGTTGCAATAACTTGCAACTCCTTTAAATTTTAACCTAAAATACCAAGACAACTTAATACTACACCAAGAATAACAGTTATTAAAACCAGCCAATATGTTGTAACATTCTTTTTCTTGATTAGATAATACATAAGCATAGTGTAAAGTACAGGCAGAAGTGCAGGAGCTACTTTATCAAGCATAGCCTGAATATCAACCACTGATTGACTTGCACCAGCTTCAATTTCACCGGCAGCAAATGTTATTGCGACTTTCATTTTTACAAATGTTGCGGCAAGTCCTGCAATAACTGTAACACCAATCATACCAGCAGCATCAGAGATTGCACCCATTTTTGTGCTTAATTTATCAATCATGCTTGTGCCTAATTTTCTACCATAACCACCCATAACAAGCTTGATAGTGAGCAGCACAAGGTTCATAACAACTAAAAACAGTATTGGAGCTATGCTAATGCCGTCCATAGCCATTGAAGCAAAGATAGTTGAGAATAATGGAGCTAAGCAGAACTGGGAAAGTGAGTCACCAATACCAGCTAGAGGTCCCATTAAAGCCATCTTAATACCACGGGTTTCATCATACTTCATACCACTGTCAGCCATAGCCAAATGGATAGAAGTGATAAATGGAAGCATATTAGGGTTAGTATTATAAAATTCGCAGTTATCCTTTAGTTCTTGAGCTAAACGGTCAGGGTCATTACCATAAAGCTTTTGAAGGGCTGGGAATAAAACTAAAGCATAGCCTAAGCCTTGATAGTTGCTGTAGTTAAAGCCATTTTGCAGAAAATAAGCTCTAAGAGTGGTTTTAGTATAATCTCGTTTAGTTAATTTATTAGATCCAGTCATCGTGTTCTACCTCCTGAACCTCGCCAGCCGCTACACCAGCAGCAACCTTTTCAGATTCGTTATAATGTTTGATTGCAAATACTGCACCAACAAGTGCAATACCGATAATTGGCAAGCCAAGATAAGCTGCACAGATATAGCCTAATAGAGCAAATGGAATAAATTCTTTTTTAAGCATAACACTCATAATCATAGCAAAACCGATAGCTGGGAGCATACCACCTGCAACGGTCAGACCGTTTAACAGCCATTCAGGTATCATTTCTACAAGGCGGCTTAATGTATCCATACTAAATGCACCAAGGAAGCCAAGCAGGAAACCAACTACAGCAAATAGAATAACTGTCATATTGGCAACTCTGCGGAATTTACCGAAATTCTTTTCAGCAAGAGCCTTAGCCGCACTTTCTGGAGCACCTGCACGAACAGTATAAATAGCAGTCTGTAAGAACTGAATTGCTACTGCAAATGGGATAGAAATAGGTAGTGCACTTTCTGGAGTTACAGAAGACATAGTAACTGCCATCAGTGTACCGATAATACCAGGGCCGATTGGGTTTGGAGGAACTGTACCACCTGCACCAACGCCAAAGCCCATAAATGCAAGCTCACCAATAGCACCACATTGTAGAGCTGTTGGGATATCGCCCAAAATAACACCTACACCAAAGCTAAGAACTATACATCTGTTGGTATAAATACCAAATAGCATACCAGCATAACAAAATGCCGTCCACAAGCCTATTAAAAGGGCTTGTACAATTGTGATTTCCATGATAAATATTCCTTTCTCTCGCTTTTTTTAAATATTAAACGTAATCTTTAATATTTACTTGAGCTGCACCATCTACACCGCCTGGAGTAGTCTGGGTGTTAAATGTAATACCATACTTATCAATCATTTCCTTTATTGCTGCCTTATCCTCTGCACCAAGGAAAATAGAACGTGTAACCTGCTGTTTGCCTTCTGCATTGTGAATGTTACCAATATTGATTTCCTTAATTGGTACATTGCCTGCAACAAGTCTTAATGCATCAGCTGGATTTTTTACAATAATAAAAATTGTCTGTGCTGGGTTTGCCTTATGAATAATATCAATAACCTTTTGCACTGGATAAAAACGCATTACAACTTCCTTTGGAATGCCTGTTTTCATTAGTGTTTGGCTCATAGCATCTTGTGCAGTTTCATCATTTGCAACAATTACTGTATTAGCACCTAACGATTTAATCCAAAGTTGACCTTGACCATGCACTAAACGTTCATCAATTCTTGTCATAACAATATTTGGTGTGCTCATAATAATCTTTCTCCTTTTCTTATTACCAATATGGGTTCCATTCTTTTATGTAACGTGTTAGAGCTTCCATGTAATAATAGTCGCCCCAAATATTACCTTCATCAACACCCTTTCCAGAGTGATAACTATAAACACCATGATATAAAATTGGTGCACCTGCTTTGATTTCATCACAGGTATAGTTTTCAATCAGAGAACGCATAATTCTAGCTGTTGCACCGTCATAAACTTCAGCGTCCTTAATATCAGCGTGTTTTTTCATCTCAAGCATACCACATACTGCAATAGCTGCTGCACTTGAGTCTCTTGATTGATTATCTTTATCAGTAAAAATTAAATCCCAATAACAAACATAATCTTCTGGTAAACGGTTTAAGAAATAATTTGTCATCGCTCTGAATAAATCAGCATATTCAGTTTGATGTGTGTATTTGATATTAAGTGGTATACCATAGATACCCCATGCTTGACCTCTTGCCCAAGAGCTGTCATCACTAAAGCCCTGTCTGGTTGCACCGTGGTCTGGTTCGCCTGTTTCTGGGTTCATATAGAAGGTATGGAAAGCACTTGCATCATCACGAATTACATATTTACAGCTTGTTTCGAAATGCTTCTGTGCAATTTCTGCATAATGCTTATCTCCTGTAACCTCACTAGCCCAATAAAGCAGTGGGATATTAAGCATACAGTCAATAATAAATCTGTAATGTTCTGGGCTATTAAATGGTCCCCAAGCCTGTAAGAACTGACCTTTTTCTTGCCAGCGTGTTAAAAGCTTATCTGCTGCAAGGATTGCTGCACGTTTTGCCTTTTCGCTGCCAGTCAGTTTATAGCCGCTTACACATGAAAGGGAATATAAAAAGCCTAAATCATGGTGGTCTAGCTCAATCTGATTTTCTACACGATGTAAAAAGCTATCTATATTATTTTCAGCTTGTTTGCGGAATTTTTCATCGCCTGTATACTCATATGACAGCCATAGCATACCAGTCCAAAATCCGTCTGTCCACTCCACATTATCAATAATAGGATACTGAAGTTGTTTGGTAGCTGACCATGGGAAGCGATTTCCAAAATAAGGTATGTTTGCTTCAACCTGCTTAATGCAATGTTCTAAAGCTTTTTTTGCTTCCTCTTTAGTGATAGGAGGAGCATTAAGAAATTCATCTTTTCTTTTGATTTCTTCAATATTTATCTTTCTAACCATGTTTTCACCTTTCGACGTGTTGTAAATAAGTAAACCGCTTTACTAAGATGGGTTAATTATATATGTTCACAGTGAAAATGTCAATAAAATTGCATGTCAAAGATTTTATCTATTTTTTGTGCATAATTTATAAAAGGGTTTATAAGCGTAAAAATCGAAAAATATATATAAATTTATAATTTTTATATTGACAAAATCGGTTTACTAAACTATACTTTTTATAAATCGGTTTACCAAATCAAAAAGTTATGAAAGAAGCGATATTATGCTAGACCCTAAACTTTTGTCTTTTATAGGTATTATCCCTAATCCTGCTATTAAGTATATAAAAGACGATGACCAAGCGTTAGAAATTGTAAATAACTTAAATAAGCATCATGTTTCGGCTATACTTCTAAATGATACATCATATGTCCAAACAATACATAATAAAGATTTTAATGTTGGTGTATGTAATATTGTATCATTGGACGATGCTAAAAAAGCTATAGAATATGGTGCAAACTTCTTAGTCTTATCCACATGTGATACACAAATATTAGATTATTGCATAAAAAATGATGTTTTGGCTTTGCCTACTGTAAACACTCCAACTGAAATTAAAAACATGCTAGATTTTGGCATTAAATATATGTATGTAATGCCTGATATTTGCGGTATAACACCAAAAGGGCTTGATAAATATCTTGATATCTTCAAAGAAGCTAGATTTTTTGTAAATGATATAAACTTTTTATCAGTTCCTAATGTTTGTGGTGTGTTCACTGATAACAATGAAATTATAGAAAACACCGAACAAACTATTAAAAATATGCTTGGTTTTGAGCTTATTCATCTTGGAATAAACCAAAATAACAGTGATGAAGCATTAAACACTGCTCAAACTCTGTGTAATCTATTCGGCTTTAAATACTATAAAAAGCCTAAGTCACATTTTGCAGGTAGAGGATTTGAGATTTTAAACTCTATCGGCAAAGGAACCCATGGTCATATTGGAATTTATACCCCTTATCCAGAAAAAGCTATGTATTATCTTGAGAAAAAGGGCGTTAAATTTATAGATGAAACCATAACTCGCAATAAAAGAAGTCATTTAGTTAATTTTGTTTATCTTGATTTAGAAATTGAAGGATTTGGCATACATTTAATAAATCCTGATGTAAAAATGTAAAGGAGAATACAAAAATGTTTGATATGAATAGTTTTTCATTAAACGGTAAAGTTGCACTTGTTACTGGTGGTGCTTATGGTATTGGCTTTGCTATTGCTGAAGCTCTAGCAAAGGCAGGCGCAAAAATCGCTTTTAACTGTCGAAATGATGCAAATTTACAAAAAGCACTTGATGATTACAAGGCTAAGGGTATTGAAGCTCATGGCTATATTGCTGATGTAACAAAAGAAGATGAAGTTACAAAACTTGTAAACGATATTAAAAATGAACTGGGCGTTATTGATATTCTGGTTAATAATGCAGGTATTATAAAGCGTATTCCTATGCTAGAAATGTCCGCTGATGATTTCCGCCAAGTGGTTGATGTCGACCTTAACGGCCCATTTATTATGGCTAAGGCTGTACTGCCTGATATGATTGAAAAAGGTCATGGCAAAATTATCAATGTTTGTTCTATGATGAGTGAACTTGGTCGTGAAACTGTTAGTGCTTATGCTGCCGCAAAGGGCGGACTAAAAATGTTAACTCGTAATATTTGTAGTGAGTTTGGTGAACATAATATTCAGTGTAACGGTATTGGTCCTGGATATATTGCAACCCCTCAAACTGCACCATTAAGAGAAAAACAAGCTGATGGTTCAAGACACCCATTTGACCAATTTATTATTGCAAAAACTCCTGCGGCTCGTTGGGGCGAACCAGAGGATTTAATGGGGCCTGCTGTTTTCCTTGCTAGTGATGCAAGTAACTTTGTAAATGGCCATGTGCTTTATGTAGATGGCGGTATTTTAGCTTATATTGGCAAGCAGCCATAATTATAAAAGGAGAGAATATTAAAATGAAAATTGCACTAATTAACGAAAATTCACAAGCTGCAAAAAACGCTCAGATTTATGAAATCCTAAAAGAAGAAGCTGAAAAGGCTGGTCATACCGTTGATAACTATGGTATGTATAGTGCTGATGATGAAGTTCAGCTAACATATGTAAAAAATGGTTTAATTGCTAGTATTCTGCTATCAAGCGGTGCTGCTGATTTTGTTGTAACCGGTTGCGGCACTGGTCAAGGTGCTATGCTCGCTTGTAACTCTTTCCCTAATGTACTTTGTGGTCATGTTACAAACGCTCTTGACGCTTATTTATTCGGTCAAGTAAATGATGGTAACTGTATTGCTATGCCATTTGCTCAAGGCTTTGGCTGGGGTGCTGAAATCAATCTACGTGATACTTTTGCTAAACTATTCTCAGAGCCTTTTGGCGGTGGATATCCAAAGGAACGCAGAGAGCCAGAACAGCGTAATAAGAAAATCCTTGATGAAGTTAAACTTGTAACTCATAAGCCTATTATGGAAATATTAAAGACTATTGACCAACAGTTCCTAAAGGAAACTATTTCTGGTAAGCACTTTGCAGAGCTTTTCTATCCTAACTGCAAAAACGCTGAAATCGCTGAATATTTAAAGTCACTATAATAGGAGATTTTTGATATGATAGGATTATTAATTACAGGTCATGGCAATTTTGCAACTGGCGTAACAAGCTCTGTTGACTTAATCGCTGGCAAACAAGAAAATTATCAAGCTGTTGATTTCTTACCTACATATAATCTTGATGATTTAGATAGAGAAATGAAAAAAGCTCTTGATAATTTAAAAGATTGTAGCGGTGTGCTTATTTTATGTGACCTGCTAGGCGGTACTCCATTTAACAAGGCTGCTGAGCTTAGCACACAATATCAGAATGTAAGCGTTGTAGCTGGTACAAACTTATCTATGCTTTTAGAAGTTGCTATGACACGCAAATTTGAAGAAGATTTAAATGCTCTTGCTGATGCCGCTATTGAAAGCGGTAAAGAACAAATCGCAAAATATGAGCTTTTAAGCATTGACCAAGAAGAACCAGAAGATGGAATTTAAAAAAACATCTGCAAATAAACTATCTCAATTTTATTAACTTCATATCACGTAAAAAAACTGACTTCAAAATGAAGTCAGTTTTATTTTTATTTAAACACACTTTTATAGCTCTATAAAATAAACCTCCAAAAACAAGAAAATTAAACATATATTTGAATAAAAATTTAAAATTATAATAATAAATAACAATTTAATTAAATATTTTTTTAGGTATTGTATTTTAAAAAAACTTTGCTAATATAGATATGATGATTTTAGAAAGTTAGAAAAAGAAAAGAGGAAAAATCATTATGAAGATCACTGAATATAGTGGAAATGTTTTTAGTCGGTATCTAAATAAGCAATTTGGCAGTTATATGTTTACACATAGACAAATATTTTCTATGTTAACACCGCTTATTATGGATACATTTTTTGTAACTTTAATAGGTATGCTTACAACTGCAATGATTAGTTCATCTAGTCAAGAGTCAGTATCCGCAGTAAGCCTTGTAGGTCCTTTATATATGATGATTTATGCTGTATATAATGCTATATCGGCAGGTGGTACAGTGGTGATTGCTCAATATAAAGGCAAAGGAGATATGGAAAAAGTAAAAAAACAGCAGGTCAGTTAATACTAGCAACTCCATTATCTGCTATTATCAGTGCTGCAATTTTAATTTTATTAGCTAATCCATTAGTAAATATTATGTTTAATGGGGTTAGTGATGTTGTTTTAGATAAAACAAAGGATTATTTAATAGGCGTTGCTATTTCAATGATATTTCTTGCGGTTTATATGAGTGTTTTTGCTGTATTTCGTGGACTGGATGAAAACAAAAAATGTTTACATCTTACAGTAATTATATATTACATTTTATAGCAAGTTTTGTATTTATAAATATAATGCACCTTGATATTTTAGGCAGTACACTTTCTTTAAATCTTGCTCGATTTGTTGGAGGTGCAGCAGCAGTTTTTATGTTATTATCTCCTAAAAGCGTACTTCATGTGCAGATAAAACATATTTTTTGTATAGATAAAAAAATACTATGGCAGATTTTTAGAGTTGGTATTCCATTTTGTATGGGTTATAAAAACATTTGTTTAATGGAAAAGATATCGTTCTGGTGTATGGTTAGAAAAGGAAATAATTTAAATATTATCCAAATATTTCTTTCAAAAGGTCAAAGCTATATCAATAAGGCTTTGACCTTTTTGCTATAATAAAAAAAAATTTTTTCTCAATAGATGTAAAAAAATTTAACCATCAGTAGTAAAGAAAAATTATACACTTAAATCAAAAGCGGTATATTTTTTTTACCCGAATAAAAACGATATCGAATGGAATAAGAGTAAAAAAAATAAGAATAAATTTTTTTCGATTATCGAGCAGTAGTAAAAAAAATTTTTGTCTTGCTTATTTTTTAATTTAAATATATAATTAACCTAACACATCAAAAGGAATGATACTTAATGGAAGAAAATGTGCTTTATTGGCCAAAAGACCTTTTAACTGCAAGAATGTCACCACTTGCAATAAATATTTATGTACTTATGCTAGATTTATATAGAATGTCATTAAAAGATAATTTCAATGAAGATATTTTTATTATTGAGCCTATAACTCAGATAGAAGAATTAGGTAAATACAACCGCCCAAAAGTAAGAAGAATTTTAAAAGAATTAGAAGAAAAAGGCTATATAAAAAAAGTAAACCCTAATAGATATACAAAGATTTATCTTGTCGAAAATGAATATACTGAGGGAATGAAAGAGTTAAGTCAGATGACTTATGAGGAAATAAACGAAGAACTGGCGAAAAATTATTGATTATTTTTTAAAACAAAGTTATAATCTATTTATATTATTAAAAAATTTAAAAAAATTAAAAAAGGGTATAAAAAATCCATGTTGAATTTTCCCACCCTCAACATGGATTAAATAACCCTCTACGAAAGGATTTGTTACTATGTCACCATTTATGAAAGCGCCCAAAGATTATGTTTCAATAAGATTATCTGGAGATGCTGCGATGATATATATGCATATGCTAGACATCTACAAATTATCATATCAAAATAATTGGATTGATGACAATGGTATTTTTCTATATTATAGCATAGCTAGTATAGAAAAAGCAAGACTTTGCAGTAAACCAAAAGCAATAAAAATTTTAAATGAATTAGAAGAAAATGGTTATATCACTAAAAAAGTGCAAAAAGGTAAGCCTACAAAGATTTACTTAGTGCAAAATGAATATACTGAATTTGCATTAGAAAGCATGAAAAAACATAAAAAGAACAAGAAGCACAAGAAAGTCGCACCTAAAAAGGTAAATAAAAAGGACAAGCAGGAAGAACTAATAAACAACGAGGTGGGCGTTGTTGAAGAAGTTATTGCTGCTGAACCAGAAGTACAAACTATCACTGATTATACACAAAATCAGTCTGTTTTTGATGTTTTTAAGGCTATAATTGGCAGAGAACCAGATAAAAGTTTTAAAAAATACATAACCAAACGTTCAATGGAAATGAACATTACAGGCGAAAATATGCGTGGAATTATCGAAATCGCTAGAAAAGCACGCAATCCAGAGGCGTATATTATCGCTGTTATAAAATCTGCTCAATCATCACAGCAACAAACATATCAGCAAGAACAGCAAGCACAACAAGCACCAGAACCAGCTAAAGATGCACCATTAAATGAAGATGAAATAGATTGGTTATTAGATTTAGAATATTACAAAAAACGAAATGATGAAGAATATAGTCAAGCAAGAATTGACGAATTAGAGCAGATGTTAGAAGTTATAAAACAGAAAAAAGCAGAAGAAGATGCAAAAAGACCACTAGAAGACTGGGAAATAGACTGGTTAAATGAGCAGAAAAGATATGAACAATCTTGCGAAGATGAACAATCTCAAACCATAAATCAAGAAGTCCAATATTGCCTTTTAGAATAAGTATTAACAATAAATGAATTAGTTTAGACTAATTATGGGTATTTCTGCCTTTATAATCCCATACGTAGGCAACATAGGAGCGTTTTCACCAAAAAAGTTAAATATAAAATATATATTACAATATATAATATAATATATATTATAAAAATAAAATTAAAAAATAATGGTATTTAGGGCTTTTTATGCTCTAAATACCAATTAAAAGTATAAAATTAAAGTGTATTTTTTAAAATATGGTTTAACATTTTACTTGCACTTACGCCTTGGGCTTTGGAAACCGCTTTTAATTTTTCAACTATTTCGTCATCAAGATAAAAACAATAAGCTTTTGCTTTAGGCCTTATAGTTTTATTTACAGATGAAATTATATCATTTATTGGCTGGTCGGCTGTAAAGCTTTCAACCTGTTCAGCAGATTTTGCAAAACGATTTTTAGACATTTAAAGTATACCTCTTTCCTCTAGTTCTTTTGCAATTTTTTGGATAGCTAGGTTTGCATCACAGTTAGCATCTAAAATGTTTATTGGCTTGTGTTCAAGTGCAGTTTCTTTCATTTTTACTCTTGATGGGATAACTGTTTTTATAAGTAAGTTTGTTAAATCCTCATTGTTTTTATAATACTCTACAAGCTCATTTGAAAGGCTTGTTCTTTTATCAAAGTTATTTATAATAAGAGCTTTTATATTATCTCTCATTCTAAAATCTTTTAAACGATTTTGCCACATATATTGAAACTGCTCAACGCCTTGTGCGGCATTATCTGAAATATCACTAACTAAAACTATACTATCAGCTACAAGAAAACCATTTTGATTTATAACTGTCATACCAGGGTTAGTATCAATTAAAATCCAGTCGTACTGCTCGAAAAAATCTATATTATCTTCAATATAATATTTGATTATGAATTCTCTAGCACTTCTATTAACAAGTAGCATTTCGGTTTCATGTAGTCCTAAATTGCTTGAAATAATATCAAGGTTTTCAAGCTCTTTTATAGGGCTTCTAATGACTACTTCAGCAGGTGGAGTATTTTTCTCCAAAATATCTTTGGTGGTTTTAATATTAGGGTGCATAATATTAACGCCAGTGTTACAGCTTAAATTAGCTTGTGGGTCAATATCCCAGATTAGAATTTTGCCCATTTTAGCGAGTATTCCTGCAAGGTTAAAGGTAAGTGTGGTTTTACCTACACCGCCTTTAGTTGTGCCTATACAAATAATTTTCATAAACATCACCTATAATATATTATATATTATATATTATATATTATATTTATATTTATATTAGAAAACAAGATAAATTGTGTAGAATATAATATTAAATTTGGTGGTGTGTTCATAAACAAGGCGATACTTAATATTGTTATTATAATTACTATAAAATATTTCATACTATAATAGTAAAATATATATTTAAAAAGATTTTTATGATATAATTATTAAAATTATATTATTAAAAGAGACTAACTATATGAAGTCAAGTAAAAATTGATTAAATTTTAAAAAATATGAGGTAAGAAAAAAGCATGAGAAATAAGGCAACAGTTGTTGCCTTGAAAAAAGGATATATGGAATTAAGTTTTAGAAGCAAAAGGACAATTATATTTGAGTAAATGATAAGTTTGAGGCTGTATACTTACCAGATTGATAAGTAGAAGGTTCCATACCAGCAAAAGCAAGAAGTTTGGCAGGTGAAGAAAAGTTATTTATATCGCCAATTTCAGCAAGAATAATTGCAGCAATTATATAACCTATACCAGGTATGGTGATTAAAGTTATCTAATGCATTTATTTCGTTTTGTACAGACTGTATTAAGCGAATGGTCTGTTGTAATTCAAATGAAAGAGAACGATTTGATGAACCGATAGAATTTGCAGCTAATTGTTTAAGCTCAAGGGCTTTTTCACGACCATATCTTCCATTAGAAGCTTTAGAAATAATAGAAGTTAAATGTGTTAAATGACATTCACTAATAGCTTTAGGAGATGGCAATTCAAGCAAAAGTTGATAACAAGAATTTTGATGTATTGACCAAACAATGTTTGGTAATTCAGGAAAAATGATATCTATTAAACGATTGACGGATAATTTAAGTTTTGAACGATAACCAATCATTCGATAACGATGTCTTGTTAGTGACTTTAGCTCGTCAATATGGTATGATAATGGTGAATAGGATTTTGATTCATCAGAAAAAAGCATAGTTGCAATGATTTTGGCATCACTTTTATCTGTTTTAGTTTTTCTAAGTGTTGTCATTTTACGAAATGCATTTGTTATTAAAGGATTGAGGGTAACAATATTAAATCCTTTAGAATACAAAAAATTCGTAATATTTATGCTGTAATGACCTGTTGATTCAAGTCCTATTTTTATATTTGATAAATCATTAGATTTAACATAAGAAATTATTGTATTGTAAAGAGTATTAAAACCTTCTTTTGAATTTGAAATTCTAAGAGAGTCATTAATAACAACTCCATTTGAATCAAGAATACAACAGTCATGTTTAGACTTAGAAACATCTATCCCAACAAACAACATAATTATTTGCCTCTTTGTACAATATTTTCGCTGTGTTTCCACAAAAACTCTATGTTCAATGTATCCTTGCTATATATAAAACGTCTTGCGTTATCTAACTAATTAACAATTAAACATAGAGCTGTGGTTATAGCCTCAATTGAAACAGTCAACTTCTTCTAAAGCTGCTGTAGGTGATAATACTAATCCACAGCGTCTATTAATGATTATATAAAATTTAATCAGGAAAGGAAAATGTATAGTGAATTTCCCTTTAAATTCATTATACAAGGTGATAAAAAAGTGTACAAAAATACTAGAATTACAGTTAGAATACCAGAAAGTAGAAAAAAACTACTGGAGCAATGGGCAAAAGATGATAACTGTACAGTATCAGATTTAGTAAACAACTTAGAGCGTTTCTGAAAAGTCTAGGTTTTTATACTATTTCAACAAAATGGCAATAGAAGCAATATAAATAAAGGCAAGAAAAGAAGACGCAAGCTTATCATAACGAGTAGCAATGCGTCTAAATTGTTTTAATTTAAGGAAAAAACATTCAATTAGATGACGTTCTTTGTAAAGTATTCTATCATATAGCCAAGGATTGACAGCATTTGACTTTGGTGGTATTACATAATCTGCATCATGTGTTTGAAGGTAATCTAATATTTTATTTGTGCCATACGCTTTATCTGCTAAAATTGTGCTATTAGATATATCAATACCAGATAAAATATCTATTGCCACTGAAGAATCATGTATATTGCCACCACTTAATTTAAAACAAATTGGATTGCCCAACCCATCTACTATTGTATGAATTTTTGTGCTCTTTCCCCCATGACTAGTACCTATAAATTGATTATTTTCGCTGTTTATAGCCCTTTTTTTGCACCCGCACTATGCGGATGCACCTTTATTACTGTAGAATCTAATGATAAATTTTCCATATCTGCATCTGCATTTAATGCCTTAAAAATATTTATCAGTGTACCATCGTCACGCCATTTACAAAATCTACTATACACCGTCTTCCATGAACCATATCTTTCTGGTAGGTCTTCCCAACCTGCTCCACTTCTTGCTAACCAAAACATTCCATTTAATATTAATCGGTCATCTTTTCTTGGTCTTCCCATTTTTGAACGTGGTATCAGCTTTTTTATTCTTTCCCACTGTTCATCTGTTAATTCATATCTTCTATTTGCCATTTATTTCACCCTATATTATCCTACCACATTTTATTTTATTCGTCATTTTTTACTTTTCAGAAACACCCTAATTGAAAATCGATTACGCAGAGAAAAAAGACACACCAAAGAAGCTGAAAACAAAAATAAAGGAGATTAGACATGAAAGATACTATTGGTAAAGCAGCTGATAATTTATTTGGTGGATTATCAAATATATTAACTACAAATTATAAAGACCTTAGTTCTGAAGATAAACCTTATCCATTATTGAACATAAAAAGAGATATTCATGATGAAAAGAAAAATATCTTATTTCATAAAGATAAAACTTATGTAATCTTATCTGGTTTAATATATCTTTTAGATGAAAATACTGAAATAAATGAAGATTTTTTTAATGAAAACAGTCCAATAAAAAACTTAAACGATAAAAATATAGATTTTTTTGATTTATTAACTTATATATCTGAAGATAATACTCTAGAAGATTTTGTTGATTTAGGCAAAGTTATCCGTGGATTGATGGCAATATATAAAATTGAAACCAATAAAAAGCTAAATATATCACCAAACATTCTACAACGTTGTAACAATGAAAAACCAGAAAACTTATATATCCCAACATCTAAACTAACTAGAAATTTAAACACTATCATTGATGCTGGAATGAGAGGTGTCAGTTTAAATGTTGCAAGTAGCGAAAGTCAGCAGCCAATGCATACAAACTGTATTATATCTTTTGATGATGATAAAACAAATCTATCAAAGAAAACAACCCCATTTGATACATTAGTTTATAATGCTATTGCTACATACGCAGAGCATTTTGGAGCTGATAAGCTAATTACTTTAGAAAACATTTATCGTATTATGGTAGGTGATAGTGGTTCTGCAACACCAAGTAAACAGCAAGTCGAAAAAATAAAACAAAGTATTGATAAAATGCGTGTTTATACTATAAAAATAGACTGTACAGATGAAGTAACTGCATATAAAAAATCACATTTAGCAGAAGAATGTGACCAGCTTAGAGAAAATAAAGAAGGAAAATTCTTCTTTGATACCTATTTATTAGCATGTGAATGGATTTCTGCAGTTTCAAACAGAAATGAAATTACTGCTTTACATTTACTCAGAAAGCCTGTAATGCTTGAATATTCTAAGATTATCGGACAGATTTTAAATATACCATCTTATTTACTAGATACTAAACATATACAGCAAAACACTGAGAGAAATTTAATTTTAAAAGACTATTTGTTAAGGCGTATAGAAGGTATGAAGGGAAATAATAACTTAAACCAAAATATTATATCTCTACATAGCTATCAAAAGAACGGAAAGTATAAGCAAGGTTTATATGAACAAGTTATGCAACAAGCTGAAATAAGTAGAAAAGATAGTGAAATACTTAGAAAAGCAGCAGTTAAATATTTAGACTACTGGAAAGAATGTAATTACATCAAGGACTATCAATTTGAAAAGAAAGGACGAGCAGTTTCAGGCATAAGAATAGAGCTTTGATTGTGGGCAAATATGTATGAAAAATACCGTATTTATAAGGTATTTTTCATATGTGTAATATGCATATTTTTTACATAGATTTTACAATAACTTTATCATTTTCTATAAATCGCGGGCAAACTTTGGGGACGTTCCGGGCAAACTTTGGGGACATACGGGCAAACTTTGGGGACTATGGACACTTGTCCGCGGATTAAAAATCGCCCAAACTTGACAAACTTTAGTTCTAAAAAACGCTGTTTTTGACGCTTTTTAAGCGTTTAAAATCAAAAAGAATTTTCGTCAAAAATAAGCCGTAAGTTACTGTAAGTATACTGTAAGTAACTGTAATAGGGAAACCACCCATTTCCAGTTGGGTGGTTTCCCCCTAAATACAATCCCACCAAGTGCTCAATCTCTTTAAGAAATTTTTTCAAGAAAAAATTTTAGTAAGATCCTTGTAGAAGAAAAACCTTTTTTATCTTGCCCAAGTTAAAGCTCAAATAATTGCAAATTAAACCAAGCCTCGTAAGTCACTCACAATAGCTTAGAATAACTAAAGCTAATCAAATAATGATTTCCCTTTACAGATTTTAAAAACTTTTGTCAAAACCCATTAACATGGAATAAGGGGGCATTTTGAGAAGTTTAAATAAAGCATCATGTATTTCATATCTACAAATAGCCGTAGGCGACCCAAAACGCCCCTAGAATTAATTTTACGGATTTAGGCAAAACTTTATACTCTGAAATGAAGTGCCTCTTAAAATGCATCTACGACGATTTATGAGCATATGTGTAAAAATAAAAATTTCTCTCTTACAGGATTTAAAATAATTATCTGGAGGATTACAAACATGACTCGAGAACAAACAAAACAAACGATTTATGATAAATTTAGACAAACATTAAAGCCTGACAAAAGCGGAAAAGGCTATATTTGCCCTATTTCAGGCTGTACAAGTGGTACTGGTTCACATGGTACAGGTATAACAGAAAACCCAAAACAGCCAAATCACTTTACTTGTTGGGCTGGTTGTTTTAAAAATGCCGATGCTTTTGAAATCACAGCAAAACAATTAGGCATGAATTTTGAAAGCGGTAACAGCAGACATAATTTTGAGGTTATAAAAGCAGTCTACAACCAGTACGGAATTGACATAACCTCTGTAGACGGCTCAGAATGTCCACAGAGGCACGCAAATGATGCTAAGCATATAAATACTACCCAAAAGCAAAGTGCCCCGTACAACGCGTCTGAGACGAAATACGGGGCATATGTGAAAATAGCTAGTCAACGCTTTAAAGGCAGTCCAGCTGAAATTTATATAAACAATCGTGGTATAAGCTCAGCTGTTGCAGAGCGTTTTAACTTAGGATATAGCGAAAAAGAATACTTTCCGGATAAAGAAAAACACCCTGCTCTGATTATTCCTATAGGAACAAATTTTCTTGTTAAACGCAATATAGAGGAGGGTGCGAGGTTTAGCAATTCAAAAGGCTCTGCAAGTAGTCTTTTTAACAGCAATCAGTTAACAAATCAACAGGATATACCTGTATTTATCACAGAAAGTGTTGTTGATGCCTTATCAATCATAGAGGCAGGAGGTGAAGCGGTAGGACTTAACAGTACAAGCAATGTTGATTTATTAGTCAAAATGTTAGATACTTTAGAAAACTTACCACCTTTTATACTTTGCTTAGATACTGATAAAGCAGGTGATAAAGCAACAGAAAAACTATCAGACGCATTAAAAGAGAGAAACCTCAGATTTATTGACGGACGCTTTATTATAAAAAATTGTGATAGTCCAGAGGAAAACACAAAACTTAAAGATGCTAATGAAGCTTTAGTAAAAAATCGAAAAGTTTTTATAGAGTCTGTTGCTATTGCTAAACGTGAAGCATTAAATATTTTACCTGCTGAATTAGAGGAGTATGAGCAACAAAATGCAGCTTCATACTTTAAAAGTTTTGCAAGTAGTATTGAAAACAAAAAAGAGGTAATTTGCACAGGTTTTAATGATTTAGATAATGCATTTGATGGAGGCTTATATTCTGGACTTTATTTTATAGGTGCTATTTCATCACTAGGAAAAACAACATTTTGCCTACAAATTGCTGACCAAGTAGCAAGTCAAAAACAAGATGTATTGATATTCTCTTTAGAGATGGCAAGAGATGAACTTATGGCTAAAAGCGTATCAAGATTAACTTTTATTAACTCTAAAAAGCAAAATTTAAGCTCAAAAAATGCAAAATCTGTTAGAGGTATTTCTGATGGTCGCAGATGGCAAAATTATAGCCAAACTGAAAAAGAACTTATACATAACAGTATGAATGAATATCAAACTCAGATTGCACCAAATATATGGATATTTGAGGGCGTGGGAAATGTCGGAGTCAAGGAAGTTAGAGAAAAAGTAAGCCGTCATATCTCTTTAAAAGGTCGAAAACCTTTGGTTGTAATTGATTATGTACAGATTTTAGCTCCTTTCGATATTAGGGCAACCGATAAACAAAATACTGATAAAGCGGTTTTAGAGCTTAAACGCATTAGTCGTGATTTTGATATACCTGTTTTATGTGTATCAAGTTTGAACCGTGAGAGCTATTCAGAGCCTATAAGCATGAGAGCTTTTAAGGAAAGCGGTGCCATTGAATATGGCAGTGATGTGCTGTTAGGATTGCAATATAGCGGTATGGATTATGATGACGGAGAAACAGAAAAAGCACGTTTTAAACGTATTAGAAGCTTAATAAAAGATTATGAACAGCTTGCAGCAAAAGGCAAAGGAATTGATATTCAGCTTAAAGTTTTGAAAAATCGAAATGGTAAAAAAGGAACTTCAATAAATTTTATTTTCTATCCTATGTTTAATTATTTTTCAGAAACAGAAAACGACTTTAAAGAGGTTGATGAACCAACACCATTTGATGATATAGATTATTCACCTATTGAACTTTAACCAAACAGTTTTTTAAGCCAACTCTTTTTTTCTTGTGTGTCTTGAGTAGTTGTTATTTGTTGTTGTATTGTTCCTGCATGGAGAGCTTGGGCAGCAGCTGCGGTTTGTTGAGCTGCTACAAGTGCATCTGTTAGTTTTTCTAGTTGAGCATCTTTAATTTCAAGCTGATTTTTTAAAGTTTCAATAGTATTTTCTAATACAGTTATAATGTTTTCTATATCTTGAGATGTTTTATAGTCGTTAGTTTGGTTGATGGTTGACGATTGGTTGTCGTTAACTGCACCGTCAACTGTGAACTGATTGTCGTGAACTTTGGTGTGAACCGTCAACTGGTCGTCATTAACCTCGTTTTTGAGAGTTTGCTCAGTTTGTTCGCATACTTCATCTGTATTTGCTGTATCTGCACTATAAAACGCTTGTTTTATTATTTTTTCACCGTCAACCGATACCATCAACCGACCGTCAACGGTTGATATAAACTGCTTTAAACTGGTTGATAGTGGTTCACGCTTTATTTTTTTAAATACTGCTTGTTTTGAAACACCTATTTCATCTGCTATTTGCTTTATTGACTTGCTCATTGTTATATTCTCCTATATATATAATTTATACTTACTATTATTATAACAGTAACATTGTAATTAGCAAATTTATATTTGTTGATTAGATAAGTTTATGTTATAATAACTGAGTTGTCGCACCCAATCTGGCAACAGAGAGGGGGTGTCGATTTGATGGAAATTATATCTTTACTTCTCTCTATTGTGGCAAATATAATCAGCTACTTTATTTGCAAATGGTTAGATAGAGATGATAGCGATAACTAGCCTAACGGATGCTGAGCCGTAAAATCAGAAGAAACCCCCAGAGTCGTGACCTCTGGGGGTTTCGTTTTGTGCCGATTTGATTAAATTATATCTTTTACTAGCTACTCTATTTTAACATATGCAAGTAGCTAAATCAAGTATAAGCAAATTTTATAATTTTTATAACAATATTATTGTGTTATAAATTTTTGAGGTCGATTTTTATTATATGATTTTAAAACTTCATACCACCCAAATTCAGTTATAATACCTCTAGTGGAATGGAGCAGGTGAATGGACTAAGTATTAGCAAGCAACGAATTAGTACGGACTAATTCAAAAAATGGGATTGCCCCTTTACAATGTCGTCAACTTAAGGGGAATCCCACTTGCACGCAAAAAATATTTGTAAAATTCATCACAAAAACAGTTGACAAAAGTATCAAAAAAATGTTATGCCGCAATTGATTATAAACATTGATTGT
>JAGHIZ010000021.1 GCA_017886875.1 Butyricicoccus sp. | reverse complement strand
CTTCTGCTTTTATCAACATTTGGAGTGTGAAATTCTCTGTTATTATGAGCTAAACTACCTCTACCCTTACATAGAGAGATATTCATTTTCAGCATGATTTAGACCTCCTTTCAGCTAGTTAGGTTTTGTTACTTTTTTCAAAAGTAACGCAATATTACTTTCGACATAGGCTTTGCCCATATCAAAAGTATATTGCGTTCTCCGAAGGTAGTCAAGTAACCTCAAATTACTTGATTAAGTTTATTTATTTTGTCTGTGTAATATATTTTTAAATTATAATTTTTTAATTAGAATTAAATAGCATTTTAAAATGCGTAGCCACAAAATAAAATTTTGTGTTCAAAGGGGATTGGGGACATTGTCATCAACAAGCTATTTTTGTATCTGGACGTCCAGATGCATTGCTTGCTACAATAATTTTTAACTTTAAGAGAGTGTCATTATGACATTTTGATTATATTTTATGTCCATAATTTAATTTGTTATTGACAAAAACAAAAATGTATGATACAACGAAATTAGGCAAAAGCCTAAAATAAAAAAGAGGTTATACCTATGATAAAAAGATTACCTGATAGTGAATTTGAAATAATGGAAATTGTGTGGGATTTAAATAAGACTGTTACTTCTTCTGATATTATGGCTAAGATTTTAAATAAAAAATACAAAATACCTACAATTATTTCATATCTAAACAGGCTAGAAAAAAAAGGATTTTTGACAAGTGAAAAACAAGGGAAAGAACGTTTCTATCAGGCTATTGTTCAAAAAGATGAATATTTGGAATTTGAAACAAAAAATTTTTTTAGGCAATATCATAATAATTCCATATTGAGTTTTATGAATGCTCTTATTGAATCAAAGTCAATTAGTTCTGAAGAACTTAAAAACCTGAAACAAAAGTTAAATGAGTATGAAAACGAAGAGTGAAAAGTAAAGAGGTTTAGGGTTATGGAATACTTTCTGACGATGATTTATAATTCATTGATATGTAGTCTAGTTGTATTGCTGTACTTGTTAATAAGAGCAATATTTAAAAGCAAAGTATCTCATAATGTTCTTTATTATAATGCTATATTGGTAATGATATTATTTGCTATTCCAATTGGTATGTTTACTACAAAACAAAATACTACGCATATCAAACTATCTTATGCTTCTGATAATTTAACTATATCTGAGGGATTGTCTGGAATGGTAATCACCTCAAACGAAAATTTTGATATAACATTTCTTACCTTTGCTTATCTAATTTGGATTTCAGTTGTTTTTATTCTTATATGCTATACTTTTTTAAGATATATTACAATGTTAAAAAAAATATCTAGATGGTGTAGCAATTATGAAATTAGAAATAGCAATTTTACAATTGGCAACATTTTTAGATGTTCTATAATATCAACACCTGTATTAATTGGTGTTATTAAACCAACACTATTATTACCAAATAATATTCAAGATAACGAGTTGCAACTTGTATTAAAACATGAAGTAACTCATAAAAGACGAAAAGATGTATTAACAAAAATAATAGTTACTATAATTGCAATACTTCATTGGTTTAATCCCTGTGTGTGGCTGCTTCTAAAGTTTATCAATACTGAATGTGAACTATCTTGTGATGAGTTATGTATTAAAGATTTATCTAAAGATAAAAGAGTACAATATGCACAACTTCTATTACGTTTGGCAGAAAGCCAGCAACATATAAGATTTTCATTTGTATTATCATTTTCAAATAATGCTGGTTTATTAAAAGAAAGGTTGGGATTAATTATGACAAAAAGAAAAATTAAACCTATAGTTATTTCTATGTTTTCAATAGGTGCTGCGGTTATCTTAATCAGTGGTTCGTTTTTAGTTAGTGCATTTTCAGTTATAAAATCTAGTTCTCCAGAAGATATAATCAGAAATTATGTTACAAATCCTACTGAATATCAAAATTTAGCAGTGAAAGATTTTTTGAATCCAAAGTTCATTAATAACACTAAGCTCATTGAAATAACGAAAGCAGATACTAAATATGCCTATGCTCATCATGTTAAATTTTCAGGAAAATATACAGATATTGTTGGGTATAATGTGAAGTATGAAGTAGAATATAAGGATGATTATGAGTATATGATGACTGAACCAAGCGGCATTAAGGAAAAATTGTTTATTTTAGTTGACACAGAAACTGGATGGCTTATTGATTCTGTAGGATATTAAATTTATGAGGGGGCTATAATGTACTTTTTTAATCTGTAGGTGACTGAACAAAGTATTAAGAAATGATGTTGAGTATGTCAAAAAAATTTATAAAAGGAATGTCTATAATAATATCTTCTATAGGTATATCAGTGTCATTACTTACAAATAGCGTATATGCTGTTAATAGCGATTCTTTAGAAAATTTGAATGTAACATCAATTCAAACCACAATTGAAGATTTCTTCTATGAATATGAAACCGCTTTTGATAATTCAAATCTTACTACTGATTTATACACTGATTATTTTGTAAGTGAAGCTTCTGCAGAAACCGAAACAAACATTGAAGTTATTGATACAATGTTATATCGTAGAATCATGATAAAAGATGAATGTCCTGGAGATTTACGTGAGTTAAACAAGGAACTTGTTTTCAATTATGCATCAGTTGATTATGATTCTAACTCAGCAAGCGTTGAAGTTGAAGTAACTAAAACATTCAATTATGCATCTTCGCTTGATATTGAATCGGCAACAAGAGATACATATACGATTTTACTGGAAAAAGAGAATGGTGTATGGCGAATATCTCAGATTGAAAATTTTGTTGATGATATTATGAAAGTACAACTTGAAGATGCTGGCGTAAATCTTAACAATATTGATTCAATTCGAGACTATAGAAATGATATTTTGACCAATGTAAGAAAGTATTTTTCAGATACTATGTCAACAGAAATTTTATCTTCTGTTGAAACTTATACTGCAAAAACTACGACATATGATGGCGGTGCTGCTTCGACTTATGCTCTTAATCATGCATTAAATTATAATCCTGATTACGCAGACTTTAACGGTTTTGGTGGAGACTGTACTAATTTTATATCTCAATGCCTTTATGAGGGTGGCGGGTTGCCAATGCACTATGGTACTCCATATACTAAGACTTGTTGGTATTACACAACATAAACAAACCGTTCATCTTCTTGGACAGGAGCAGAAGAATTATATGACTATATCTTTAGTAATTCTTCAAAAATTAATGCTAATATAAGCAATTGGAACAGTGTAAGTTTTGGAGATATCATTCAACTTACTAGTGGAGGAGAAGGATATCATTCCTTAATAGTCAGCGGAATTCAGTATTCTTCATACGGAAAATCTGATTTATTAGTTTGTGCACATACAGCTGACCGCAGACATGTATCTTTAGCAAGTTACTATCCTGGTTCAAACAAAAGATATATTGACATAACAAGTAGCGATCTATAAAACACTGAATAAAGAGGACCATTAAATCTAATACTCTAAAAACTGATATTTATTAAAATAATTAATACAATTTTTATACTTGATTTAATAATGTTAGATTTAAGATTAAATTTATGAATGAATTCACACTTGTAAAAAATATATATAAAGGCATAAATTTAGTTTCAAAAGACAATATTATTCCCAATTGAGTAATCTTTTTAAAATAAATTTAAAGCTCTAGTGTAATTATAACTTACTACTAGAGCTTTTATATATTTAATAAAATATTATTTTTGCATTGCATACAATCCATAATAGTGGTATAATACTTATCAAAGGTGGTGTAAGAGAATGGCTTTAAGCGAAGCGAAACAAAGAGCTAATGATAAATACAGTAGAGAACATATGGCTTCACTATCTTGTAAAGTGAGAAAAGAAGTTGCAACAGCATTCCGAGAATATTGTAACTCACAGGGGAAGTCAGTTCATGCCGAATTAAAGGAATATGTTATGGAAAAATTAAAATCTAATGGTATTGAAGTAGCATATACTTATAAAAATATTGAATAAAACTAAAATAAAAGACCGTAGTTATTAGCGGTAACAACGGTCAGAAAGGAAGTGTTTATACAATGATAAACACAAACAATACTCATGATACAAGTGTACCACATGATAAAAAAATCGTCAAGGTTATCATTGATGATACAGGATATAACACCAAACCTAAGGAATATATGGGTGTTATTACAAAGCGTATGTCAACCCCTGAGAACGTCCGTACAGTCGATTTAATTCAACTTAGTGATTATATTGCAAAAGGACATACATTTTCTATAAGCTATGCTGAAGGCGGTATGACTGACAAAAACTTTGTATCGTCTGACTTAGTTGGTTTAGACTTTGATGGAGAACTAAATGTTAATGAAGTATTGGAAACTCTAAAAAAGTATAATATCCCTGCAAATATAGTATATTATACATACTCTCATGGTGAAAAAGGTGAAAGATTTAGAGTTATAACCGCCTTAAAGCAAACGGTAACCAATAAAGATGAGTATAAACAGATTATAAAGGGTTATCAATCTATATTTGAAAACAATATAGATAATGCTACTGTTGCAGCTGTTCAGCGTTTTTTAGGCACAAATAAAGGTTTAGCAAGAGATACTGACCCTTATAATACCGCAGATAAACAGCTTTTTTTAGATTTATATAATCAAAATTGTAAAACAGTTGATTTTCAAGCTATAAAGCAAAATAAATCGAATTTATCTAATTTTGACTTGCAAAAAGAAATAGATAATTATAATTTATTATATTATATAAGAAAAACATATCCTAAAAGTGAATTTAAACCTGCCAGTGGTGGTGTTTTTGTAAATCCTTGTCCATTTTGTGGGCATAATGACCATTTACATATAACAGGTAATAAATTTCATAGTTTTGGAAATAAAGCTTGTTTAGCTCTAGGTGGTGTAGGCATCGTCCAATGGCTTATGTTCTCCGAAAATTTAACCATAGGACAAGCAATAGCAAAATTTAAATATGAACTTCTAGGAATTGATGAAAAAGAAGATAAAAAAGCCTATGCTCAAGAAATGGCAAAAAAAGAACAAGAAAAAGATGAAAATCTACAAATTAAAATTAATAATAGTAAACAACCAAAGCCATATTTTAAAATCGAAAGTTTAGAAAGTGAATTACAAAAGCGTGAAATAGAGGTTAAATATAATATTATAAGTTGTGAAACAGAATTTTTCAGAAATAATAAAAAATCAGAAATAAGTGAAAATTTTGTAACAGAAATTTATAGTAATATATGTGATAAATATTTAAAAGTAACTCACACACTTGTTGAACAATATCTTTGCTATTTAGCAGAAAAAAATAAATATAATCCAGTTTTAGACCTATTTAATTCTAATCAATGGGATAAACAAGACCACTTAACTAAAGTCTATAATGTGCTAGGAATTGAAGAAGATGACACTTTAAGCCGAATACTATTGTTAAAATGGTTTTGGCAAGGTCACGCACTATTAAGAAACGACGATATAAATCCTTTTGGTGCTGATGGTGTATTAACTTTGACAGGTAATCAAGGTATAGGAAAAACTTCATTTTTCAGACATATGAGCATTAAATCTGAATTTTTTAGAGAAGGACAAAAGATAAAATCTTTAGATAAAGATACAATGCGTAGATGTCATACAACTTTCATCGCTGAATTAGGTGAATTAGGGTCAACTTTTAAATTTGCAGATATTGATGATTTAAAAGCATTTATAACTCAAAGTCGTGACCAATATCGTTTACCATATGGACATAAAGACATTAAAAAAGCTAGACGTTGCAATTTAGCAGCAACAGTAAATGATAAAGAATTTCTAGTAGATACAACAGGAAATCGTAGATTTTGGACTATACAAATAGATAATATAGATTTGGAAGGACTAAAAAACATCAATGCTTTACAAGTATGGTTACAAATTTGGGAACAGTATGCAAAATATAATCAACAAGGCTATAGATTAAATAAAACAGAACAAGAACAACTCAACCAAAGAAATAAAGCCTATGAAAGAAAATTAAAAGCAGAAGATGAAATATTAGATATTTTGGATAATGCAAAAACAAATAATTTAAAATTTGAATATATGAGAGTTTCAGATTTTCAAATGAAGTATTCTTGTTTAAAGGGTTATACCGTTAATCAAATAAGTAAGGTTTTAGATAAACTAGGAATAAGTCAAGATAGAAAACGTATTAACGGTGAAAACAATCCGTCAAGAGTTAGGTTATTACCGACACAATTTTTAAAAAGTAATGATTTTGAAAATATTTAAGCAAGCCCGCAAGGACAAACCTTGCGGGCTTTTTACGTGAAAAGACAATAAAATATAAATTTCTCAGTGTACACAGCTGATATTTGCGTGTACACAGTTAATATTTCTGTGTACACACTTTAAAATATGCTTATTTTTTTAAAAAAAAGTGTACACATGTGTACAGTTTGTGTACACATGAAAATCAAAAACTGTACACAAAAACTTTAAAATATTTATTTTAAAATTTACAATAAAATAAATAAAAATGGCTTTTATAATCTATTAAAAGTTATATATATATTAGTGTGTACAGTTGTGTACAGTTTTTTTATTGTAATTTATAGATTTTTTTATTAGGGGGATTTTAGGGTATATATATATATAGTTATATGAATTTATACTCTTTTGTGTTTTTTGTGTACACACTGTACACAGCTATTTTTATTATTCTATTACGTAAAATAAATATATTGAAAAATTATAAAATTCAAATATTATTCTTTATCTTAAATGAGATTATTGTATTGACAATAGGCATATAATAGGCGTAGAATAAAGGCGTGAAGGGAAGTGATTTTATGGCAGGTCAAAGCACAAATATCAAAATTGAACCAACATTAAAAAAGCAAGCCCAACAGTTATTTGCTGATTTAGGTCTTGATATGACAACTGCTGTGAATATTTTTTTGAGACAAGCAGTAAAGGAACACGCAATTCCTTTTAGAATTGGTGACCCAGCTCCTAATTCGGAAACTTTAGAAGCACTTAGAGAAGTGGAAATGATGAAAAAGAACCCAACACAATATAAATCTTATACTGATGTTGATAAAATGATGGAGGAACTTCTAAAATAATGTACGAAATCAAACCTACTGGAAGATTTCAGAAAGATTTAAAACGTGTTCAAAAACGAGGATATAATCTTGATTTAATAAAATATGTTATAAAAAAGCTGTCAAAAGGTGAACAATTAGAAGCTAAATATCGAGACCATTCTTTAAGTGGAAATTTTTCTGGTTGCAGAGAATGTCATATTACACCAGATTGGTTATTAGTTTATGAAATTGATGACGGAAATTTAATCTTATATCTGACAAGAACTGGAACTCATAGTGACCTTTTTTAAATGAAAATAAATATTTATCCCCCTCTAGAATGGTAAAGTCTAAAGGGGGATTTCTCATTGGTTGAAATTTTTAATTATCTTTCATAATCATGTTCTTTTGGTTTTACTAAATTTTTCAAATCATTACTAATACCCATATCTTTCTTCATTTCTTCAGCTAAATCGGGGAAATTATCATTTTTTGCTAATTTCGAGCCATATTCAGCAAGTCCATCTATAAGTCTATCTTGTTTTTTAGATAGGTTTTGAATTTTATAACCATTTATATTATCATAT
>JAGHIZ010000020.1 GCA_017886875.1 Butyricicoccus sp. | reverse complement strand
TTAGCTATTGCTTGTCCTATGGTTAAATTTTCAGTGAACATAATCCATTGAACGATACCAACACCGCCCAGAGCTAAACAATCTTTATCTCCAAAGCTATGAAATTTATTACCTGTTATATGCAGATGGTCATTATGCCCACAAAATGGACAAGGATTTACAAAAACACCACTGCTTGCAGATTTAAATTCACTTTTAGGATAGGTTTTTCTTATATAATCAAGAATATTATAGTTATCTATTTCAGTTTTAAGGTCAAAACTAGATAAATTTGATTTATTCTGCTTTACAACTTGAAAATCAACTGTTTTGCAGTTTTGATTATATAAATCTAAAAAAATCTGTTTATCTGCTGTATTATAAGGGTCAATTTCTCTTGCTAAACCTTTATTTGTGCCTAAAAAACGCTGAACAGCTGCAACAGTAGCATTATCTATATTATTTTCAAATATAGATTGATAACCCTTTATAATCTGTTTATACTCGTCTTTATTGGTTACTGTTTGTTTTAAAGCAGTTATAACTCTAAATCTTTCTCCTTTTTCACCATGGGAGTATGTATAATACACTATATTTGCAGGAATATTATACTTTTTTAGTGTTTCTAATACTTCATTTACAGTTAATTCACCATCAAAATCCAAACCAACTAAATCAGAAGATACAAAATTTTTATCAGTCATACCGCCCTCAGCATAGCTTACAGAGAATGTATGTCCGGTTGTAATATAATCACCTAGCTGAATTAAATCGACAGTGTGGACGTTCTTAGGAGCTGACATACGCTTTGTAATAGCTCCCATAAATTTTATTGGTTTTGTTTCATAACATGTATCATCAATGATAACCTTGACGATTTTTTTATCATGTGATACACTTGTACCATGAATATTATTTGTGTTTAACATTCAATAAACACTTCCTTTCTGACCGTTGTTACTGGGAATAACAGCGGTCTTTTATTTTTTAATTTAATGTATACTAATTTAGTTACTAATGTATACTATTTTGGTTACTAAATATATTTAATATATAAACCGAATAATAAAACTATTTTTTTGATTTTTCCGAATTATTGATTGATTTTAAGACTTAAAAGTGTACCAAAAAAGTAACTAAAGTATACTATTTTAGTTCACAGAATGTATACTATTTTAGTTACAAATGTATACTAATTAAGTAACTTATGTTTGTTTTTATAACTTACCTTCTTTTTTCAGACACTCAACACAATATTGTTCAATAAGAACACTTAAATTTAATCTTTTATCCCATGCAACTTCAGACAAAAGGCGTTTAATATCTGGGTTCATAGATATGGATATTTTGACTTTGTTATTTAGTCCTTTAGGTCTTGGCATATAATACTCCTTCTATTATCTATTTCTCAGTACGATTATTATACTACTATTATATTTAAAAGTAAAGAAAAAACATTCGACTTTTTTTATACAAAAAAATATTATAAATATAAACAAAAAAGCAAAACTAATAAAAGTCTTGCTTTTTGCTTAAAATAAAAACTTTGCCCAACTTGGAATAGCGTTGTCTTTCCAGATTAAATCACCATTTCTATAATAAATTATATCTTTAAACATATAAGAATTATCATATATATTTACTTCATCACACAAAGTTATAACTTTATTAAGATTTTGAAGTGATTCATAGTATCTTTTTTCTATATCTTGCTCTGGGATACCATGACCACCTTTGCTTACTCTGATTTTTACTCTTTCTTTTGCGATTTCTGGATTTTCAACACCTATATAATTTAAAACAATATAAAAACCCTTTTCTTTGGCTATTTTTATATTTTTTATTATACTACTGCCACATAAAGTTGTTTCTTGGTTAAAAGAGATATTACCATTTATGTATTCTCTTATAAGTTTTACAGCCTCTCTACCGCACTTAATTTGTAGATTATTATCTTTCCATGAGCCTATTCTGGCAACCATTTCATCAGTATTTATTCTCTTTTCGTTTTTATTTTCCTGATAATAAATAGATTGATATATAGATGTTTTACCAGCACCGTTTACACCTGCAAATATTGTATATGTTGGCATAATATTATTCACCTATTACCTTTAATTGCTGTTTTTGAAGTACAATATTTGCTAAAGCCATATAAAAATCCTGTTCTTCTTTGGTTTTTGCGGTTTTAAATAGTTGTTTCAGGTCAGAATATGAATACTGTTTAAAAATATCATATAAATTTATATTCTCCATAAAAATAAACCCTCCTTAAAAAAAGACCTCACATATTTCTCATTAAAACGAGATGTGTGAGGTACTGTTAATATTATAATATGACTTTTTTATATATTTTACAAGTGTTAATATATTCAAAAGATTAGTATTAAATTTAATGTCCGTTAATTTTCATATTTTATATTCTTCTATTCTCAAAACAATATAATATAATTTTTATACTAAATTTAATAATATTAAATTTAATACTAAACAAATATAAAAGCACCTTACACTATTTCAAACACTAGGAAATATGTAAGGTGCTATTTTCTTCATTCTATATAAGTAAATAAACAATGAAAAATATAATTTCATATTATATAAAACAATATACTAAAAATAAATTAGAAAAATATTATAATAATCTATAAATAAATATAAATAAATATAAATAAATATAATATAAATAATCAAATACAAAATATTTAAATAAAAATTCAAACTTTATTTATATTATTAAAATTAAAAACGCTTGCAATTAAGTGTAATGCAATATATAATGTAAGAAAGCGAGGTGATAAAAATGAAAAGACGAGGACAAATAACTTTTAGACTTCCTGAAAAACATAAAAATCAGCTAATTGAAATAGCAGAAAAGTCTAATTGTAGCTTATCAGATGTTTTAAATGCTGCCGTATCTAATTATTTGCAGTTTCTAAAACGTCAGGAAAGACGAGAACAAGAACGCCAACAAAAAATGAATAAAGAATAAAATTACATACTTAATTAGCAATTAAAAGGGAGTTTTACATATGAAAATAAAATTTAATATCACTTTTAGTGATTAGAAAGGACAACCTATGGAAAAATATATTTTAAATGATACTGGACAAAAAAGTTTTATGAAAAAGAAAAATCCTCTGTTACAGCCAACAAATGTAACAGAGGGCAAAAAACAGCACAACTCAACAACCAATAGTGCTAACAATATTGTACCAATAGATAAAACAAAAGTCAATCAAAATAACTTTGATGAACTTAAAGAAAAAGCTAAAAAAGTATCAATATTGCATTTCTTAACCGAATCAAAAACAAAACATAGATATGTTTGCCCATTCTGTGGAAGTGGCACAGGTTCAAAAGGGACAGGCAGTATAACAGCAAATGATGATAACACGTTTCATTGCAATGCTTGTAGTAAACATGGTGATGTTATAGCACTATATATGCAGGTAAAAGGCGTAGACTTTAAAACAGCAATTGAAGAACTAGCAAATGATAAAATATCATATACTAAAACTCAGCCTATCCATAAACCTAAACAATCAAAGCCTGAACCAGACTTCACTCAAATTATAAATCAAGCTAGCAGTAAATTTAAAGGAAGTCCTGCAGAGCAATATATAAATAATCGTGGTATTAGCACCAAGGTTGCAGAACGTTTTAAATTAGGTTATTCAGAAAGTATTTATTTTAATGGAAATAAAAACAATGCTCTAATCGTTCCGGTATCAAAAACTTTTTACTTTGGACGTAATTTAAACGCTAATTCACCAGATAGATTTCATAATGTATCAGGTGGAATAAACACACTTTTCAATAAACAAGCCTTACAACAGCATGAAACCCCTGTATTTGTAAACGAAAGCGTTATTGATGCCTTATCTATAATAGAAATAGAAAGCCATGCAGTAGCCTTAAATGGCGTAGATTTAAAGTTATTAACACAAAATCTAAAATCTTTAAATGAATATCCAACTTTAATATTATGTTTAGATAATGATAAGACTGGAACAAATAAAACAAATGAATTAAGGACCGAACTTCAAAAAATCGGTATAAAATTTATTGATGGACGTTTTATTCTAAATGACTGTAAAGATGCTAATGAAGCACTTATTAAAGATAGAAATGCATTTATTCAAGCTGTAAAAATTGCAAAACAAATAGCATTAGACTTACCAGAAATTGAAGAAAAAAAGCATCAACCACCTGCTGAAAGACCATCATATATAGTTGATACTAAAAATGGTGAAAAAGTTCATACATCAAAATTAGCAAACTTCATTTTAAAAAATAACCGTTTGATTTGTATTGAAGATGCCTCTAACACTGCTAGACGCTTTCTTTATACAGATAAAAATTATTATAAACATATGACAGACAGAAAATTTAAACATATTATACGCAATATTATTGCGGAATATAACGATGATTTATGTTCTAGCTATGTTCATGAGTGTGTTTTAAGAAATATTGATGATGGTGCTACACCAATATTGGAAACAGAGCTAAATAAAAAGGAATATGAACACCTTATAAATTTTGAAAATGGTATTTTAAACTTAAAAACCATGCAATTAGAACTACACAGCCCTGATTTACTTATAACAAGACAAATTCCTTGTAATTGGTCTGAAAAAACAATAGAAACTCCATATTTTGATAAATACTTAAATGATTTAACAGTAGGCGATGAAACTGTAAAGCATTTTTTAATGCAATTTATAGGCTGTATTTTTTCAAACATAAGAGGTTCATATTTTAAAAAGGCATTATTTCTTGAAGGCAAGGGTAATTCTGGCAAAAGTCAATTAAAATTATTGACTGAAATGATATTAGGAGAAGAAAGTTATACCGCTATTGATTTAGAACAACTTTCTACCCGTTTTGGTGCAGCTAGTCTTTACAATAAAAGACTTGCTGGTTCATCAGATATGAGTTCGTCATTTGTTAATCATCTTTCTGTATTTAAACAAATAACAGGTGGTGACTCAATACAAGTTGAAAATAAAGGTAAAGACTCATTTTCAATGCGTTATAACGGCTTTCTATGGTTTTGCTGCAATGAAATGCCAAACTTTGGCGGTGATAAAGGTAAATGGGTTTATGACCGTATGATTATTATAAAGTGTGACAATGTTATTCCAGATGAAAAACAAGACCCAGATTTAATCAATAAAATGTTTGATGAACGTGAAGGTATAGTCAAAAAGTGCATATTAGCTGCTAAAAACGCAATATTTACAAAAAGATTTGATATACCAAGTAAAGCTATCAGAGAAATTGAAGAATTTAGAATTGAGACAAACAATACTGTTAGATTTTGTGTTGATTGTTTGCAACCGCTTAAAGATGAAGAAATGCCAAACATCAAAAGACCAGAGTTATACGATGTATATAAAGCATGGTGCAAAGATGAAGGCTATACAAATGTTATCGGTAGCATTAAATTTTACAAAGAATTGTGTGAGTATTATAATCTAAATAAAAATGAATTATTTTATCATATCAAAAGAGGTTATTTCTTAGACCGATATACATTAAATTGGGAAACATTTTCTAAATATGAACATTTACTTGTAGATAGTGTTATACCAATAAGAGAAAATGACTTATAATTTCCATAAAATTCTATAATATCCCAAATGGTTCGAGCTTTCGAGCCATTTTTTTATTTTTTCTTTTTTCGGTGACAAAGTTTGAATAAACTTTGTCACCAACTTTGTCACCGCATTTTTTGCAAAAAAAGTTATAAATTTTAAGTATTTTGCTTATTTTATATCTTATACATCAAAAAAATGTTATTCCAGCATTTGTCAGGTGACAAAGTTTAAAATACGGTGACAAACTTTGTCACCAACTTTGTCACCATAAAAATTTTAAAAAAGTTATTTATTTTATTTATTTTATTTATTTTTTATGATTTAAAATAAAAAATAATTATATAAAAAAATTATGGTGACAAAGTGACAATCTTTATTAACTTCTATAGGAAAAAAATAAAATGAAAAATATAAAAATAATAAGGCTATACCATGTAGTGGTTATAGAGTAGTAGTAAGTGTATATAATATAAAAATAAGAGGGATAAACTTTGTCACTTTGTCACCGAAAAAAAATCTTTTGATTTTTAAAAGCATTTAAAGAGTTAAAAAGCTAAAAAAAATAGAAAAATCAGAACTTTTAATCTGTTTTTATGGTGACAAAGTTGGTGACAAACTTTGTCACCAGAGGTTAAACTTTGTCACCGATAGAATAAACTTTGTCACCTTACAAATATTGGAACAATTTTTTTGTTATAAAAGCAGTATAAAATAGATAAAACACGCAAATTTTATAACTTTTTTAGAAAAACATGGTG
>JAGHIZ010000019.1 GCA_017886875.1 Butyricicoccus sp. | reverse complement strand
GTTAGAAATAAAATGGTGGACTCCAGTGTAGACAATATGTTACTTATAACAAATGATGGCAGAAAACTTGCATTAGACCAAAGACTTGTAAATCCCATGTTACCGCAAAGCGAAAATGGAAAAACCTCTGCTTGTGCAGATAATGTCTATGAGATTTGGCAAAAAACAGCGGATAAAAAGTCTGCACAAATGATTTTTTGCGATTTATCCACACCAAAAACTAATAATAAAGATGGTGAAAACAGTTTTAATGTTTACGATGATATAAAATCAAAACTTATAGAAAAAGGTATACCATCAGAAGAAATTGCATTTATTCATTCAGCAAGCACAGAAACACAAAAAAAGGAACTTTTCGGCAAAGTACGCTCAGGACAGATAAGAATTTTGCTAGGAAGTACGACGAAAATGGGTGTGCGTCCGTAAGTGACTGCAAATATTGTAGTCATGTGGATTTGTAAAAATTCTACCTTTGGCAAGGTAGCAAAGAAAAATATCAAGACATTAAATATGTCACTTTGTCATTAGCCTGCTTACTTGTGAGAGAAATCAATAACGGGGACAATAGCACGCAGGAAAAGCTGTAAGTCAGTAAATCATCAATACTGCGACTGAACAGCAAGATGAAAAGTTATGAACAAGGATAAAAACTAAACTGTTTGAATGATAGTCCGATGGGCTTTATTCGTAGCTACGGTGAAAGATGATTGATACACCGTATAACATGCGTAAATGTTCGGCGTCCCATGAGCATTTACATGATATTGCATGTTTCCAAGCCGTAATATACGGAAAAGGGCGAACGTCATATCCGATATCATAACAAGCTATTTTTACAAATCTAAACGGAGATTACCTAAGTCACAATGCCCTTAAAGGCTATGCGATATAGACTGCTGAATATGTGATAAGGTAACGGAGTTTCCATAGTAGTCTGAGCAAGGGAAAGCCTTGTACATGGCGAAGGGAAACAGGTATTCATTTAATACAAAAATGGAAGGATGTGTGAGACATTGAGAAATCCAGTGGACGTATTAGAAAGTCTAAGAAAAAATGCAAAAAATAACGATTACAAGTACAAAAGGCTATACAGAAACTTGTATAATTTAGAATTTTATTTTCTAGCATACCAAAATATTTATGGTAAAGCTGGAAATATGACAAAAGGTACAGATGGTCAAACCATTGATGGAATGGGAATAACTCGAATTTCTAAGATAATAGAAAGCATGAAAAATCATAGTTATCAACCTAATCCTGCAAGAAGAGTATATATTAAAAAAGCTAATGGAAAATTGAGACCTTTAGGTATTCCATCAGTAGATGATAAACTTGTGCAGGAAGTAATTAGAATGATTTTGGAAAGCATATTTGAGCCAACATTCTCAAGATTATCACATGGATTTAGACCTAACAAAAGTTGTCATACAGCACTTGTACAAATTAAAAAAGAATTTACAGGTGCAAAATGGTTTATTGAGGGAGATATTAAAGGCTTTTTTGATAATATTGACCATCAAATTATGATTACAACATTGCGAAAACGTATTGATGATGAATATTTTATAGCTTTAATCTGGAAGTTTTTAAAAGCTGGATATTTAGAGTGTTGGCAATTTAATAAGACATATTCAGGTACTCCTCAAGGTTCTATTATTAGCCCTATACTGTCAAATATTTATCTCGATACTCTTGACAAATACATGGAAAGGTATATTGAGCAATTTGACAAAGGAAAGGTTCACAAAAGAACAAAGGAATATCGCTCTAGAGAATACAAACTCTGTCTTAAAAGAAAAGAAGTAAAAAATTGCTGGAATGATATGTCAGATATTGAGAAAGCCCAAGCACTCAAAGAAATCAAATATTTAAAAGCTGAAATGCAAAGTGTTCATTGTAAAGACCCTATGGACAAATCCTTTAGACGAATGAAGTATGTTAGATATGCAGATGATTTTTTAATTGGCATAATCGGCACTAAAAAAGAAGCTGAAGAAGTTAAAAGTAAAATTGGTGAATTTATCGCTAACGAACTGAAACTTGAAATGTCAGATGAAAAAACGCTTATCACACATACATCTAAAAGAGCAAGATTTTTAGGCTATGACATTTTTGTATGTCGAGACCAAAAAACAAACAACGGTTCAAGAACACTAAGCAATAGAGTGCTTTTATATATGCCTCAAGAAAAGTGGTTTAAAAAACTTCTATCATATAAGGCACTCCGCATTAAAACAGATGATAGCGGAAAAGAAATATGGAGACCTACTCATAGACGATATCTTGTTGACAATGATGACCTTGAAATTCTAAAAAAGTACAATAGTGAAATAACAGGAATTTATAACTATTATCGTATAGCTAATAATGTTTCTACTCTACAAAGCTTTAAGTATGTCATGGAATATAGTATGTATCGCACACTTTGTTTGAAATATCGAACAAGAATTGGCAAGCTAAAGCGTAAATATTGCATAAACGGAAAGTTTGCAGTACGATACAAAACTAAAACAGAAAATAAGGTATTATTTTTCTACAACAATGGTTTTAAACGTCAAAAACTGCCAGATATTCGTGCAAGTGTTGATAGTTTGCCTAATAATATTGCTATTACCATGGCAAGAACAAGCATGATTGATAGAATGAAAGCAAAAAAATGTGAATGGTGCGGAAGTGAAAATGTTGAATTAGAAATACACCATGTCAGAAAATTAAAGGACTTAAAAGGCAAGAAAAACTGGGAAAAAGTTATGATTGCCCGTAATCGTAAAACAATGGCACTTTGTATAGAGTGTCACAGAAAATTACACGCAGGATTATTAGACTAAGAATACTGGAGAGCCGTATACATCGAGAGTTGTAAGTACGGTTTGGGGGCGAGTGCTTGAAAACCTACCATAGTAATATGGCAAGGCGTTGGGTACTTAGCCTACGC
>JAGHIZ010000018.1 GCA_017886875.1 Butyricicoccus sp. | reverse complement strand
AGTTTCCTATAATGATTTACAAAAAGCTTTATTTCTTATAAATTCTAGACCTCGAAAATGTCTCAAGTGGAAATCTGCCTATGAAGTTTTCTTTCATCAACTGTCGCTTTTGACTTGACAATTCATCTTATCAAAAAAAATGTGAATTAAAATCTTCTTCTATTAACACACTCACACTTAAAAAATTAAACTTTTCAATTTATTTTATAAAATTCCTTTATTAAATTTTTTTAAAATACATAGATAATGATTTTATTAATCTATTTGGTGTATTTATATTGTTTTGTGGTAAATTTCCTAATTTAGAAAGAAGTATTCCTAAACGTTGCTTGTTTTTATTTATTTCTAATGTTAGATACCTAATCCCTTGATAAACTGAATTTGAACTCACATTATATTCCTTTGCCACTTCTGGATAAATATTTTTTGTCAAAGTATAACTCTTATCAATCTGTTCATGTTCCAATACTAAAACAATTACTTTTACAAGATAATAAAAACCACTAATATTTTGAGGTATTCCCATAGAAATAAGTTGATTTTGAATAAAATCCTCATTGTAGCTAATTCTTTTTTCGTTATGTATATCAATATCATAATTTTCTTTTATAAATAAATCTATATTATTGTCCAAAGCTACTTCCACAAATAAATCTAAAAAATCATCAATATTATTACGAATAATTTCTCTAATGAATTTTTTTACAAGAGTTGACAATTTTATTCACACCTTTTTTATTAAATTTTCAAAAAATTATATTTTATATTATATTTTATTTTTTTATTTAAGTCTACTTTTTTATAATGTAATATTTCTTTTTTCTATAATATACTTTCCGCTTTATTTTTTAAAAGTTTTTTTAAAAAATTTATACAAAATGATAAAAAAATAAATAATATAAAATTTTATACAAAAAACACTTGGAAAAATACAAAAAAAGTTGTATAACTATAGTTACATATATAAAAATAAATCGCATAAAAATATCTATAGTTACTACAAAAAAATACTATAAAAAAATGCTTCAAGAAAGGTGAATAAATCATGAGTGATAACACAAGAAGAGGTAAGAGAGGAAAAGCTAAGAAACCAACATTAACATCAATGGCTATTGATTTCAACATTGATTATGATTTGTTAAGAAAAAATTTAACAAAAAAAGGCATTACTTTTAGAGATGTTATAAACGATTGTTTAAAAACTGCAGGAGAAAAAAATAATGAACACTTAAAACCTGAAGAAAAGCTAATAATGGACATAGCAATAACATTCGAAGTTAGTTATGAAGATTTAAAAAAATCAATATTAACAGATCGAATGTATATAGGAAATGTTCTAACTCAAGCAACAAGTTATACGGAGTTAATAAAAAAGATAAATCCAGACATTAAAGATGTAGGAATTATAAATATAAATTCCGAAAACGAAACTGATATAGAAACCTGTGAATGTATAATAGAGGATTTTGACCTACAAATACAATCATTGCTAATTAGTTTAGATAAAACCGAAAAATGTGATGAAACATGTAATATGATATTTAATTCTGGCTCTAATAAAGACATCATAGAAAAAAGCGTGGAAGAAATACCATTTTGTGGAGTAGTCTATAAATCATTAAGTGAAGCTTGTAAAGCTTTTGGAATACCTACAAGGTTGGCATTTGAAAAAAGAAAAGAGTTTTTTAAAACCCATCATTGTAGCATACAAGCAGCAAATATTTTAACTTTATCAGCATTAATGGATTATAATAAAAAGAAACGTAAATCTAAAGATAATAATCAAACTATACGAACCCCAATGATAGTAAATGGAGTTATGTATCAAAGCCAAAGAGAAGTAGCAAATGCATTAAATATTTCCGTGGGAACTATAAATGCTAAAAGAACAAAGGAAAATATCTCCTTTTATGAAGCTATAAAATTATTATATAAAGCTGATATATTAAAATACGAGTTTGCTAAAAAATGGGTAAATGATAGTGAAATTTTAAAAAATTATGTAATTGAAAAACTTAAAACACTTGAAATAACAGATACTGACTCTATTTTAGAAAACGAAGATGGAACTATAAAAGGTGATATTAAAATAAAAACAAACTCTGAAAATTATATTTGCCATTTTGTCATATACACTCCAACAAAAGATTTTGCAAGCATAGTATTTCCAGACGTAAAACAATATATAAAAGGATTAAATATAAATAAGTGCATAGATTTAAATACTAAATTTGCAATAGCAAAGTTTATAAAAGATGAAGATACTATATCACTTCGTTCTGATATAACAACATTTAGACAATCGCTAAAAAGTGCAAAAGACATAGTATCAACATTTAAAGCTATATGTGACATATTAGGTTATATAATTATTCGTGGATATGAAAATCTTGATTTAGTTATTGAAGAGTTAAAAATTACAGAAGAGGACAATAACAAAAAAGAAAAACCATCCTTTGATACAATAATTCCTGACGAAACATCCAATATTGATTCTGGTAAAGACTGAGTTGGAGATTTTCTATTTTTTAAATTTATCTTTTGCGTAAAATCATTATTGACAAATATTCAATAATATAGTAGAATGAACGAATAAAGCAGAATAATAGATTGCGGCTCAGATATGGTTTCCTTCTATAAGATTTATGCTATTTTATTAATCATATCAATTTCCGTGATTTTTTGCTTTTTGGATAACGGCTAAGCAAGGGTTTCCTTCTATATATAAAAATTCAAGATTTTTAAATGTTAACCCTTGCGATTCCCGCTTTCTTTTATATGTAGAAGCAATATAATCACTGCTCTTATTTATTTGTAAGAAATAATAGGTGTTAGTGATTATATTTGTTTATGTTTTTTAGTGCTTGATAGTCATGTCAAGACGTAGCAGTATGATATGGTAAAATAATTCTTTAATTCGTGGTTCAAATGTGGTTTTTCTTTTTTGAAGAAGTGTTCTGATAATAAGGTCAATCATATTGTTCCACGTTTTTCTTTTGTGAAAAAGCCATAAATAGATTGGAGGAATCCTTTATGTTTAAGAACGAAATGCTTTTCAGCTATATCGGTGCATTTTCTATACCCACGGTTCAAAAGAGACTGGATAAGATGGATGACAATGTAGTTGCTCTTCTTGTTTCTGGATGTGCAAATTTGATGTCGATCGGATTTATGATTGACCGAAAGTTGTATGAGGCAATGGAGAATTTGTCTGCTGAACAAATCTCAGAGAGTATGCAGGAACTCTATCACATTGCTAACGCATCTATCGGAAACAATCATAATCATGTTCCCATGTATCCAAACTATCCAAAGCAGGTGATTGAGGCAGATAAAACTGAGCTCATTCTGAATGCAATCGTTCATTACTTGAGTGATGGAGTACTTGTTCCTGTATATGAAAAGCTGGGAAGACCCCAACTTAGCACCATGAATGTGAAGATTATCACACTGGGGACAAATAAGGAATATCATGCTATCTTTGAGAGACTGATGGCATCAAGTGTTATCTTGTCTGATAAGAACAAGAAGGATCTAAGACAATATCTTTCTGAGGAAGATAACGTTATAATTCCTGATGTGATTCCTGTCAAGGAGACTGCCGCTCTTGTCTGGAAGGTTCTGTTTGAAACTGAAAATATGAAGCTTTTGCAGGAGTTCATTTGCACTCCTACTGATATTCTCCGTCTTATCAATGTGGTTTCTGGTGGAGATGCCGATCTGAATACTTTCTACTGTTCTTCTATGACCAGACGACAAAGAAGGGTTATCCTCTCTTTGCTTGATAAAATGAAAAATCCAGCTGAGGAAATGTTCATTCATAAAAGCAAATGGCTAAAGGCTGGCAATATAATACACCCTGCTGAGAAGTCAATGCAGAATCAGTATCCAAATGCATACAAAGCATTTGATTTGTTGCGAAATGGGAAGCCTATCAAGGGTTACAACAGTAAGCTTGAAAAAGCATTCGCAGATAATAACCTAAATGATGTTCTTGATTTACTCAAGAAAAGAGCGGGTTTCTTTGCTCGAAATCTTGACCGTGTTCTTAGGTTGGCTATTCCTATGGGAAAAGTGAATGCTGTTGCCTCTGCATTCCATTCTGTAGCAAAAGATGTTTCCCCTCGTGTGTTGATTCAACTGATTCAGCATCTGCGAAATCGAAACAACATTGCACTTAGAAGCTTCCAATCTAAGAAGTCTGCTGTGCCATATGTGATTGGCAATAATCTGGACAAGATTGACGACTCTATTATTGAGTTGTTCATGGAACTTTGCAAGAAGGCGTTGGTTTCTATCTACACTGATAGGCCATACTTAGGCAATGTCTATATTGATCCAGCTCTTGAAGCTATCACACTGCCTCTTTCTCAGCGACATGCAAGCACATCATTCAAGACTCTGCCTATCGGCTCTCGTATGTTCATTGGCCATAATGCAAATGTTATCAGATTCTTCTTGTATTGGGAGAATGCAGTCGATGGTGACACTGAAGTTCGTACAGATATGGATTTGTCGCTAGTTATGTATAATGATGAGTTCAGTAAAGTATGTCATGTTTATTACGCCAAGCTCTCAAACGAAGACTATGCTGTTCACAGTGGAGATTTTGTGGATGCCCCTATTGGTGTAGGTGCTACTGAATTTATTGACATTGACATCAATAAGGCTCTTTCTGCAGGAGTCCGATATGCTGTAATGTCAGTAAATGCCTTCACCTTTCATAAATTCGACCAGATGGAGACTTGTTATGCTGGCTGGATGGAGCGAGAAGACATTGAATCTGGAGAGGTATTTGAACCTTCTACCGTCGAACAGATGTTCCATCTGAGTGGTGAGAATAAAAACTATCCTGTTGTTATTGACCTAGTTGATCGCTCGATTATCTGGCTTGACAGCAAAAGAGATTTTGTGCACCAATTCATGAGGTATAACAATATCATTGCGGATCATGAAATGAGCTCAATCATTCGGAATGAAATCTTTGACCGAAAGTATATGTCTCTATATGAGTTGCTTGTTCTTCATGCTACTGCACGAGGAATGCTCGTAAGCAACAAAGAGGATGCAGATGTTGTTTATTCTCTTGATGAAGGGATTACTCCATACGACCAAAGTGTGCTGGCTGAACTGATCTGACAACCAAGAAAAACCCTCAGGTTAATATCTGGGGGTTTTCTTCTGTATGATATGTAGTCAAAAATTTATTGAATAATATATTGACCAATACTAAGACCTATATACTGAATAACATCTACAACTACAGAATTACCAAATTGTTTATAAGCTACTTGATTATTTGAATGTATTTTAAAATTATCTGGAAAACCCATTAATTTTTTACACTCATTAGGAGACAGTTTACGTGCAATCCCGTTGTCCATAAGATATCCTCCAGTCTTTGAAAATTTTCCACCACCATTAGCCATTAAAGTTATTGAAGTTCCATCTATACTGTAAATTCGTTCTCCCTGACCACCATTATTAACCTGCCCTACCCTAATTGGTCTACCATTTTTAATTTTAATAATATTATTTAATTTATAACTTGTTGTGCTGGTAGACATAACGCTTTGTGGTAACAAATCTTCAGGTTCTAATACATTGCGAACAGATGTTTCTAAAATCATTTTTGTAGGAAAGTGAAACTCACTTGTTTTTCTTAATGCAATATCTTTTCTAACACCAACAATATATATTCTAAATCGACTTTGTGGTACACCATAATCAGCGGAATTTAATACTTTATAATACACATTATAACCAGCCTGTTCTATTGTTTTTATAATCACATTAAATGTTTTACCATTATTATGACTGACTAAATTACGAACATTTTCTAAAAATAATATTTTAGGGAGTTTTTCTTTAACAATTCGCATAACTTCAAAGAACAAAGTACCCCTTGTATCATTAAATCCCTTTCTTTGTCCAGCAATAGAAAAAGGTTGACATGGAAACCCTGCACATAATATATCAAAATCTGGTATATCCTTGGCTTTGATACTTCTTATATCACCACTTGGTTTTATATCAAAATTATTTTTATAAATAAGGGATGCTAATTCATCAATTTCTGATGCAAATACACACTTTGCACCAAGCGATGTCATTGATATATGAAAACCACCTATACCAGCAAATAAGTCTATAAACTTATACCCACTTAACACTTTAGGAACTTCGACCATAAAATATAAAACACTACCTTTCAATATTTTAGTGTTTTATTTTAAACATATAGAAGTTTAATTATTTTTACAGTCAAAAAACGACATTTTGAAAATAATATAAAAGAATGATTGATACACATTTTAAATTTGCAACATAGTGCCGATTTGTAGGTTAAGTAGTGTCGATTTGTAAGCTAGATAGTGCCGATTTGTAGGCTAGATAGTGCCAATTTGTAGGCTAGATAGTGCCAATTTGTAGGCTTTAATTATGTTATCATAATATAACAACAATTGAATAATTTAAAAAATGACATTTAACACACAAGACAATACACATTCATACACCCGCTTTATATGTTCTATAAACAATTTAATAATTAACAAAAACAAAAAAGGCTCTAATGTTAATCTTTTATCCCTATCGAACGTTCAAAAGACCTCAGTATCTTTCAAACATGAATAGTATAATAAAAAAATATTTGACACAAATAATCTATAAAACATTGATTATATACACAAAAAACGACAAAGTATGTATTAAAAACGAATACATATAAAAAGTGCAATATAAATATCATTTATTGTCAATATTTTTAATAATAATTAATAACTATATTATATCTTATAATCATGGATTTGATTATAAGATATAACGAATAATCATCAATAAAACTTCTTTTTTATTTTTAAATTTTATTAAATCTTTTGTACTCAACAAATATTCTATTTCTAATTATCTAAAGTCTATTTTTGAATTACAAAGTTCTCAATAATAATCCTATTATCAATTAAGAATTAGATAATCAATTTTGTAAATTTAATATTTGTTTTAACTATGATTTAAAATAAATATTTTTTAATTTTGTATAAACACAATTTTAAAAGAAACAAATTGTTCTTCTAGTATTCTACATAACATACATATTTATTTGTTATAAAATTTGATACTTAAAGAGAACTTAGAATGCTCAGAAAAAAAATTTCTATATATTTCTATAAATCACATATTTATTTTATTGTAGATATCAATAATATAAGTATTTTATAATGAATAAGTTGCGAGGTAATTCAAAATTTGCTTTTCTTTTGTTTTTTTTGTTGACAATCTATAATTTTTATACATCAAATAAAAAACGTTGTCGTTTTTTGTTTATTTTATTTCCATTTATTTATTTATTTTTTGTATATTTTTATTGCGTTTTTTATAATATATATTTTTTAACTTTACTATTCATGTTTAAAAGATACTGAGCTACAATAATTGCTGTATTCTTTTAAATACTAATACGAACTACTAAATACCTAACTAGCGGGTATACATAATTACAATCACAAAAAAAGACATTTTTCCATAGAACGAAAAACGTCTTTTAATATTGAATCATATTATAATATATTTAATAATCGTTCTAACAACAACGTGTATCGATTTGCAACAAAAACATTTTTAACAGCATAATCCACAGAAAATCTATCATCTATCATATAGTTTTTCGAAGTAGCTCGTATACACATAGTATACAACATGTTTCTATTAAGCATTACACCATTACTTTTAGATATTGGCGATATTGTTACTGGTCATTCACTACCCTGAGATTTATGAACGAGTAAATAAATCAGCCACTTCATATTGCTTACCTTCCAAGTTAATATTATTTTCAGTACATATCTAATCTAAGTATAATTTGTTATTATAAAACACATCTCCATAATTATGAGCTAAATCAAGTAGATTATGCATAATTAAAAATTCAGCATTATCATACATATCTAATATTATATATTCAATACCATTTATAAAGTATCTCATCGTTGTACAAGCATAATTACCAGATTTCAGTGGGCTTAATGCTGTATCTATATCTTCATCAGAAATCTCTTTGAACAGCGGTTGTTCGGGAAAGGTAAAGACAAACAAGCAGAAACCCAGTATTCATGCGGGTTTGCGGCGTGATGGCTCCCCAAAACCTGAACTCAGATAAGACAGGCAGTAACGTAATCGCATATTGTTTCTCCGAGAGAATGTTGATTTACGTCACATTTTCCCTTTTTTAATGTAAAATGTAAATAGTGCTCTAAAATATTATTTTTTTCAAAATAAGGTCGATGTAATAAATAGAGTAAGAATATAGTAAAAAGATGGTAGTTCTTTGCTAGTCATTTTATATGTAAAAGGAGATGAAACAGCATGACCATCACAGATATTGCCCGTATGATGATGAACGCAGATCGGTATCAGCGTGGGGTCACACAGCCAGAGTATCCAAACGGTGCTGCGGTAGCACATCCTGATACGCCAGATGACGGAATGGATATTACTGGGATGACCGCAACAGATTTTCATACCATCCCTGTATCCAAGGAGATCGAGCAGAAGGTGCGGAACAGAGTATTTGAGAATATGAAGTACCGCTATGGCATGACTGGAACAGGCAATGAATATGGGGAAATGGTACATAGCTATTTGATGTCCATCCCTGCAAAAGATCGGCGAAATGCGGCCTACACCATTGATGAAATCCACTTTGATGAAGTGGACAAAATCAATGCTTTCGTCAAATCCCGTGTTCCTGGTTGGCAACCAGGACAAGCATTTGACACCAGCATTTTAGATGAATACCAGCAGAGAGTTGTCGATGTTAAAGTTTAAATTTTAAATTCAAAAAGCAGTTTATGAAAGAAGTTGCGGAGGGCTACCTGTATGGCAGCCCCCCGCAACTTCTTCTTTGGCCTAATTTTTTATAGCGGCTTACATTTAGTACGAATAATTGACGGTCATTCTTGCGGAAGCAGTAGAAACATCAGTGAAGCCACTACCTGTATTTTTGATGTAAATATACCATGTTCCGTAAGGGTTTTTGCCCTCGAATTCGTCGAAAGTAACTCGCCCACTGCCAGAAAACCAGTTAGTAGAAAGTGGTACCACAACGTTTTGACCAGATTCCACATAGGCGTCCCCACCTGCGGCAAAAGCTGCTGGACATGAACCGAAAAATACTGCACACACCAACACGAGCGATAGAATTGTTTTGCACATAAAAACACTCCTTTCAACACGAAACCACGGTCCTATACCTACATTCCTATTATATCACTTAGAGAATACAAATCAAGCCATAATCTGGTATGCTATGGAAAAATTTTTAAAATATTATCAGTTTGGAAGCAGGTTCCCTATAAGTTTTTCCAAAATTTTGCCAATATACATAAAGAGATATTATAAGGGGTGTACATACAATTAGGGGGTGATGTAAGTGTCTTAGGTTTATAAGTTAAAGCTATCTTAAATCAATTATTACAATTAGAAAGAAGATGTAGATGCCGATATTACGGTTTCCGACCAATATGAGGGATCTACTTCCAGAGGATATTGGGTTGATAACTTCTATGCAAAGTGCAAAAACAGATAAACGTTTAGGTATAAATAAAATTAAAATCTGTCTTCAAAATGAATATTGCTTATTTGTCAGTACTGGTCGAGTGTATCATCTGATGAAAGGGATAAACCTTCTCAAAATGAGTACTGTAAAACCTCCTAAATTTAAACATAACAATACTGAAAACCTAACTCTTGAAAATAAATTAGCTAAAAATTTTAATGTTACTGCTACAAATCAAGTTTGGGTTTGTAATTTTACTTATGTTAAAGTTGGTCAGCGTAGTAGCTATATCTGTGATATCATTGATTTATATGCT
>JAGHIZ010000017.1 GCA_017886875.1 Butyricicoccus sp. | reverse complement strand
TCAGGCTCTTGATTATTTTCAGCTAATAATGCAGCAATAGCATCATCAGACATAACAGCGTTAGGGTCAGACTGATTAGCAGACTCAGAAGCCTTATCAGGCTCTTGATTATTCTGAGCAGATAGAGCAGTAATATCATCGTCAGACATAACAGCATTAGGGTCAGATTGAGTAGCAGGTTCAGTAGCTTTTTCATTAGTAACTAAAGGCTCAGGGATTGTTTGTACTTTAGTATCTTGTTCTTCAATCTCTAAACTGCTTAAAAGCTCAGAACATATTTGCTCCTCAAGTTGTGTTTCTTGTTCACGTACATTTTGTAATATAGGTACAACAGGCTGTGGTGCTGGTGGTAATTCAGCAGAAGTCTGTGCTGGTTGTTCTTTTATGTCTGATTGTTCAGTTTCTGACTTGTTTTCTTGATTGTTTTGAGAAGATAAATCAGTAACAGCAGCATCAGATAAAACAGCATTAGTTTCTGTATTAGAAACAGGTTCATTTGCTTGGGTTTGCTCATCATTATGTTTTGCAAGTAAATCTGCAATGGCATCTTCTGACATATTGTTATTTGAATTTATTATATCTTGAGCACTTGCTTCTATATCAGAAGGTTCATTGTCAGATTTTGCAATCAAATTCAATACACGAGCAGTTTTATTACTGCGTTTTGGTGGCATAAAATAAAACCTCCTTTTTATTTATTTTCACATAAATTAACTATTTCATCAGTAAGATTTATAAAATCAGCAGATGGTTTACTGTTAGGAGCGTATGTAATAACACTTTCACCATGTGCAGGAGCTTCAGCAACACTTACACCTTGCCTAATACGAGCTTCCAAAACACGAGTATTGAGTTGAGAGGCAATCTGTTGTGACATCTCTAAAACTTCACGATTTAAATTTAATCTTGCATTAAATTTATTAAGAAGTATACCAAGAACTTCAAGTTTAGGATTGTAATATTGTTTAACTGTTTCTATTGTTTCTTTAATCTGAGTTACACCAAGTAAGCTTAAAATTTCGGGTGCCATTGGTATAATAAGTTTATTTGAAGCAACATATGCATTAACAGTTAAAAGATTAAGTGCAGGTGGAGTATCAATTATTATATAATCATAATTTTTTGAAATATGATTTAATTCGCTTTTTAACATATACTCTCTGCCAGCTTTATTAAATTCAAGCTCAACACCTGATAAAAGAATATTTGAAGCTAAAAGGTCACAATATTCAGTTTTACAAATGGCTTGCTCAATTGTAATTTGTTTCTTAAAAACCTCATAAAGAGTATGTGTGTTTTCAATATCAACTCCAAGGCTAAAACCTAAGTTACCTTGAGGGTCAAGGTCTATAGCAAGTACCTTTTTTCCACGCTCATAAAGTGAAGCGATAAGGGCAGCAGATGTGGTTGTTTTACCGACACCACCCTTCTGATTTGTGATAGCTATAACTTCTGGCACAAAAATCACGTCCTTATCAAAATTATTCTTATTCTATCTATTATTTTAGTATACTATATGTCGAAATAAAAAAACAGAAGAAATTTTTATAAAATTGAAATCTGTAAGAAATTGTATAAATACACACATAAAAAGAGAGGAGTGCTTTATTATGGCATCAGTAAGCAGTTTAAGTAGCGGTTCTAGCATTTATGGTAGCAGAAATAGTAATATAATTAGTGGTCTTGCATCTGGTATGGATACCGAATCTATGATTGAGGGTATGGTGCAGGGAATAAAGTTGAAAATTGATGGTCAAAAACAACAAAAGACTATTTTAAATTGGCAACAACAAGCTTATAGAAGCATAAGTGACCAATTAGTGCAGCTTTCTTCCAAGTATACATCTTATACATCAAGCACAAACCTTATGAGTGAATCATTTTTTAAAGCAAGTATAATTACAACTTTGGGTGAATATGCAGATAAAATTTCTGCATCAGGCACAACATCAAGTAATGTTGAGATATTAGGTGTTAAAGAATTAGCAAAAAATGAAAGTGTTTCATTAGAAGGTCTTAATGGAGTTTCAAAAAATGACATTTCAATTAGTGGAGATGAGACAGGTGTAGATTTAATCAATGGAACTCATAAAACAAGCAATTTAGCAGGAAAATATATAAATTTTCAATATAATAATCAATCTTTTTCCATTGATTTTCCGGCTGATGGTGAGTATGGTGAAGTAGAAGATGTTGCCAATGCTATAAATGAACAATTAGGAAACATTATAAATAAAGTTGATAATAGCAAAATGAGTGAAACAGTTGAGGCTGTTGTTACGGATGGTAAATTAGAAATAAAATTCAAAGATGATGCAGATAAAAGCTCAAATTTAGAAATAACAGGTGGCTCTGAGTCAGCACTTAAAGCATTAGGGCTTGAAAAAGGCGATAAGTTAACATCTAAGGGTACTATTATATCTGATTCAAAAGTTACAGAAGATACATTATATACAGAAAAGGATGTTAAAGACATTCTTGCAGGGGCAACTATGACTATAAATTATAATGGTCAAAGTGCAGTTATCAAATTTCCAGAAAAAGATTCAGAAGAATATAATGCTATTTTTAAGGATAAAACTGCTGAAGAAGCTGCAACTGCTATGGAAGATTATTTGCAAAATCAAGTTGATAAAGCTTTTGGTTATAATAGAATAGATGTTTCAAATATTGCGAAAGATGGAAAGTTTAGCCCTGAATTCAAATTGTCAGATGAAAATGCAACAATTTCAATAACAAGTGGTTCTCTTGGTGTTGTTGGTGATGACAGCATTTTTGGTATTGATTATGGTGCATCAAATAAAATAAATACAAGTAGCACATTAGAAGATTTAGGTTTTGATTTAAGCAATCTTCAAACAATACAAGGAACCGGAAAATTTGATGCTGATAAAAAAGGTTTTGTTGATGAAAAGGGCAATTTACTTACAAATGATGAAGGTAAACTTGTAGATGCAAATGGTAATCTAGTAAATGAAAAGGGTGAGCTTGTAGATGAAAAGGGTGATAACCTATATTCATTTGTTATAAATGATGTTGAAGTTGGTCAGTATTCAAAAAATACATCTCTTTCAACTATAATCAATGATGTAAATAACTCTGATGCAAGTGTTAAAGTTTCGTATTCACAAACATCTAATCAGTTTGTATTTACTGCAACTCATGGTGGTATTGGCGGTAAAATTGAAATAAGTGATAATACTGATAACCCACAAAATTTAGCAGCACAGATATTTGGAAAAATATCATCAGAAAATAATACTGTAGAACGTTTAAATAAAGAAGGCGGTTGGACAGAAGTAGGTGATTCTTCTGTACATTTTGAAGATGGTAAAGATGCAAAAATGGCAGTTAATATCAATGGTACACAAATGATATTAACAAGTAGCACAAACACATTTAATATTGATGGTCTTTCAGTGACTGCAAATGAAGTTTTTAATACAGAAAAAATTAATGATGATGGAACTATTAACAATGATGTTAAAGTTGAAGGTGTAACATTTGCTCAAAAAGCTGATACTGATAAAATTGTTGATGCTATTAAAACTTTTGTTGAAGATTATAATAAAATGCTTGCCGATTTGGGAACAGCATATACAACTAAACCTGATAATGATTATCAGCCTTTAACTGATGACCAAAAGGCTGAAATGACAGAAAAACAGATTGAGGAATATGAGGCTAAGGCAAAAGAAGGTTTACTATTTGCTGACCCAGACCTTAAATCACTTGCAAGTGAATTACGTTTTTTATTCTCAGGTTCAGATTTATCCAATATAGGCATTACAACTTCTACAACTGCATCAGATAGAGGTAAGTTATCTATTGATGAAGAAAAGCTACGTGCAGCAGTTGAGGGTAATTTGGATTCTGTCAAAAAAGCTTTTTCTGCTCCTATTGAAACAGATTCAAATGGCAATGTTGTCAGTGGCGGTGCAATGCAGCAATTAAAAGAAGTTCTTGATAAATATGCTGGCACTACAGGTGCAACAAAAGGTATACTTATTGAAAAAGCAGGTTCTCAATATTCTCCAACAGCTCTGCTTGACAATACTATTAAAAGCCAGATAGAGGATATTGATGAAGAAATTGATAGGCTAACTGACCAACTTAATGATAAAATCGATTTTTATACTTCTAAATTCACTCAGCTTGAAATGCTTATTAGTCAGATGAATTCTCAAAGCTCTTATCTATCTAGTATGAGTGGTGGGTATTAATTATTAGTGTGGTTTATACCATTTTTTGGAAAGGATTTTTTTAATATGAATATGCAAGGGTATCAACAATATAAAGCACAATCTATGAATACAATGACACAGGGTGAGCTGTTGATGCTTCTATATGATGAGCTGGTTAAACGCTTAATTCGTTCAGAACTAGCTTTAAAAAAGGAAGATTTTGAACTTTTTGAAACATCTATTGTAAGATGTATTGATATTATTCATTATTTGGATAAAACACTAGATATGAAATATCCAATAAGTCAAGACCTTCACAGACTCTATGATTATTTCTTATATATGTTAAACCGTGTTCGTTTCGGAAGAAATAGTCAAGTTTTGGAACAAGTTAAACCTCAAATTGTTGATTTAAGAGATACTTTTAGAAAAGCACAAGAGGCACAAAATATATGAATGAAGATTGGTTAAAATTACTTGTTCAGCTTAAAAAACGTTACTCATTACTAATTCAGATAGATGACTTAACACAGCAGATGTCTGATGCTTTAAATCGTGATGATGAGGTTTCTTTTCAAATGCTTTTGTCAATGCGTCAAGAACCTATTTTATATTTAAAAGAGTCAGACAAGATTTTATTGGATCTTAAATCTGAACTCCCTCAAAATATAGTTAAAAGATGGCAAGAGCTTGAAAACAATGCTGAACCAATAGGTCAAGAAGAAACTTTATTTAAACAACAGATAAATCAAAATCGAAGACTTTTAGAACGTCTTGTTCCTTTTGACAATCGAATATTAACTGTACTAAAAAACAAAAAGAGATAATAATTTCCCACCGCAATTTGTATAAAATGCGGTGGGAAAAATATTCTAATGCAAAATATTATAATTGTTGATAAAAATTTTTCTTTGTAAAAAATATTTATGGTATTGCTCAATTAATAAGTTTGCTGTAAAATAATAATGTAACATAAGAACATATATAGTACTATTTATTAGCTGATAGAAACCATAAAGGTGCTCCACTGGTGCGACTCATGCTGAGTTCATCAACTATAAGTTGGGCGTCCCATTCTTGTAAACTTCGTGTTCTACTTATTGGGTCAGCTACAAGTAATTTATTATCTTTGGTTACACCACGAAGCACTATAAAATGCCCAGTGTCAGTAAAATGTCCAGGTCCCATAAGTGCTATGGCTATTTCGCCGCCTGAAAGCCTTGTTATTATTTCATTTGCATCAAGTGTTGTTGGTGGGCTGCATGTAATCGAAAATGCCGCTGCTACACCTTGTACTATATTATGGTATGAACCGCTTTGAGGTGCCCAATAACCTTGCTCTGCACAAAATGCAGCCATTGCAGCAGGGTCTGTAGTGCCAACTCCTAAGCTATTTACAACCATTGCAAGTGCTGTAGGACCACAACCATATACACCAATAGGGTCATTGCCATAAAGTTGGTCTTTCCATTCAGGGTCGTTTTGTGCAAAGTAAACTACTGGTATAGTGCCACCTGTTAAAGTTTCTATACCATTAACTCTTGTCATTACATCTGAAGAATTTTCAGTTTTTTGACTGTTTTTATGGTCTTTTGCTTTTTGTGGCTGAGTAAGTTTTTCACCCAGCTGTTTTATTTTGCTATCAAGCCAATCTTTCTGTGTGGAAATCCAATTTCCGGTGTTTATAATTAATTTCTTACCATTTGATATTGTGGATTTTGCTGTATTTTGTACAGGAGTTACAATTTTTATGAAAATATGAGGGTCGTGCCAATAGCAAATGGCAAGTTCGATACCTCCTACACATACAATAAACAAAAATATGGCAAGAATTGTCATTTTAAATTTTTCTAGTTTTGATTTATTTTTTTTCAAATTTCTCACCTTTAATAGAATTATTATTTTTTTATTATCATAGCAAACAAATCGAAATTTGTCTAATATTTAATATGGAGGAAATATTGTGCCTCAAATAGAACTTCAAAATGTAACTAAATATTTTGTAAATGATAGAAAAAAACGCTTTGCAGCGATTGATGATGTATCAATTACAATCGAACAAGGTGATTTTGTTTTTTTAATAGGAAGTAGTGGTGCAGGTAAAACAACCTTACTTAAACTTATTGCTAGTCAGCTTCGTGCCGATGAAGGTCGAATTTGGATAGGAGACCAAGAAATAACCAAACTTAGATATTGGAGAAGAACTGCATATAGAAGAATGGTTGGACAAGTGTGGCAAGAAGCGGGACTTATAAGAAAGAAAACTATAAGAGAAAATTTATATATAGTTCAGCGAGCATTGGGCGTTAAATCTAAAATCGCTGAGGAAAATACAACAAAAGCTTTGGCTTTGGTTGGCATGAGAGCCATGGGAGAACGTTATCCATTTGAGCTTTCAGGCGGACAAATAAAACTTGTAGAGCTTGCAAGAGCTGTTATATGCAATCCACCTGTTTTGGTTGTAGATGAAATAACAGCTAACCTTGATTATGATACAAGCTGGGATATTATGAATATTTTAGCCGAAATTAATCGATGTGGTACAACTATTGTTATGGCAACTCACGCTAAACAGTTTGTAAATGTTATGAGAAAACGAGTTATTACACTTGTTGAAGGTCGTATAGTTGCTGATATAGAAAAGGGAAAGTATGGGGAGTTAAAATAAAACCGAAATTTGGTTTTGTTTATAGATTTAGAAATAAATCAATCGAAAGGAATGACATAAGGTGAAACTTAGAAATCTAAAATTTAAGAAAAAATTAATACTTTGTAGTGCTGTTCCCATAGTTCTATCTCTTATATTATTGATAGTTTCAAATGTTCAGTCAACTAAAATAGCAAATGAATATGACAGCATGATTAAAAATCAAGTTGATTTAAGAACAAATTTGCTAGAATGTCGAGTTATAAATAATAAGGCATCTCGTATTGTTCGTGATATTGTAATTGATGGTCTATCAGGCGAAACAACTCACTACACAGAAAATATGGCAACTTTTAATGAAATAGAAACTCAAATTCAGTCATATTTAAAGTATGTTGATGAAAAATATACTGGTGGAGATGGAAAAGATACAGAATACATAAATGCTTTAAATGCATGGATAAAAGAAGCAGAAAATATTTTATCACTTGCAAAGTCTAACCAGAATGAAAGGGTTATAGAAGAATTACATAATACATGTGAACCGGCACTTGAAAATCTCGCTAATATTGCACAAGATTTAGATGATACTGTTGCTCAACAGGTCAATGATAAAAGTGAAGAACTACAAACTATGAATGTAATTACAACAATTAGTATGATAATTATGATTTTCGTTGGTCTTGTAGTTATAATTTTTATAGTTAAATCAATCATAAAGTCAATAATTGAGCCAACAACTGAAATTCAAAAGGCTATTATAGCTATGAGTAGAGGTGTACTTGATACACCAGTAAATTATAAATCTGAAGATGAGCTTGGAGAAATGGCAGAAGCACTGCGTACAAGCCAATTTGTTTTAAAACAGGCTTGTAATTATATAACAAATGTAGCTTCAGCTATGGCTAATGGTAAGTTTGATATAAATGTTAATGCAAATCTGCCAGGTTCTTTTGCTTCAATTTCTCAGTCTTTAGACTCTGTGCAAAATAAAATGAACTCTATGATTTTCAATATAAAGCGTTCTGTTGAACAAGTTTCTGCAGGTGCAGAACAAGTTGCAAACGGTTCACAAGCTCTTGCACAAGGTGCAACCGAACAGGCTAGTGCTGTAGAAGAATTATCATCAACTATAAATGAAATCTCTGATGGTGCTCGTCAAAATGCGGAGACTGCTAAGGTTGTTTGTGAAAAAGCAGACCAAGCAGGCGAGCAAAACCAAGCAACTCAAAATAAAATGGTTGAAATGATTGAAGCTATGGACGATATAACCGAAAAATCTAAAGAAATTAGTAAAATTATTAAAACCATTGAGGATATTGCATTCCAGACAAATATACTTGCTCTAAATGCAGCAGTAGAGGCTGCTCGTGCTGGTACAGCTGGTAAGGGTTTTGCTGTTGTTGCTGATGAGGTTCGAAACCTTGCTACAAAATCATCTGAAGCAGCAAAAAATACAACTGTTCTTATAGAAGATTCTATTCATGCAGTAGAAAAGGGTTCTAATATTGCTAATCAAGCAGCAAAATTTATTTCCACAAGCACTGAGCTTACTACAGAAGTGGTTGAAAAAATTGCAGGTATAGCAAATGCGGCAGAGCGTGAGTCTGAAGCTATTGACCAAGTAACCCAAGGTATTGACCAAATTGCAACAGTTGTACAGACTAACTCTGCAACAAGTGAAGAATCTGCTGCGGCTAGTGAAGAACTATCTTCGCAAGCAAATATAATGCGTCAGATTTTATTTTCATTTGATGTAAAGGAACAAAATATACAGTCTTTTGAACAACCTGTTCATAAATCTCAAAGCACACATATATCAAGTCCAAAAACTATAGCAAATTTAGAAACTGTACATGATGATGCTGGAAAATACTGATTATAGTATGTCCAAAAAGGATTTATTTACTCTTTTATTTTAAGTTGCATATATAGTAAATAAATGCTAAAATGAAGGTTAATACAAAATGTATTAATTTGTATATTTATATATGATTTTAAGAAAGGAAAAGATATAAGAATGAGACTTAGGGATTTTAAGATTAAAAACAAATTATTGCTTGGTTTTGCAATTCCGGTAGTTTTATCTATATTGTTATTGATAATTTCAAATATCAATTCTTCATTTATATCAAAGCAATATAGTGGATTGCTAGATAAACATATTGAGCTTGAAATGGCAGTTCTTAATTGTAGAGTACAGAATAATACGGCTGCAAGATTTGTTCGTGATATTGTACTTGATACAACTGGTCAAAATATTTCAACTATCAAGCAAGACCTTGATGAATGTATCAATTCAATGGAAACATATAGTCAGTATATTAAAGCTAACTATATGTTGAGTGATAACAAAGCAAATGAGTATGTTGAAGCTCTTTCAGCTTGGCATACACAGGCTGATAATATTGTTTCACTTGCAGAACAAGGTAAATTTGATGAAGCACATACTGCACTGGTTGAAAAGTGTACCCCAGCATTGGAAAGCTTACGTGCTACTTCAATTGAACTTACAGATGCTGTAAATTCTCAAGTGCAACAAAAGCGTGAAGGCATTGGAACTACATTCATAGTTACAATGATTATGATGATAGCTCTTATTGTTATTGCTTTAATTATTGTTTTCGTATTTGCAAAAAATATCATTGGTTCTATTGTTCAACCAACAGCTGAAATACGCAAAGCTATTGTGGATATGAGTAAGGGTATACTTGATACACGTGTTAGCTATGAGGCTGAAGATGAAATTGGCGATATGGCAGATGCACTTCGCCTAAGTCAACGTGTATTATATAAGGCTTGTAGTGATATAGCTCGTATGACAACTGCTATGGCTGATGGTAAGTTTAATATTACCGTTGATATGAACCTACCAGGTATATTAGCTTCAATTTCAAAATCATTAGGCATTTTACAAAAGAAAATGAATTCAATGATTTCTGATGCTAAACATTCTGTTGAGCAGGTTTCAGCAGGTGCAGAACAGGTTGCAAATGGTTCTCAGGCACTTGCACAGGGTGCAACCGAGCAGGCTAGTGCAGTTGAAGAATTATCTGCAAGCATTAATGATATTTCAAATGGTGCTCGTCAGAATGCAGAGGCTGCAAGAATTGCTCGTGAAAATGCAGACCAAGCTGGAGAACAAAACCGTGAAAGCCAACAGCAAATGGTTAAGATGATTGACGCTATGGACGATATCACTGAAAAATCTAAGGAAATTAGCAAGATTATTAAAACCATTGAAGATATTGCATTCCAAACAAACATTCTTGCTCTGAATGCTGCTGTAGAAGCTGCTCGTGCAGGTTCTGCAGGTAAGGGCTTTGCTGTAGTTGCTGATGAGGTTCGTAACCTTGCAAGCAAATCTGCAGAGGCTGCTAAAAATACTACAACTCTTATTGAGGACTCCATTCGTGCGGTTGAACGTGGTTCTAGCATAGCTAACGCAGCTGCTGAGTCTATAACATTAAGTACTGAGCTTACTACACAGGCAGTTGATAAGATTGCTCAAATCGCTCAGGCAACAGAACGTGAGTCTGAAGCTATTGACCAAGTAACCCAAGGTATTGACCAAATCGCAACCGTAGTTCAAACTAACTCTGCAACAAGTGAAGAATCTGCTGCAGCTAGTGAGGAGCTACATTCTCAAGCAAGCGTAATGCGTGAGCTTTTCTCAACATTCCAAGTACAAGGTAGTTCAGAGAGTTTTAAACAGCCATCTGCTACCAAACAAATAAGCGGCAGCTCAAATGTAGGAGGTAATAGCCCACATACGGGCGATACCTTTCGCACAACAAACTACGAACAGCATGACGACGTCGGTAAGTACTAATCGTTACTACATGACACCTGATATTGAAACTGGTAATGAACTTATTGACTCCGAGCATGTACAGATTTTTGATGCGGTGAATGAATTGCTTGATGCTTGCTCTAGTGGTAAGGGAAGAGATAAGATAGCCGAAACCGCTGAATTTTTAGCAGGATATGTTAGTAAGCATTTTTCAGATGAGGAGAAACTTCAGAGAAAATGCAAATATCCAAATATGGAAAAACACCTTAAATTTCATGTTAAATACAAAAAAGATGTTGCGGATTTTGTAGATAAAATGAAAAATGACGGTGCAACAGTTCAAACTCTTGGTGAGCTTAATGCTCTTGCAGGTTTACTTATTAACCATATTCGTCATGAGGATAAGCGTTTAGCAGCATATATCCGTAAAGAATATAATTAAACATAATTATAACGACACAGACTTTTGATATGCTCTGTGTCGTTTTTTTAAGCTTATAAATTGTGAAATTATAATGTAAATTTTAATATTAAATTTTGCGGAGTAGCTTTTTCATTGCATATAAGAAAAACAAATGTTAAAATAATAGAGTATGCTAAAATAATATAAAGCGAGGATATAAGATAGATGTGGATTGCAAACGATTGGTTAGATTATAGAATTTTGGATTGTGGTGGTGGTGAAAAGGTTGAGAAATGGGCAGATTACACATTGGTTCGACCAGACCCACAGGCAATTTGGAATAGAACAGATAATGTTAAAGAGTGGGATAAAGCAAACGCTATTTATCATCGCTCAAAATCGGGCGGCGGTCAATGGGAAATTAAAAAATTACCTGCTCAGTGGACTGTTTCCTATAAAGAACTAACTTTCAACTTAAAGCCAATGTCTTTTAAACACACAGGTCTTTTTCCAGAACAGGCTGCTAACTGGAATTTTATTATGGATAAAATCAGAAATGCAGGCAGACCTATAAATGTGCTTAATTTGTTTGCATATACAGGCGGTGCTACACTTGCAGCAGCCGCAGCAGGTGCTAGTGTTTGCCATGTAGATGCATCTAAAGGTATGACTCAATGGGCAAGAGAAAACGCAGTTTCTTCTGGTTTGGCTGACAAGCCTATTCGCTGGATTGTTGACGATTGCAAAAAATTCGTTCAACGTGAAATTCGTCGTGGCAGAAAATATGATGCTATTATTATGGACCCACCTTCTTATGGTAGAGGCCCTTCAGGTGAAACTTGGAAAATTGAAGAAGATGTTGCAGACTTTGTAGAGCTTACAATGCAGCTTTTAAGTGATAAACCATTATTTGTTATTATTTCTAGCTATTCAACTGGTCTTGCTCCTTCTGTTATGTCTTATCTTTTAGGTATCACAGCAGGTAAAAAGCATAATGGCACTATTGAGGCTGAGGAGTTAGGATTGCCTGTGGCTTCAACTGGTCTTGTACTGCCTTGTGGTTCTTCTGCTAGATTTATAGGTGAATAAATTATGTCAGAAATTATTAAAACAGAAAATTTAACATATGCATATCATGATGAAAATGGTAATGAAAAATATGCATTAAATGGCGTTGATTTATCAATTAAGCGAGGTGAATTTGTCGCTGTTTTAGGGCATAATGGCTCTGGCAAATCCACGCTTGCAGGACATTTTAATGCTATACGTTTGCCAAGCGGTGGCAAAGTATATATTGATATGATGGATACATCAGATGAAAGCAAAATCTATGATATTAGATGCACTTGTGCTATGGTTTTCCAAAACCCAGACAATCAGATTGTTGCAACTGTTGTTGAAGAAGATGTAGCTTTTGCTCTTGAAAATATGGGTGTTCCTCCAGAGGAAATTCGCAGACGTGTTGATGATGCTTTAAAAGCTGTTGGTATGTATGAATATAGAGGTCATGCACCTCATAAGCTTTCAGGCGGTCAAAAACAAAGAGTTGCAATCGCTGGTGTTATAGCAATGATGCCTAGATGTATTGTTTTTGATGAACCGACTGCTATGCTTGACCCTGCCGGACGTAAAGAAGTTATGAGGGTTATATGTGAACTTAATAAACATTTTGGTATAACTGTAATACTTATAACTCACCATATGGACGAAGCTATTAAGGCTGACCGTGTGGTTGTTATGCATAAAGGTAAAGTTATTATGGACGGCACACCAAAACAAATATTTACTAATGTTGATGAGCTTAAAAAAGCTAGTCTTACAGTTCCACAAACTATTGAAGTTTTATATGAATTAAATAATAAGTCAAATGCAAACTTAAAAATTGATGCTATGACTGTTTGTGAATGTGCAGATATTTTACAGAGTTATTTAAAATAAAAGAGGATTAAAAACGTGTCTTATATTTTAGAAGTAAGGGACTTGACTCAAGTTTATTCAGCAGGTACCCCATTTGAACGCATGGCTCTTGACCATGTTAACTTACAAGTGAAAAAAGGCGAAATTCTTGGTATAATCGGTCACACTGGTTCGGGTAAATCAACTCTTATTCAACATTTAAATGGCTTATTAAAGCCTACATCTGGCGAGGTTTTATTAGATGGTAAGTCTATTTGGAATGAAAAGGGTAAATGTGATAAGAATACTCGTTTTCGTGTAGGGCTTGTATTTCAGTATCCAGAATATCAGCTATTTGAAGAAACTATTGCAAAAGATATAGCTTTTGGTCCTAGTAATATGGGACTTTCTGAAAGTGAAATAAATGAACGAGTGCGTGAAGCAATGGCTTTTGTAGGGCTTGATGACAGCATGAGAGATATTTCACCTTTTGCTCTTTCAGGCGGTCAAAAACGCAGAGTTGCAATAGCAGGTATAATTGCTATGCGTCCTGATGTTTTGGTGCTTGATGAACCAACTGCTGGTTTAGACCCTGCAGGACGTGATGAACTTTTCGAGCAAATTTTGCAATATCATAAACAAAGTGGTGCTACAATATTATTTGTTACACACTCTATGGAAGATGCTGCAAAAATGAGTGACCGTATGCTTGTTATGAACCATGCTAAAATAATGCTTATTGGTACGCCTAAAGAGGTTTTTTCTCATACAGATGAGATTATTAAAGCGGGACTGGATATACCAGAAATAACAAAGGTAATGTTAGAGCTTAAAAATAGAGGTTTTGATGTTGATACTTCAGTTTTTACGGTTGAAGATGCAATAAAAGCTCTAAATGCATTTAAGGAGGGAAAACCATGCTAAAAGATATAACTTTAGGTCAATTTTTCCCAGGTAATAGCATTGTCCATAGAACAGACCCAAGAGTTAAAATCGTGCTTGTTATTGCAATGATTGTATCATTACTTCTTGCATCAGGTGTTTTTTCCTATGCTTTAATGGCTATTTATCTTTTTGTTATTATTGCGGTTTCTAAAGTGCATTTAAAAATGGTTGTGCGTGGACTGAAACCTATTGTTATGATTGTGGTTATTACCGCTATTCTAAATATATTTTATACAGCGGGTGATGTCATTTGGCAGTGGGGTTTTCTGCATATCACAAAGCAGGGCATTTATGCAGCTATTGAAATGGTAGTGCGTATTATGTTGCTTATTATAGGTACATCAATGCTTACTTATACTACATCGCCTATTGACCTTACAGAAGGTTTAGAAAGGCTTATGTCACCACTTAAAAAAATACATGTGCCTGTACATGAGCTTGCAATGGTTATGTCTATTGCACTTAGATTTATTCCTACTCTTATTGAAGAAACTGAAAAAATTATTTCAGCTCAAAAGGCAAGAGGTGCAGATTTTGAAACAGGCAGTATATTAAGACGTGCTAAAGCTATGGTACCTATTTTAGTGCCATTATTTATATCATCTATTCGTAGAGCAGAAGAACTTGCAACTGCTATGGAATGTAGGTTATATCGTGGAGATGTGGGCAGAACACGTATGAAACAGCTTAAAATTTGCAGTGCAGATTATATTTCTATGACAGTTTCAGTAATTGTTTTTGCAGGAACTATTATTTTAGGTAGTTTTGGCTTATAAGGAGGGCAAAATTTGAAAAATATTGCTTTAATCTTATCTTATGACGGAACTAATTATCATGGCTGGCAAACTCAAAAAAATGGTATAACTATTCAGCAGGCACTCACCGAGGCTATAAACCAAATTTTAAAATGTGATACTTATGTTTCTGGTGTGGGTAGAACAGATGCAGGTGTTCATGCAAGAAAATATGTCGCAAATTTTAAAGCCGAATGTACAATCCCGCCCCAGCGTTTATCGCTTGCTATAAATGCGGTTTTACCAGAGGATATAACAGTATTAAACGCTGTAGAAGTTAATGATGACTTTGATGCAAGATTTAACTGCACTAAAAAAGAGTATGCTTATTATATGTATTCTTCCAAGATAAATGACCCATTTTTATCTAAAAGAGCATACCGCACAACTTATCCATTAGATGTTTATAAAATGAATAAGGGTGCACAATTTTTTGTAGGTACACATGACTTTTCTTCTGTACGCTCAGTAGGTACACCTGTTAAATCAACTGTGCGAACTATTTTTCACTGTCAAGCTGAATATGTTGATAATCATAATTTTGTTATGCAAAATGATGATACTAAGCTAATACGCATAAGAGTTTGTGGCGACGGTTTTTTATATAATATGGTTCGTGCGATTTCAGGTACACTTATGTATGTTGGAAGTGGTAAACTAAAACCAGAGCAAATAAAAGAGGTTTTACTCTCTTGTGATAGAGCGAGTGCAGGGCCTACACTTCCAGCTCATGGGCTTTATATGAATAGACTTTGGTATGATAACACAGATGAGTTAAAATCATATAAGCTAGATGTATAAAAGGAGGCTCACAAATGCCACAAAAGGCAAAATCACTTCGTATGGCAAGAAATGAACGCCGACGAAAGATTAGAAACTCACAAGACCGCAGACTTAGAGTTGTGGCAAAACTGCGTCGTTTGGTAGGTGTAATGATTATTGTTATAAGTGTATTAACCATTACAGTAAATGGACCTAAAATAAATTCAGGTTCAATATCTGAATTTATAGGTTATTTTTGGGCAGGTATTGACGATGCACAAGAAGGCACTTATATTGATTATCAATCACAAAATTCATCAGTTGTAAAACCATTTAATCAAGGTGTTGTAGTATCAGATAATGACTCTATGAGTATTTTAACATCTGGTGGCGTTAGACTTAAAACAAATTTAGGTTACACATCACCAGCTATTTTAACTTCTGAGCGTTATGTGCTCGCATACGATAAAAATGGAAATGGGGCAGTTTTAACTTCAAATGTGGCTGAAGCAAGCAGACAAAAAACTGAGTCATCAATTTTAACAGCTGCTCTTGGTGAAACAGGTGATTATGCACTAATAACTAATGAGTCAGGTTATAAAACTGCTATTACGGTCTATACAAGTGGTGGTAAACAGCGTTTTAAATGGTCTAGTCCTGATTATTATTTCTTATCATGTGCTATTTCACCAGATGGTAGTAAACTTGCTGTAGCCTCTTTTGGAAGTACACAAGATGCAAAACTGGAAGGCAAACTTTTTTTACGTGATTTAAGCAATGAAAATAATATAAAAGAAGTATCGCTTGATTCTACCGTTCCACTTGCGGTTGGATTTTTAGATAATACATCTGTTGCTGTAATTGGTGATTATTCAACAAGCGTTATAAACCAAAAAGGTGAAATTGTAGACCAGCTTACATATACAGCAGATGATTTAACATCGTTTTCATTTAGCGGAAATGAACTTGCAATCGCTGTTCGTTCTTATTCATCTAATGCAAGAACTGAGGTTTATATTATAGGCTCTCATGGAATAAGTGGAAATAAACTGGAGATTTCACAGGAAATTCAGGCTATGGATTATGATGGCTCTAGAATTGCTATATTAACTTCAAGTGGGCTTACAGTTTATAATTCATCTATGCGTGCTTTATGGAAAAATGAAAGTGCAATTGGTGCACAGGATATAAATTTGACAGATGATGGCGGTGTATGGCTTATATATTCCAAACAAGCTGAACACGTTTCTACATCATCAGACACTTCAGAGGATTTAAAATCATGAATGAGTTATCTTTAGATAGTTTTAATAATTTAGATTTAATAAATAATTTAGACTTTTTAAAAAGCATATTAAATCTAACAGATATAATAATTATTTTGGCTATAATTTACGGTGCTATTGTAGGTTATCGTAAAGGTTTAGTTAGAACTGTTGTTGGCAGTATTAGAGCTGTTGTTTCTATGGGTGGTGCTGCGATTGTTTCAAGAATGATTGCACCTATTATTGCACCTCAAATTGTAACACCTATTGTAAATGAGGTGTTTCAAAACCAATTAGGAGAGGTTGCAGAATTATCACCTGAAATTACTGCTCAAATTCAAAATAATATACTACAAATAGCTACACCTATTGCACAAAGCATTGCTTTTTCAGTTGTATTTTTTATAAGTATGTTTGTAATTAACATTGTTCTTAAATTATTTACAAAAACAATGAGCGTACTTACAAAAATACCTGTTATAAGCACACTTAATAGAATTTGTGGTCTTGTGCTTGGTGCAGTAGTTGCTATAATACTATGTATAGCTGCACTTTATTTACTTAGAAAATTTGCACCTGAAATATTTGGGGCAAATGGCTATTTATCGCCACAAAACATAGCTAAAACAAATATAACTGCATATTTACTTGGTCTATTGCCAAGTGTATGAGTTTTTTTAAGGAGAGAATTACATGAATATGCCAATGTGTTCACGATGCAAAAAAAATGTTGCAGTCGTGTTTATTACAAAAATTGACCAGAGCAATAACTCTGAACAAGAAGGCCTTTGCATTAAATGTGCGAAGGAAATGGGTATTAAACCTATTGATAATTTAATGGAGCAAATGGGTATTACTGAGGACGATTTAGATGCATTAGCGGGTGAAATCGGTGCTTTTGGTGATTTAAATGGTTTGATGCCTGCTATAAGTGAAACAGATGATGACGATGAACAAGAAGAAGAGGAAAACTTGGGTACATCAAAGAAAATGCCATTTCCATTTCCACTTTTTAATGGAAAAAATACATCATCAAATAAAAATGATGAGCCAGAAAAGAAAACTAAAGAGCCTAAAAAAGATAAAAAACGCAAGTTTTTAACAAACTATTGTGAAGATTTAACCGGCAAAGCAAGAAACGGCAAAATTGACCAAATTGTTGGCCGTGATAGAGAAACCGAACGTGTTATCCAGATTTTAAACCGCCGTCAGAAAAATAATCCTTGTTTAATTGGTGAACCGGGTGTTGGTAAAACTGCTGTTGCAGAAGGTTTAGCTCTTAGAATTGTACAGGGTAAAGTGCCTTATAAACTGAGAGATAAAGAGATTTATATGCTAGACTTAACTTCACTTGTTGCAGGCACTCAGTTTAGAGGTCAATTTGAAAGCCGCATGAAGGGGCTTATTGAGGAAGTTAAAAAACTGGGTAATATTATTTTAGTAATTGATGAAGTCCATAATATAGTTGGTGCTGGTGACTCTGAAGGCTCTATGAATGCAGCTAATATTTTAAAGCCTGCTTTATCTCGTGGCGAAATTCAAGTTATTGGTGCGACTACTTTCAACGAATACCGCAAACATATTGAAAAAGACTCAGCTTTAGAGCGTCGTTTCCAACCTGTATCAGTTGAAGAACCATCTCTTGACGATGCAACAGAGATTTTAATGGGTATTAAATCCTATTATGAAGATTATCACTTAGTTTCTATTTCTGATGAAATGTGTCGTAAAGCTGTTCAGCTTTCCGAGCGTTATATAACCGATAGATTTTTACCAGATAAGGCTATTGACCTTATAGACGAAGCTTGTTCTGACTTAAACCTAAAAAATGAGATGCTATCACTAGCCGCTGATTTAAAAACTGAGCTTAAAAGCGTAACCTTAGAGCGTGAAAGTATGATGAGCGACCAAACACCAGATGGTGAAGCTATGACAACTGAAGAACTCGACAATAAATATGCTAAGATTGCTGAGTTACGTTCTAAAGAATTACAGCTTGAAAACCGTTTACATGAAGCGGAGGCTGCTCCACGTCCAGTATTAACACTTGATAATCTTGCATCTGTAATTGAGCTTTGGACTAATATTCCTGCAAGCAAGGTTCAAGCACAGGAAATGCAGCGTTTAAGCGATATGGAAAACCGTATTAAAACAAGGGTTATTGGTCAAGATGAAGCTATACACGCTATCTCACAGGCTATACGTCGAAATCGTGCAGGTATTAGCCCTAAGAAGAAGCCTGTTTCATTCCTGTTTGTAGGTCCTACTGGTGTAGGTAAAACCGAGCTTGTTAAAACTCTTGCAGAAGATATGTTTGACTCACCAGAAGCTCTAATTAGGCTAGATATGTCTGAATATATGGAAAAGCATACTGTAGCTCGTTTAATCGGTTCTCCTCCAGGATATGTTGGTTATGATGAAGCGGGACAGCTTACAGAAAAAATTCGTCGCAGACCATATTCCGTAATACTAATGGACGAAATAGAAAAAGCTCACCCAGATGTATTAAATATTTTACTTCAGATTTTAGATGATGGCAGATTGACAGATGCACATGGTAGAATGGTTAACTTTGAAAATACAATCATTGTTATGACTTCAAATGCTGGTAGCAGTCATAAAACCACATCTTTAGGCTTTGGCAAAACTGCAAGTGAGCAGGGTAAAGAAAAGGCTATGAAGGCTCTTGAGGACATTATGCGTCCAGAGTTCTTAAATAGAATTGATGAGATTATAGCATTTAATCAGCTATCAGAAGAAGACTTTGCAAAAATTGCAGATATTCTTCTTGGCGATTTGGCTAAAAACCTAAAGGAGCGTGAAATTCGCTTAACTTGGGACGATAGCCTTAAAAATTATCTTGTTGAAAAATCTTATTCACTTAAATTTGGTGCAAGAAACTTACGCAGACTTATTGAAAAAGAAGTTGAAAATGCACTTGCAAATGAAATTCTCACGGACAATAAGATTATTGGTATTCATATTACAGCACAAGATGGAGAGCTTAAACTCCAAAGTATATAAAAAAATTCCGCCTGTTCATAACTTAATGAATAGGCGGAAAATATTTTTCATATATTTTAAATATGATTGAGTGTATGGAGTAAAGGCTCAAACTGTACACCATGCATTCTATCTGTGTTTTTACTTGCTGTATAAGTTATGCAGCGTTTTACAAAGTCAGCCGCTAAAGCTGCACTTTCACTAAGAGATTTATCGCATAAAATTTGACCTAGTAAAACCGATGCAAAAATATCGCCTGTTCCTGGAAAAAAGGCATTTACACATTCATGGTCGATAAAATCGATTTTATTACCTTTTGTACAAGCCACAGTTAAAGTGCTTTCAGTAAAATGCAAGCCTGTAAGAACTACATCACAACAGAAGTTATCAGCTAAATTTTTTGACCAGTTTTCAGCCTCTTGTTTGTCTTTTGGCTTGCTATCTGGTGATTTTTCAAGTAAAATTGCAGCCTCTGTAACATTTGGTGTTATTAAATCGGCTATATGACAAAGCTCTTTCATTCGGCTTGTCATTTCTGATGTATAGGTTTTATAGACTTTTCCATTATCACCCATAACAGGGTCTACTAAAAAATATCCATCATTTGATTTTAATTTTGCAGATTGTAAAACACAGTCAATTTGTTTTTCAGAACCTAAAAAGCCCGAATATATAGCGTCAAATTTCAAATTTAAGTTTTCAAAATGACTTAACATATTTGGCATTATATCTGTAAGGTCTGTGCAAACCCAGCCATTTATGGCTGTATGTGTTGAGAAAACAGCGGTTGGAAGCGGCACACATTGATGACCTTGCACGCTTAAAACCGATGTTATAGGCACAAGCGATGAACGACCAAAACACGCTAAATCATGAAGTGCAAGTACGGTTTTTTGTTTCATTATATTTATCACCTCGAAATATCATTATGGTACAATTTTTAATATTGGAAGTCAATACCTATTGCATAAGCTCTACCAAAATGATACCATGATAACAGAATATACTCAAAGAAAGGAATATCTATGAAAAAAAGAATAATTTCTATTTTAATGTGTCTTATTATGACAATGCCTTTTATGGCACAGGCAGCAGATGAAACCGAAGTAACACCAATGAGAGGTGTTTGGGTATCAACTGTTTATAACCTTGACTATCCTACAAAGAAAACTGTATCAGAAAGTGAACTCAAAAAACAGGCTGATGATATTTTAGATAATGCAGTTGAAACAGGTCTTAATACTATATTTTTACAAGTTAGACCTTCTGGCGATGCTTTTTATAAATCTGAAATTTTCCCTTGGAGTCACTGGCTCACAGGCACACAGGGAACAGCTCCAGAAAATAATTTTGACCCGCTTGCTTATTGGGTGGAAGAAGCTCACAAGCGTGGTTTAGAGCTTCATGCATGGATTAATCCATATAGAGCAAGCAGAGGTTTAACATGGGAACAGCTAGATGAAAATAACCCTGCTAAACTTCACCCTGAATGGGTAGAGCAATATTCAGATGGCAACTATTATTATAATCCTGCACTTGAAGAAGTTCGTCAGCTTATTGTTGATGGTGCACTTGAAATAGTTAATAATTATGATGTTGATGGTTTACATCTTGATGATTATTTCTATCCAGGTCAAGATTTTAATGATGCAGAAGAATTTGCAAAATACGGTGCTGGTTTTGATAATATTGCAGATTGGCGTAGAGATAATGTAAATAAAATGGTTGCAATGCTTGATAGTGAATTACACAAAGCAAATCCAAATATTCAATTTGGTATAAGTCCAGCAGGTATTTGGGCAAATAAATCAACTGACCCTAAAGGCTCAGATACGAAGGGTAATGAAAGTTATGTAAGCTCTTATGCAGATAGCCTTGCTTGGATTGAGGCAGGTACTATTGATTATATTATGCCACAGATTTATTGGGAAATAGGTCATTCAGCCGCAGATTTTGCAACGCTTGTTGATTGGTGGATTGCTAATACTCAGAATACTGATGTTAAGCTTTACATAGGTTTAGCAGCTTATAAATGCCATGATGCTAATCCGCCTACATGGTCAAGCACAAAACCGATTTTAGATTCACTAGAATATATGTCACAAAAAACTGGTATTTATGGTGAAGTTTATTTCCGTTATCAGTCATTAAATGTTGTTGATGGTCTAAAACAAGATTTAATCGACTGGTATAAAACAGCACCAGACACAGTTATAATACCTGAAAATGCATTTCCAGATGAACAAAAGATAAATAGTTTTGCGGGTGCATTTACAATGCTTATAAGTGCAATTTTAAGATAAAATAAGGAGGGTAAAGTTTATGAATGAAAGTGAAAAAAATGTAATCATTAAATCCATTTTAGAGTTATGCAGTCCTGTTTGTGTAATTTTATATGGTGCAAAACGTGGTCTTTCAAGCGGAAAACTTAAAACCGCTAATATTTGCATTGTAATTCATAATATTGATAAAAATAAGCTGCTTCATAAGCTTTACCTGCAAATGCCACTTGATGTTCAGGTGAATATCAAAATATACACCACTGACGAATGGAACGAACTGCAACAAGACCCAGATAGCTATGCAGCATGGATTTCTGAGAAAGGTGCGGTGCTTTATGAGTCGAAGTCGTAGAGGTGCTAGAGATAGCATGTATTACTATAAATGGCTTGATAAAGCTCTTTGTGACTTACAAGCTGCTAGAATTTTAATGACTTGGGGCGGTGATGCAGGAAATATTGCATTTCACTGTCAACAAGCGATAGAAAAAGCATTAAAAGGTTATTTGCTTTTTAAAAGTGGTAAACACTTTGATGGTCATAACCTAACATATCTTTGTAGGCAAACGGTTCAACTTGACAGGTCGTTTGAAAAATGGCTTGATGAAAGTGCGGCACTTAATAATCTTTATATTGAAACACGTTACCCGACTGATTTGCCGCTTGATTTAACAGAACAGACGGTTAAAAAACATTTGCATATGGCAGAAGATATGTTTGCAGCTATTCGTCAAGAATTATATGACGGTGGTATGCCCCACAGAATAAAAAAATAAAATATAAAAATCTGACATCGAGCAAAAGAACTCTTTGTCGGATTTATTTTATGATAATCTATTTAATGCTTCTTTATAAAGTGCATTTTTCTTAACACCTATATCAGCAGATACAAGTTTAACTGCGTCCTTGAGAGTTTCACCCGCTTGTATGCGTTTTTGTACAGCTGAAATTGCCATTTCCATACGTTCATTATCAGAAATATCTGTTATAACTTCGGTATTACCTTCTAAAACAAGTACATATTCTCCTCTTGGTGAGTTTTCAGTATAATATTTTTCTGCCTCACTTAAAGTCATTCTAAGGCTTTCTTCATGTATTTTTGTTATTTCTCTGCACATAGCGATTTTTCTATCATCACCAAAGGCTAAACGCATATCGTGCAAGGTTTGACGTAGTTTGTGTGGGGCTTCATAAAAAATCATTGTGCGTTTTTCAGAAAGTAAAGAGTCCAAATGCTCTTTTCTAGCTTTTTTATTTACAGATAAAAAGCCCTCAAAGCACCATCTGCCAGTAGGCAGCCCAGAAACAGCTAAAGCACATACTGCTGCACAACAACCTGGAATAGATTGCACTGGTATATTATTTTCCGCACATAAAGCGACTAAATCTTCTCCAGGGTCGGAAACAGCAGGGGTGCCTGCATCGGTCACAAGTGCACAATTTTCGCCACTCAGCAGTTTTTTTACTATTTCTTCTCCACGCTCTCTGCGGTTATGCTCAAAGTAGCTTATCATAGGCTTTGATGGTAAATCAAGTGCATTAAGCAGTTTTTTAGTAACTCTTGTGTCTTCTGCTGCGATAAAATCAACATCACGCATTGTTTGTCTTGCTCTAGGTGAAAAATCGCCAAGGTTGCCTATAGGTGTTGCAACCAAATATAGCGTTCCAATATTCATTATTTTTATATCTCCTTTTAGTGATAATTAATTATATATATTTTTTAAAATGAATGTCAAGAAGATGAATAATGCTTGCTTGACAAAAAAGCTATACAAGTCTATCCTTAAAACAAAGAATAAAAAATTATGTGGGGTTATAAATGAAAAAGCGTGTTACAAGAATGGAAGAAAGGGGATTAGAACAAGATAAAAAAGCTAGAAAACGTGAATATATACTAATTAGCTTTATTATTCTAATCCCTATTTTAACAGTAATAAGCGGTATTGTTTGGGGAATGTTTCATCATGAAATAGAGTACTATATAAGCGATGGCACAAAAGAAAAATCTATAGTTTTATCTAATAGTAGCGTTGAAGATGCCTGCAAAGCATTGGGTTTTAAAGATGTAATTATAACAAAACAAGAACGAACTGGAGATAAAATTATAGTTAAAGTAAGCCCTGCCCTTCATGCCACAATAAAAAGTAAAAATACAAGCATAACAGCTAGATTTACAGAATGTACAGTGCGTGAGCTTTTAGAGGAAAAAGGATTTACTTTTGATGATGACGATGAAATTATTCCATCACTTGATACAAGGCTTAAAGAAGATGCTGAAATAATTATAATTGATGTTGAATATCAAGAGCTTGAAGAAACTGAACAAGTGCCTTTTGAAGTAGAAACAAAAGAAAACAGTGAGCTTCTTGAAGGTAAACAGAAAATCACTCAATATGGTGTTTATGGTGAAAAGAAAGTAACATATAAAGTAAAATTTGAAGATGGTGAACAAACTGAAAAAGAAATGATTTCGGAAGAAATTACAAAAGAACCCGTTAATTGTATTGTTGAAAAAGGTACAAAAAAGCCTGAAACTGAACAGGAAAAACAGGAAACCGAGCAAGAAAAACAAGGTGATACAACAACTCCGTTAACTACTACAACAAACACAGCAACAAATACATCTGTTAATGCACCAGAACAACAGATTATAACCAGCACAAATCCAGCAGATTTATCAACAGCGGGTAGGGCATATGTATGGTCAGTTCCTGCTGGTATACAAGATGACACTGTAAATAAAACTATAACAGCGGGTGATGGTTCAAGTTATCAGTATACAAGCGTTATTGATGTTAAAGCAACCGCATATAACAGAGTAGAAGAAGGTGGGCTTACAACTGCAACAGGTACAACAACTAAATATGGTACTATTGCAGTAGACCCTAGTGTTATACCTCTGGGAAGTAAGCTGTATGTTGTATCTGACGGTGGTCAATCATGGTCTTATGGTCCTGGGCTTGCTGAAGATACAGGCGGTCTTATAAAGGGTAATAGAATAGATTTATTCTTTATGACTGGTGAAGAAGCAACAGAATTTGGTGTTCGTTCCGCAAAAGTTTACATATTAAAAGATTAGTTAGCTATTATAAAAATTTATTACATGACGATTTTAATTATAACATTCTTTGAAAGGAGTTATTAAATTATGAGTATGGCAAGTAGTGTTGCTGCAATGGCAACTAATATGAGTGCTGCACAACTTCAGTACAATGTATCTCTTTCAGTTACAAAAAAAGCAATGGATAGTCAAGAAGTAGCTATGCAAGGTTTACTTGAAATGATGCCACCAAATCCAGCCGGTGTTGGTCAAAATATTGACACTTATGCATAATAAAAATCCCCGATTATTAAAAATCGGGGATTTATTTTACTCATCTGCTTCAAGAGCCATATCCAGAAGTTCTTCACCTTCAGTTGGTAAAGGTTCAGGAATATCACCAAGTTCAATTTTTTTAACTTCGGTACCGCCAGCTTTTTCTTGTTGATAAAGTGTACTGCCATCAGCTGAAACAAAACAAACAGTTTCAAGTATATTTGTATGTTCAGCACTTTTACTATAAACATATACAGCAAGACAAGGCACATCATCAACCATAACATATCCAGGACCTGGTTTTAATGTATATTCACTCATATCTTCGCCTTGTAAACCAAGTTCTGCTGGTACAACAGAGTTCATAAGTATCTTAGCACCAGTAAAAGAAATTACGGCTGAAGGTTCAGCAGTTGCACCATCAGAGGTAGTTTTACGACTTTCAATAGTTAGTGTTACAAGACAGCTTGTAGCAGTCCAGTTTACTTCAACTAAAAGGTCATTACTTGAATCATGTTCAAAATTATCATAAGGTGGTAAAACTTCAAGTTCTTTTTCAAGCTGTTTTTGAGCTTCCTTAGCAGCTTTTTTTTCTTCTTTAGTCATCTTTTCTTCGGCTTCTTTTTGAGCTTTTTCCTCTGCCTCTTTTTCTTCATCAGACTTTTCTTCTAAATCGGCAGATTGTGTAGGCTCACCATTTTCATCAAGAAGTACGGCAGCACGCTTTAAAACTACATTTCCGACGCTTGCCGAATAATCTGGTTCATCACAATCAAGTTCAAAAGCATATTCATCATTGGTCATCATTTCAACATAACTTTTTACAGCTACGGCTGCCATATCCTTATTAAACATCTGATAGTCATAGGATATATATTTTGTAGTTTCTGTAGTTTCTGTAGTTTCTGTTTGTTCAGCTTCTGATGATGAGCCTTCTTCATCACTTTCTTCTGGTGCAGGTTCGGTTATTTCTCCACCACCATCAGCAGGGGATAAAGAAGTTATATATGTTCCGCCTGTTTCAGTAGTTAATACTTTATCAAGTGCAGGAACAGCATTTCCTTCAAACTGATATGCAATAAGAGAATCATCATCACCACCACAACCGCAAAGAAGGCATAACAAACAAATGGGTAAAAAAGCAAGAATGTGTTTTTTTAACAAGATTAGTTCCCTCGTTTCTTGAAAATATATATGATATATACCAAATTGGCACAAAATACTAACATAATCGTACAAGGTTTAAGACGAAAAAGCAAGAAAAAACTTTTGAAAAAACAAACTGTTAATTTGTATTATTTTTTTTTAAATTTTGACGATATGAAAAAAGTCGATGGATAAGTAAAAATTAATATTTATTATGAAACAATTTTATCATATAATATTATAGTTGCATGTCAAGATTTTATTTAGGAGTTGAATGTTATGAGAAATAAATTAAAAAGATTAGTAGCTATTATAATGACAGCAGTGTTTTTGTTACCTAGTGGAACATGGTACGCAGGTGCAGAAGATGAAAGAAAAGGAGTTGAGATAGGTTTTGAATTTCCTTCAAGTTATGCAAGTATGACTGATTCTGAAGCACCAAAATTTTTATCTATTGGTGGGGTAACAACTTATACATATCCTTTAGAAATAAATCCAGATTATAAAGGTAGAAAAATCGATAGAATAACTATAAGTTGTGCTAATGATAATAATGATAATATTGATGAATATGTAGGAGATATTGAATTAGACGCTGATAAAAATATATTAACTGGAAGTAATAGTATTTTAAATGCTAAGCTCGATAAATTCCCAGAAACAACAGAAAAAATAAATTTGACAATTACACTGAATAAATCTGAATATAAGTATTTGTTTACTCTAACAATTACAGTAGATACAGTACCAAGAACAGAATATGTTCCAAATGTGGAAAGAAAAGAAACAGATAAATTCACAGCAACATTTGGTGGTGATAGTTCTAGCAAGGATAAATACTATGAAAATGATAATGTGAATTTTACACTTACACCAGTTGAAGAATATCGCTTAGTTAGTTTTAAAATGACTTATATTGTTCCAGATGGAGCAACAACTTCAACAAGTACAACAAAAACAACTACAATTAATTCATCAACAACATGGGAAGGTTGGACTATTTCTTGGAACCCAGAAGGTAATACTACAATAAATGGTAAAATAAAAGGGCATATAACAATTAGTGATGTTGTAACAGAAAAAATTCCAAACACATTTACTGTAAGAGTAACGGGTGACAGTGGTATAACTATTGATAATCCAAGCAGTGGTTATGTGACTGTAACCGAAGGACAAAATACTTCCGTTTATGTTCGTGCAACAGCAAAGTCAGGTTATTTATTCAGCGATTGTACTATTCAAAGTGGTAGGTCTTATGGTTCATGGGTTAAAGGTCAAACTTTCTTAACTCTTGGAAATACACGTATTGAAGTTACTGATAATGGTAATAGTGTAAACTTTACAATCCCAGATATTTATGAAGATACAACAGTTACTTTTAATTCAACTTTTGACCATGATAATATTCCTATAGAGATAAGCGAAGGCTCAAGAATTGATATATATACTGATTCACCTGATACTGTCTCAAGCGGAAGTAATGCGATATTTTATATAAGCACTACATCAGATAATTATGCTGTAAACAAAATTACCTTGAGGGTTGGCAATTCTCAAAATACTGTAAGTGCAGATAATGGTGAAATCATTGTTGCAAATAAAAATTATAGAATAGATGATATGGGCGGTGGTGTTTATGCTCTAATAGTTGAGGATATAACCGAACCAATAAGAGTTTCAGCTACTTCTGTAAGTACATCAAGCAATGTTTCAAGACCAAGCTTATCTATTTCAGCATCTAGTAATGTTAAAATAACAAAAAGCACTAGCAATTATTATATAAACTCAGGAGATAATGTGTATTTTTACTTTACTCCTTATACAAATTATCAGATTTCTGAAATAACCTTGACTATGGGTAATATTACAAAATCAGTATCACCAAGTAGAACATCAATCACAGTTGGTAATAACACATATATGCTTAGCAGAAATGCAGCGGGTGTTGTAACTTTATATCTAACGAATGTAACACAAAATGTTAGAGTTTCTGCAACAGCATACTTTACAAAAGATAATGTGACACCTACAACTGCAATATCTTTAAATAAAGATACTAGAAGTCCATTTATAAGCGGTTATTCAGATGGCACTTTCCGACCACAAAGCAATATGACTAAAGCAGAAGCTGTGTCTATGCTTTATAAAATGTGTGATATATCCAATATTTCTTATGAAAGTATTTTTGCAGATGTACCTAGTGATGCATGGTATGCTTCAGAAGTTAATACTTTTGCAAGTGCAGGTATAATAGACCGTACAACTTATTTTTATCCAAATAACTATATCACAAGAGCAGAAATGGTGGAATTAATTTATAGGTTGTCGGGTTCACCAGAAGTTACAACAAGTCAAGTATATTTCTTAGATATAAGCAATACACAAAGTAATAATGCTATTAGATATTGTGCATCTCAAGGCTGGATAAGCGGTTATCCAGATAATACCTTTAGACCATATAATTACATGAGTCGTGATGAAGTAGTAACAATGATGTGCAGAGTATTGAACAGAACATATGGTAATATGTCTCAGAAATTTTCAGATGTAAGTCCAAGTTACTGGGCATACCCATATATACAAATGGCATCTTCATATGTTTAAGAATAGCAAATTAGCTTTGTTAAAAGTGCACAAAAAGATAAAATAAAGAAAAATTTGTAAAATTGATATAAAGAAACTGTATTGAATTTATTGGCAATACAGTTTCTTTATGTTTTTAAATAGCCATTATAGCATTATTAACAAAAAACATAAATTATAATAAATTATATTCATTATAATAAATATGTATAAATGTTAAAAAAATATCAATAACATTGAAAAAAATATTATAGATGCATGAAAATATATAAATAAAAACATTTATATGCAAAAAAAAGAGTTGTAATGTGCATTTGGTACAAAAATGATACAATCCTTAAATCAATTATTGCGAAATAACCATAATTAGAGTATAATACTAATGGTAAAAGGTTTATAGTATATTTTAGAGTTTTTTGTGAATTGAGGTATATATATGCAGTTATTTACTAATAATTCAATGCTTATGATGGAGCGTTCAATGGATTTTTTGTGGACAAAACAGACTGCTATTCTTGATAATATAGCTAATGTCGAAACTCCTAATTATAAGGCTAAATATGTTACTTTTGAGGAAACCTTGCAAGATAAGCTAAACAGTGCAAGTGGAAATGTTAGCAGAATTCGTAGTGCATTAGAAAATTCATCTGCTACCGTTCATATTGCAACCAATGAAGAAACTAAAGCAGATGGAAATGGTGTAGATATGAACGAGCAAAGCGTTGAGCTTGCTAGAAATGCTTTTCAGCAACAGCATGTTTACAACGCAATATCCACAGAGCTTTCACTTTTAAGAACAGTAGCAGCAGGTTAATATAGAGGAGAAGTAAAATGGCGTTTTTAAGTTCAATGAATATAACAGCATCTGGTCTTACTGCACAACAGCTTAGACTAGATGTTATATCAGAAAATATATCAAATATAAACACAACACGTACTGAAAATGGTGATGAGGCTTACCGCCGTAAAATGATTGTGCTAGAGGCAGAAGATGGAAGAGATACTTTTAGAGATATCTTAGCTCGTACTGCAGGAAATATGCAGCTGCCTACAGGGGCAGTATCAAATAACGGCGGTGTTCGTGTCTCTGCAATAGTTGAAGATGAAAGTGCTTTTAAACTACAGTATGACCCTACACACCCTGATGCAAATGAAGAAGGTTATGTTGAAATGCCAAATGTTGACCTTGTAAAAGAAATGACAGATGCTATGGCAGCAACTCAGGCATATTCGGCTAATGTAACCGCTTTTAATACCCTTAAAACTGTAGCAACTAGAGCATTAGAAATCGGTAAGTAAAGGAGATTAAAATAATATGACTATACAACAAATTAAGCCACTATGGCAAAGTGAAGCTTTTGGTCTCGATACAACAAATAATATATCTCAAAATGATGGCATTCCTGTATTTTCTGACATTTTAAATACAGCTATTAATAATGTTAAAGAAACTGATGCAGAAAAATCAGAGGCTGAATATTTGCTTGCTACAGGTCAGCTTGATAACCCTGCGATTTTAAGTATTGCAAATTCAAAGGCTGAAATTGCAGTTAGTCTTATGGTTCAAATGAGAAATAAGGCACTAGAGTCTTACAATACAGTAATGAGCATGAGCATGTAATATAAAAGCTCTCTGAAAAAAGAGGAATATTTGGAGATGGGACAGTGGCAAAAATAAAAGAGAAGCTACAAGACGGTACGAAAAAAGTAAAAGAATTTTATAGCGGCGATAAAAAGAAAAAACGTATTGGTATTACAGCAGCTGTATTAGCCATCGTAGTCGCTGTTTCTGTTTTTTCTGCCGTCAAGCTTAATCAAAAAGAATATGTATCGCTATTTACAGATTTAACAACTGAGGATATGTCATCAGTTGTTTCAAAACTTCAAGAACAAGGCGTTACAGATTATAAAGTAAAAGGTGATTCTATATTAGTAAATAGTAAAGATGAATTTAATATACGTGCAGATTTGATGATGGAAGGTTATCCAAAATCAGGCTTTGCTTATGAAACTTATAATTCACAACTTAGCATGATGACAAGTGAATCTGCTCGTCAAACCGCAATCGTTCAAGATTTGCAAGACCGTATAGGTGCGACGATTGAATGTCTTGAAGATGTTAAGCAGGCTATTGTAACTATTCAAACAGGTTCAGATAGTCGCTATGTACTTGATAGTGAAAATGCTATTCCTGCAAGTGCAACTGTAACAGTTATTATGAAAAATGATGAGGAAATTCCAGATAAATATGTTGAAGCGATTGGAAACCTTATTTCTAAAGCTGTTTCAGGATTGGAATTTGATAATATAGCTATTACCGATTCCCTAGGTAATACATTTGTTCCAAGTGATATAAATTCAGAAGACAGCTCTTCAAGTTCATCTGATTTAAAATTAAGACTTGAACAACAGGTTAATAACAGAGTTAGAAATGAAGTTCTTCAGGCTTTAACTCCTGTTTATGGCACAGAAAATGTAAAGGTAAGTGTTACCAGTACAGTTGATGTCAGCCATAGGGTTCAGGAAAGTGTTACTTATACAACTCCAGAAGGTGCTCCCGCTGGTGAGGGTATTATAGGTCACTATGAATATGACCAGTCACTTACTCGTCCAGCTGATGGAGAAAATGCAAATGGTGTTGCAGGTGCAGAACAAAATGTTGATGTTAATACTTATTTAAATACAGAGGGTGCTGTTCAAGGTAATGAGCAAACACTAACAAACTCTGGTGTTGAAGACCATAAAGTTAATACAAATACCGAACAAAGTGAGCAAAACTTCGGTGTAGTAACAGATGTTATGATTGCGGTTACTATAAATGAAGAGGTCTCCGGTAATGTTGGTGCAGAACAGCTTGTAAATCATATTGCAAGAGCTGCTGGCATAGATGCAACTCAGCAAGCAGATAAAATCAATGTGCTTATTGCTCCTTTCTATGACCCAGATGCTCAAAATAATAATCAAGATAATAACAATAACAATATTCTTTCTGGACTTCAGCTTCCACCTTTCGGCATTTATATTATTGGCGGAATTGTTGGTCTTTTACTTGTACTTATTATTCTGCTTATCATTATCAAAAGACGTCGTAAAAAGGCAAGACTTATTGCAGAGCAAGAAGCACAAGCTCAGGCTGAGGCTCAGAAAAAAGCACTTGAAGAAGAAATGTTCAGAAAGGCAGCTCTTTCAGAGGCAGAACGTCTTGCAGAAGAGGAAGCTGCTAAAAGAGGCATTCTTGATATTCAAAATGAAAGAAGTCTTGAACTTAAACAGGATATTCGTAAGTTTACCGAAGAAAACCCTGAAATTGCAGCTAGAATGATTTGCATGTGGTTAAGAGGAGAAGGTGGTGATACAAATGGTTAAGTCTCAAAGCAATCAAGAAGCAGATAATATGGCTAGAAAAGCAGCAACTGTTATAGTTGCTCTTGGAAGTGATAAAGCATCTAAGGTTTATAAATATATGAAACAAGATGAGATTGAACAACTTACAATAGAGGTTGCTAAACTTGGTCATATGTCACCCGAATATACTGAACAGGTTCTTGATGAGTTTTATCATATGTGCTTAACCAATAAAGCCATTACTGAAGGTGGTATGGAATATGCTCGTTCTGTACTTGAAAAAGCTTTTGGTGAGCAGGAAGCACAACACTTGTTAAGTAAGGTTACAAGAGTTTTAACAAATCGTTCTTTCTCTTTCCTCAACAAAACAGATGCAAAAACGATGTTTTCTACATTGCAACATGAACGTGCTCAAACAATTGCACTTGTACTTTCATATGTTGAGCCAGATAAAGCTGCTGCTGTACTTGAAGAACTTGAACCTGAAAAGAAACTTCGTGTAGTAGAAAGTATTGCTAAAATGGAAAGTGCATCTCCTCAAGCAGTAAAGATGATAGAGGAGGAACTGCAAAAGAAATTCAGCAGTATTGTTATTACCGAAAATGTTCAAGTTGGTGGCGTAGACCATATTGCTGCTATTATGAACAACCTCGAGCGTTCAAGCGAAAAGGCTGTATTCGATGGTCTGGAGCTTCGCAACAAAGACCTTGCAGAAGAAATCAGAAAACGTATGTTTGTATTCGAAGATATTGTCAATATGGACGACCGTTCTGTTCAGCGTGTGCTTAGAGATTGTGATTCCAGAGATATCGTGCTTGCACTTAAAGGCTCTAACAAAGAAGTTGCTAACAAGCTACTTTCCAATATGTCAAGCCGTATGCGACAGAATATCGAAGAAGACCTCGAAATTACCACAAATGTACGTATACGAGATGCTGAAGAAGCTCAACAACGTATTGTTGGTATTATTAGAGACCTCGAAGAAAAGAACGAAATTATTATCTTAAAGGGTGGAAAGGACGAGATTATTGTCTAGTATCCTTAAATATTTCATGAAGCCTAAGGCAGAAGAATATGAACTGCCTGACACTGAAGAAATGACAAGTCAGCTAGAGGAAATGATTAGATTTAAAGAAAACATTCCTTTAGCACCACAAGAACAAGAAGAATTTTCAGACTTTACAGAGCAGTTTGAAGAAAAAGTCGAAAACACAGAAGTAACCCAACAGCCAGAAGAAATTGCTGCAGGTGCTATAACTTTTGCACAGGCTCAATCTGAGGTTATAATAAAAGAGGCAAAAGAACAAGCAGAACAAATTATAGCCAAAGCTAAAATGGCGGCTGAAGCAGAAGTTAATCGCATTCATCAGCAAGCAATGGAAGAAGGTTTTCAAAAAGGTTATTCTGATGGCTATGAAAAAGCTAAAATAGAAGCGGCTGAGGCTGTGCATGAAAACGCGCAGCGTACAGCAGACGATATAGCTAGGTTTATGCAGCTTGCAACTCAAGCAAGAGAACATGCAATAGACAATGCAAGAGATGAACTTTTAGATGTTGCAGTTACAATAGCTGAAAAGGTTATTCATGTAAGCCTTAAAAGTAGTCGAGAAGTTATACGCCGTATGATTTTATCAGCTACTGAAAAGCTAAAGCGTCGTGAATGGGTACAGATTTATGTAGCTGATTGTGATGTTAAGGGAGTAACACAAACCGACCCGATGCTTGCATCAGCATTAAGCACTATATCTGACCATGTAAAAATAGTCCCAATGCATGATGCCGAAACAGGTACTTGTATTGTAGAAATGCCAGATGAAATAATTGATGCTAGTGCATCAACTCAACTGGAGAATATTCGCACAATAATTCGTGATAGTTAAAGGAAGCAGATGCCCATGTTTGAGCAGGTTATTAGGCAGGTCAAGGATAGTGATTTATTTAGCCGAACAGGTAAAATTGAAAATATTGTTGGCATGTCTATAGAAGCCTCTGGCGGACGTGGTGCAATAGGTGATATTTGTCGCATTTATTCAGCAGAATCTAACAGCCAGATACTTGCAGAAGTAGTTGGTTTTAAAAGCGATAAAATGCTTTTAATGCCTTATGAAAATATGAATGGTCTTGCTCCTGGTAATTTCGTTAGAAACACTGGTAGAAGATTAAGACTTCAAGTAGGCGATTTTTTAAGAGGTCGTATAATAAATGCTATGGGTAAACCTATTGATGGCTTAGAGCCATTTCCAGAAGGTGAAAGCTACTATGTAGATAGCCCTTACATAAATCCGCTTACACGTCCCCCAATTCGTGAGCGTGTTGACTTTGGTGTTCGTGCTATAGACTCCACTCTTACTATTGGTAAAGGTCAACGTGTTGGTATATTTGCAGGTTCTGGTGTTGGTAAATCTACCCTTATGGGTATGATTGCCCGAAATGTTAAAACAGATATAAATGTTATAGCACTTGTAGGTGAACGTGGTCGAGAAGTTCTCGAATTTGTTCAAAAAGACTTGGGCGAAGAAGGCATGAAACGCTCTATTCTTGTTGTAGCGACTTCTGACCAACCAGCAATGCTTAGAATGAAATGCCCATCTGTTGCAACCGCTATAGCTGAATATTTTAGAGACCAAGGTTTAAATGTACTTTTAATGATGGACTCTCTTACACGTTTTGCTATGGCTCAACGTGAAATAGGTTTGGCAGTAGGTGAACCTCCTGTTGCTCGTGGTTATACACCATCTATCTATGCAGAGCTTCCAAAACTGCTTGAGAGAAGTGGTAATTTTGAAAAAGGCTCTATAACAGCTGTTTATACGGTTTTAGTAGAGGGTGATGATACAAATGAACCTATAGCTGATACTGTGCGTGGTATTCTTGATGGTCATATAGTATTGTCAAGAAAGCTCGCTAACGCAAACCATTTCCCCGCTATTGATGTTTCTGCTAGTATTTCTCGTCTTATGACTGAAATAGTTACCCCTGAACATAGAAAACTTTCTGGTAAGCTCAGAGATATACTTAGTATTTATGAAAAAAATGAAGACCTTATTGCAATCGGTGCTTATAAATCAGGTACTAACCCTAAGCTTGATTATGCAATAACTAAAATAGATAGCATAAATAACTTTTTAAAACAAGGTATAAATGAAACTTTCTCTTATGATGAAAGCTTAAAGCAGTTGGAACGTATTTTAAAATAATTGCTGGGAGGAAGATGATAGCTGATGAAGAAATTTCGTTTTTCACTTGAAACCGTTTTACATTATCGTGAACAAATGCTCGATGCTGTAAAAGCTGAACATGCTAATGCACTTTTAAAAGTTCGTACACAGGAAGATGTAATTGAAAACTTAGTAAATCAATTTGATGATATCAATAATCAGTACCGTGAGAGAAAAATGACAGGTATGACAATTGCAGATGCAATGGGATTTGATATTATGCTTCGTGCTCAAGAACGCAAAATCGAGTATGAAAAAAATATACTTGTTAAGTTAAAGCATGATGAAGAAGAAAAACGTGAAAGAGTTCGTCAAGCAAAAACCGATAAGGCAACTATTGAGAAAATTAAAGAAACCAAATATGACCAATATAAAAAAGCAATACAAAAAAGTGAAGAACAATTTATTGATGAATTTGTTTCAACTAAAAGGGTTATGGCAGCTAACTAATAAAAGAAAGGAGGTGAGAATAAATGGTAGCACAGCAACTTGACATGCTAACTCAAATGATTACACAAAATCGTCAGAGCACTCAAACTACAAAAAATAGTGATAGTGATGATACTACTTTTAAAGATATGCTTGACGATAAAAATCAGGACAATGCGACTGTAAAAGAAGAACCTGCAAAAAACGAAACTGTAACAGATGAAGCTGAAACTCCAGCAGATACAGAAGATGTAGCTGCAAAGCAAGCGTTACTTGCAAATCTTCTATTTGCACAGAGTACAACCCCTGTACAAAATGAAATAATTCAGCAAAACACAAATGTATCAGCCGCTGAGCAAATTATACAGCCAATGATGGCTCAAACTCAGACAGCTCAGACTATGGAAAATATTCAAAATATGGACCAAAATGTTCAAACTCAGCAGGTAGAAGTTCCAGCCCAAACTGAACAGGTTCAAGAATTTACTGTTGAAACTGAAGTTAAAACTGATGTTAAAACCGATGCTAAGGTAGAGCAAAACACAGCTGAAATGGTTCAGCCTAAAACTGAGCCTACTGAAACAGCCCAAAATAATAATGAAGGCTCTCAAGATATGATGCAAAGCAAAACATCAGAAACTGATAATGAACAGCCAGAAATTAAACAAGTAGAAGTACAAGATACTCCTTTGTTTAAAAATGTTGAGGCTACACCAATTAAAGTCGGTGAAAAAGCTCCAGTTTTAGATACACAGTCACCTAATGCTGAACAGGATTTAAAAGATATTATTAAATATAATCTTAAAGCTGATGGTGATAAAATCGAAATTCAGCTAAATCCAACTAATTTAGGTAAAATTACTGTCGAGCTTGTTCAAAAAGATGGTAGCATGTCAGTTTTAGTAACTGCAGAAAATAGTAAAACTTTATCACTTCTTGCACAACATGCAGGCGGTATAGAAACTATGATGCAGGAGCGTTTAGCACAACCTGTTCAGGTTTTTGTTGAACAACAACAGCCAGAACAACAATTTAATGACTCTCAAAAACAAAACAATCATCAAAATCAAAACAATAAAGATAATAAGCCAAGTGAAGATGAACAACAAAGTTTTGTTGATAAATTAAGACTTGGTTTATATCAAGTAGGTTAAGGAGGTTAAAAAAGTGAGCGATTTATTCACTCCAACAGTTGCAAGAACAGCAAGTGCTTATGCAGCAGCCGGAATTAACACCTATACTTCTGATTCAACTACAGGAACATCAAAAACTGATTCAAAAAATAATGCAGGTTATCTAACTGATTCATCTAAAGATAATTTAACACTTACGATGGAACAGTTTCTCCAGCTTATGATTGTCCAGTTCCAGAACCAAGATATGGATAATCCAGCCTCTACAAGTGATATGATGAACCAGCTTATGCAAATGTCAAATATTCAAGCAATGGCAACTATGACTGATGCTTCAACTATGACTTATGCAGCTTCACTTGTTGGTAAAACCGTAACTATTGGTGAATATACCAATGGCAAACTAAATGAAATTGTAGGTCAAGTAACTGGTACTGGTACATATGATGGTCAGCAGGTTATTTTCGTAAATGGAAAAACATATCCTATAACATCTATTATGGCAATCGGTGAAATTCCTAATGAAGACGAAGTAGACCCTGACTTTGGTGTTGACCCACCAGAAAATGGAGATAAGCCAGAAGGCACAGGAGGTACTGAAGGTACAGAGGGTACAGGAGGTACTGAGGATAATACTGATAACACCACTGAAAGCGGTGAGGGTTAAATGATAGAACGTCTGCAATCAAATAATTATATTTCTTCGCACCTAAAAACAACAACAGTCAATGATCAAAGCACTGCATTTAGTGAGCTTTTAAGACAGCGTATGGAAAATGTCGGTTCTGTACCGACAGCAAATAATAATGAAATTGAATTTTCCAAACACGCACAACAAAGAGTTGAGGAGCGAGGAATTGAAATAAGTTCAGAACTATTAACTCAGCTTAAAAACTCTGTTCAAAAAGCACATGAGAAAGGTGCGAAAAATATTCTTGCATTTGATGCAGAACGTGCATTTATAATAAATGTGGTTCAAAATAGGGTGATTACTGCAATTTCACAAGACGAAATGCAGGGAAATGTATTTACAAATATTGACGGTGCTGTTCTTTTAAAATAAAAGAAAGCAGGTCTTTTCTAAAGATGTTTTGATTATATATCCGTTTGATATATATCGACAGCACCTCTTAAAATGAAAGGAAGCATAATAAAATGACAGGTTCTATGTACGCTGCTATTGCAGGTCTACAAACACATATGCAGAAGATGAATGTTATTGGTAACAATATCGCAAATGCTAATACAGCAGGCTTTAAACCAGGTGTTACAACATTTACAGAGTCTATGTATACATCTTTAAAAACCAGTACAGCTGGTGGCGATACAATGGGCGGTACAAACGCTGCACAAATTGGCTATGGTTCTCAGCTTTGTACAATTGATATATCAATGTCTGCAGGTACTCCATCTCCAACAAATGTAAATTCTCATTTATACTTAAATGGTAGCGGTTTCTTTTTAGTAGGTCCTAAACCAACAATGCCAGAAGAAGGGGAAGAAGCTACTGAAGCAACTAATGGTGCACAGATGGATCCAAATCAGCTTATCTTAAAACGTGTTGGCAACTTTACTTTAGATAAAGATGGCTATTTGGTTGATGCTGCTGGTAACTGTGTTTATGGTTTTATGCCTCTTGCTGCTGGCGATACTGAAGGTGCAGTATCAGATGAACCAGGTGCGGCTACAAATAATGCAAATAAAGATATTGTTTGGGATACATATCTTCGTCCAATTCGCATTCCAGTGGCAGCTCCAGCTCCTGAAGCTGATGGTGACCCAGCAGAAGGGTCTGCTATTTATCCAAGCATTGATGCAGATAATGGTGTGCTTGATTATGGTGATGATATGGATACAGAAAATCGTGTTAAACTTGAAAGTGTAGACCTAAGTTTTGATAACAATGGTGTTATAACTGCTGTTACAAAAGATGGTGAAGCAATTACAATTGGTGCTATTGCAATAGGTAGTGTTCGTAACCCTAATGGTCTTACTAAGGAAGCTGAGGGCTATTACAGAGCAGGCGGCAACTCAGGTGATGTTACTGTTGGTGTTGCAGGTGGTGTTCTAGGTGATAGATATTTAAATGTAGCTCCAGGTGAAGATGCTCCTGATGGTGCAGATGCAATAGACGCTGGTGGTGAAACAAAAATTATATCTGGTTATCTTGAATCTTCAAAAACTGATATCTCAACTGAGTTTGCTGACCTCATCACAACTCAGCGTGGTTTCCAAGCAAATACAAAAATTATTACCGTAACAGATGAAATGTTATCTGATTTGGTAAGCATGAAACGATAAATTTTTAATGTTTGGCTTTCTGGGTGTCATATGATGCTCAGAAAGCCCTATACAGAAAGGTGAAATACCATGATTAGACTTACTAAACTTAATAGAGAAGCATTTCTTCTCAATCATATGCAAATTGAAACAATTGAAGTTATTCCTGAAACTAAAATCATCATGATGAATCATGATTACTTTATCGTTCGTGAGTCTCCAGAAAAAGTTTTAGAGTTAATTGAAAATTATACTGCAAGAGTACATGATATTTACAGAGAAATTAAGATTTCCGACAAATCTGGAAATTAAATATAGAATAAACCAATTGACATAAAAGTGTAAAAAGTCTGATTGGAGGGAATATAAACAAATGAATGTTACATTTATAGGTGGTATTGTAGGCGGTGTTTTACTGATTTTGTTGGGTATGTCGCTAGATGGATTAACCCCTAATTTTACGCAGCTTGGAAACTTCGGAGACTTGCCAAGTGTTTTTATTGTGCTTGGCGGCACAATGGCAGCGGTTGTTGCAGCAAATCCAGCATCAAGACTTAAAAATTTTGGTAAACACATCGGTATTATATTTAATCAGAAAAAATACAATCCATTGCAAGTGATTGATGAAATCACTGAATTTGCTCAGATTGCTCGTAAAAATGGCCTGTTAGCACTTGAGGAACGTGCAAACCAACTTGAAGACCCATTCTTTAAAAAGAGTATTATGCTAATTGTTGATGGTAATGATGCTGATAAAGTACGTGATATGCTTATGAGTGATATTGAACAACTTAGTGCAAGACATGATGATGTTATTGCTATGTATGAACTTGGTTCTTCTGCGGCACCAGCATTTGGTATGATTGGTACTCTTATTGGTCTTATAAATATGCTTGCATCTATGGGTGATAATAGTAGCGATATAGGTCCTGCAATGTCAGTTGCTCTTATTACTACACTTTATGGTGTTATTCTTGCTAACCTTGTATTTAACCCTATTTCCAATAACCTTCGTACTCGTGACCAAGAAGAAATACTTTGTCGTCAGCTTGTTGTAGAAGGTGTTATGGCTATCCAGTCAGGTGAAAATCCTAAGTTTGTTAAAGAAAAATTGGAAGGCTATCTTGAACAAAGTGCAACTGGAGGTAATGAAGGCGGTAAGAAGAAAAAGGATAAAGGAGAATAACTATATAAGCTAACAGGAAGGAAAGAGTATAATATGAAGAAAAAAAGAAAAGCTGGCGGTGCAAGCTGGATGGATACATATGGCGATATGGTTACGCTTTTACTTTGCTTTTTCGTACTCTTATATAGCATGTCTACTGTTGATCAAGAAAAATGGGAGCAAATTGTTCAAAGCTTTAGGCGAGAAACTAACGCAACTGTTGATATTGCTCCTGGAAAAGGTACAGGGTCGCAATATAATCCGGTTGATGGTAAAGAAGTTACTGAAGAAGATGTTGAGGAAGCACTCACTGAAATTGCTGAAAAGATAAAAGAATATACGGCACAAAACAATATGGGTCAGCAAATCAGTGTAAGTCAGGGTGCTGGTTATGTCTTTATAACTTTCCAAGATGCTGTATTTTTTGCAGGTGACAGTTATGAACTACTAGACAGTGGTGCTAAAGTGCTTGATGTTGTTGCAGAAGCAATAAGACCTCAAGGTGGGCTTATTGATGAACTTCGTGTTATGGGACATACCTCTCAAGGTAGTGCAGATAGACCTAATAATCCTGAAACTGACCGATTTCTTTCATCAAATCGTGCTGCAACAGTTACAGTTTATTTGCAAGAAAAAAATATAGTTGATCCAGATAGACTTGTTAGTGTAGGATATGGTCAGTGGAGACCAATCGCTGGTTTTGATACTAGCGAAGAACGTGCACAAAATCGTCGTGTAGAGCTTATGATTACAGGTATAAATCCAAATAATATGGAAAGTAGTGTAGACCAGTATTTCACTACACGTACAGGTGATGCACAAGTTGAAGAATAAGTAAAGGATTTGTTAGAACATGTCAGAAGTTTTATCTCAAAGCCAGATAGACATGCTACTTCAAGCCGCACGCATGGGCGAAATGGATGCAGAAGAGAAACCTAAACAGCCCGAAGAAAAAAAATATCCAAAATATGATTTCTATAGTCCGAAGAAATTTACACGGGACCGTCTTAAAATGATAAATAGTATCTTTGAAAGTTATGTTCGTGTGATTTCATCAAGGCTCAATGCTACGCTTCATATGCTTTGCGAGCTTGAAATAGATTCTGTAGAAGAACAAAGATATTTTGAATTTTCTAATGCGCTTAGCGAGAGAGATGTGTTAACTCTGGTTACAAATACCATGCAAACGGTTCCAGATAAAGATCCTATATTGTTCCATATTACCACAGGTATTATGATAAGCATGTTTGATAGAATGCTTGGTGGTACAGGCGATGTGGAAGGTGAAATAAATTCAGATTACAAGTATACCGACCTTGAACTTAGACTTTATAATAGCTTTGTAAAGGATCTTGTGGAAGGTTTATCTAGTGCATGGAAAAATTATATTGATATTGATTTTGGATTTAATAGAGTTGAGGTTAACCCAACACTTGTACAGCTTATAGGTCTTGATGAAACTGTTGTTATTGTTGGTATAATAATAAAAACACCTGTAAGCAGTGGTAGATTTAGTATATGTCTTCCAGGAAATCTATTAAGCGATATTTTTGCTCAGCTTAATAGAGAAACTGCAAGTATGCAACAGGCTAATCCTAAAGATAGTGAAGAAATTATGGATTACCTTAAGGGTTCAGAGCTTGAAATAACTGCAGAACTGCAGCATACAACCCTAAAATTGGAAGATATATACCATCTTCATGTAGGAGATGTTATAAACCTTGATCAGCCAAAGGATTCTAAAGTATACTTAAATATCGGCGGAAAACGTTGGTTTGATGGAAAAATGGGTGTATATCAAAAAAATAAAGCAGTCAAGATTGATAAAACATATTTCTTGACTGATATGGAAAAAGAGCAGGACAAAGGAGAGTAGTATAAAGAATGGGATCTAACATTTTCAGCCCAATGGCAATAGATGCTATTGGTGAAATATTTAATATCAGCCTTGGATCTTCTGCAACTGCGGT
>JAGHIZ010000001.1 GCA_017886875.1 Butyricicoccus sp. | reverse complement strand
GATGCATTTGATGTATCCACATCTGATAGTGTTGGTAAAGATGTATACGCTGTATCATCATAACCTGCCAGTGCAGTCATACTCATAGCCGATACTGCCGCTGTTGTAGCTAAACCTAATGCGATAATTTTTTTAAAATTTTTCATAATAAAAACTCCCTTAATTACAAAAATATATATTTTGATTTGCAAATGCTATCTTTTATGATACAATGTGAATATCCATATATTATCGTTTGCCATTATGGCAAGGTATCCAGCCTTTTCGATTATATATGGATTTTTTATTGCAATCATACACATCACCTACCATTTATTTACTTCTGCATATAAATAATAACACATACTAATATATTTAGCAATGAATAATATTGACGAAAACTATGTTATATGTTAGTATAATTCTAACAAATATGTTTGGTGATTAAATGAAAGAAATAATTAATATGTCAAAAGATAAAGGACATTCATTTGAAGACTATTTTAAACGTGCGGTAAATCCACTTCTTGTGTTATTACTGCTCTCTGAACGACCTATGTATGTATATGAAATGGCAAACGAGTTGGAAAAGAGAAGCGAAGGGCAGTATAGCCTCTCTCTGCTTTATCCTGTTATATATAGGCTTGTATCACAAGGTTTTGTCACTGAAGGTCAAAAAGCAATTTCTCAAGATAATAGAGTTCGCCAGTATTATGAAATAACAGATAATGGCTTGGTTTATCTAAAGCAAATTGAAGTGACTTATGAGCAGATGACAAATGCAGTATCAAAAATTCGCAGTGTAAGTGGAGGAGACTAATCATGATAAGTGTAAAAGAGCGTTATATAAATGAATTTTCAAAAAAATTGATTTGTTCAAAACGCACACGACTGAAGTTATCAAATGGGTTAAAAGAGGAATTATCAGCTTATACAGATTTATCTTATGAAGAATTATGTGAGCAAATAGGAACACCTGATGAAGTTGCATCACAAATGATGGAAGATATAAATCAATCTGAAATAAAAAAAGTTAAGCAGATTAGATTTATGCCATTTTTGTTGATTACTTTATTGCTTATTGTGCTTATAGGTTTTTTAGGAGTATACTATGTTCATACAAAATCTGTTATGCGTGATGACTTTTATGTGAAAGAAGAAACTGTAAAAACAGAAACGGTTAAAATATCTGATGGAATGTTAGAATGATGAGGTGTAAAATGAAAAAGAGAGTAGTTTCATTTATTGTTTGCATGATTATGTCATTAAATATTATGGCAAGTTCGATGGCAGCCAATGCTGGTATTACAGTAATAGATTGTGGTAATGGGTATAGGCTTGAAATTTCAACATATAATGAAAGTGAAATAAATACATATGCCATCTATTCAAAAAGTGAAACAGCAAGTGCAAAAGCTTACCATAATGACAAATATATTGGAACATTTTACTTAGAAGGCACATTCCAATATGATACAGTTCGTTCTAAGGCTACAGATGACAGTTGGTATGCTTCATCATCGTATGATTATTCTGGTAGCTCCTCACATTCTGGTTCTAAAGTAATTGGAAAATGCACATTTGATTATGCAGGTGGTAAGACATATAGCCTTACAATGACTTGTGATAAAAATGGAAATATAAGTTACAGTTAATTGAAGAATTAAATTATTTTATACCCCTCAAAGGTGAAATTGTAGTAAACATCACTTTGTAGGGGTATTTTCATATTATAAAACAAATTTTAATACTTAAAAATATAATCCTAAGTATGATTTACAATACCATATTTAGGTTTTTTATTTGTCCGCAAAAGCTATTCTGCTACTTGCAAAAATTTGAAAGAAAATAATAATAATTGGCATTAAATTGATATAATAGCTATTTATATACTCTCAAACAACAATTTCCTATTATTAGACATATTCCAACAAATAATTACACATCAAATATGATATTATTTTTAGCAAATATTTGTCTAATTATGAAGAAAAACGGAAAAATAATTATATTTGGGTTTATATTATAATAAAATAGAAAATTTTCATCTGTTTTTCAAAACAGGTGAAATGCCCTCCTTTTATATGAAAAAATTGAATACATTTTGCTTCTTTAGCAGGCATATTAAGTATCGTTGTATAAAAATTAGCGATATTTTGTATGCCTGTTTTTTTATGCCATTTTATCTGTATTTAAATATTTGGCAATGCTATATAGCTAAATATCCTTAAAAACTCTTTTGTTAAAAAACATAACAAAGGAGTAATTGAAATGAAAATAATAGATTTAAAAAACTTATATCCAAATAATTATAAAAATAGTGAAATTTATAATATATCAGATGATGTTTTTAATGCTCTTGAAGATTTCAGACGTGCAGATGAGGCTTTTGCAAAAAAACGTAAGCGTAATAAAGATATATATTCACTGAATGTAGAAGATGGCATTGAAAGCAATATATCAATTAAGGTTGAAACACCAGATGAAATTGTAGAAAAGAAATGGCTTATATCTGAGTTACATAAGGCTATTGACACCCTTCCAGAAAAACAGGCTAGACGTATAACAAAACATTATTTAATGGGCATGAGCAAGGTAGAAATAGCACATTCTGAAGGTGTATCTGAGGGAGCTGTTCGTCATAGCATTTATTTGGGTTTAAAAGAATTAAAAAATTATTTTGAAAAAAATTGCATTAAATAAGTACGATTTGGTTGTAAAAATGTCCTAGGTTATTAAAGGGGGATTTTTTACCCTTAGAACCTTGATAAGTTGATATACGGTATTACAGATACAAATTCGTATTGGAGCGAATTGAAGAAACACCGCCATGACATTTTTATCGAGCGATAAGTGTTAATCTTTAAAACCAAATATGGCAAGTTTGGTACGCCATGATAATACGAAATTATAATGATACAATCAAATCGTAAGACCTCCCACGTAAGAGGGGGAACTCTGATATATTTGTTAACTTTATTAAATAGTTTTGAAACGGTATTTTGGAGTTTTGATGCAAGCCAATGCAGTCTGTAATATGCCCTATGGTCAGGGGGCGTGGCAATATATGACCAAGATAAGATAAATGAATGGCAGCTGTATAGTTTTTTAATTGTACAGCTGCTTTAATAAAATATTCGTTTATAATATTTTAATTAGATGTACAAGCAAATTTAAGTTTTTAATACATATAATTTCTAAAAGGAGGTTTTATTTGTGGAAAAACAACTTATTATAAGATGTACTTTTTCTGAAACTGGTCAATCTTTATCAACACTTTTAGAAGAATCATTTAAAAATTATATTATTTATACGCTTGCTATGGATAAGAAGGATAATGTAAAATATGAGCGATGAATGGTCGCTTATTTTAAGGAGGGAGTTATGTACTTAGAAATAAGCAATCCAGTTGATTATAATGTTGCACTATACATTAGGTTATCAAAAGAAGATGAAAGCGAGGGTCAGTCCGGAAGTGTAATAAATCAAAAATCTTTATTAAATACTTTTGTAAAATCACATAAATTGACTGTATATGATACTTACATTGATGATGGTTTCAGTGGTACAAACTTTGATAGACCAGCTTTTAAACGTATGATTTCTGATATTGAGTCCCAAAAAGTAAATATGGTTATTACTAAAGATTTGTCAAGACTTGGACGTGATTATATACTAACAGGTCACTACATGGAGCGTTATTTTCCAGAACATAATGTGAGATATATATCTTTATTAGATGGCATTGATACTGGTGTGGAGTCAACCGCTAATGATATTACGCCATTTCGTGCAATCATGAATGATATGTATGCAAAGGATATATCAAAAAAAATTAAAAGTGTTAAAAGAGATAAACAACGTAAAGGGCAGTTTATTGGAGGTAAGCCGTATTATGGATATAAGATGCACCCTACAGAAAAAAATAAGATTATTATTGATGAAAAAGTAGCTCCTATTGTGCATCGTATTTTTAATATGGCATTGTCTGATATAAGTTGTCGACAAATTGCAACACAGTTAAACCAAGAGGGAGTTCCTACACCAGCAGTTTATGCAGGTTTAAAGAAAGGTCGTATAGGTCCATATAGTGGATTTTGGAGCAGTGAAAGAATATCAGAAATGTTACAGAACGAAGTATATATTGGCAATATGGTACAAGGACGAGTATTGAAGATAAATTATAAGTCTAGTAAGTGTATCAGACAAAATCGTGAAAATTGGATTGTTGTACAAGGAACACATGAACCTTTAATAGATATTGAAACTTTCAATAAAGTACAAATGTTAATAAAAAGTCGCAAACATACACGTAATAGGACTTATGATTTTTTGTTAAAAGGTCTTATTTTCTGCCATGAATGCGGATATCCACTGGCTGTAATAAATCGTAAAAATGCTGCTGGAGAAGATAGATTATTCTTTGTTTGTAGAACATATCAAAGATTTACAAAGGCTGGAATCTGTACTTGCCATTCTATTAAGGAGGAAACCGTAACTAGGGCTGTAATATCAACAGTTAAAGAAATATGTAAGGCATATTTAGAGCCAAATAGATTACAAAATGTAGCTGAATCTACTGTTAAATTATCATATAAAGAAATGAGTCAAGATACAGAAATTAAGTCACTAAAAGGAAAAATTGACAAACTTACATTAAATCTTGACCAAGTATATATGGATAAACTTGATGGTATATTATCAGAAGAAGATTTTGAGCGAATTTATAAAAAAGTTAAAATGGAACGTAGCAATCTTGAAGAAAAAAAGAAACTGTTGGAAAAAGAAAATCAAATTCTTACAAATACAGAGGAAAAAACAAGAGAGCTAGTTACACAATTTATAAAATCAGCATATACTAATAGAGAATTATTAGTTAGTTTAATTGAACGAGTTGAGCTAACAAAGGATAAACAGATTATAATAAAATTTCGCTTCCATGAGTTGGAAGCGATTTCTTAAAAGACATTCGTTTACAATAAGCAATATTCTATAT
>JAGHIZ010000114.1 GCA_017886875.1 Butyricicoccus sp. | reverse complement strand
TTTTATTTAATACGATAACAGATGTAATTGAAATAATAGAAAACGGTGTAATATTTCCAAATATAGATGATGCTATAAATAAATTAAAATTAGCTCAGCAAACCACAGAAGAAATGTATATAGAAAACCTATAAGAATATGGAAGCTTCAGAATATAAATTTTGGGGTTTTTTTTGTGTCTTAAAATATATAAATAAGTTAAAATGTTATATACATTTTTTATTTCTTACATTTTATGGTATTTTTTTGTACGTTTTGTACATTTGTTTTAAATTCCTCTATATATATTATAATATATATATTATATACTTTACTTGTATAGTATATATTTATATTTTTTTATTTTTTCTGTTAAGAAATAAAATAAAACATACAAAACGTACAAGAGTATATAAAAAAGTTTATAAATATAGATATATATAATAATATTCTTAATTTATAGTATTAAAAAAGTTAAAAATTTAATTTAAAAACGTACGATGAAACGTACAAAAAACGTACAATGAAATGTACAAACGTACAATGAAACGTACAAACGTACAAAAAAATGTAAAATACAGGTAATTACAACTCAAGTTAAAAGGAAATAAAAGGAAAAATCTTGTACGTTTTAAAATTTGAAATGTACAAACGTACAATGAAACGTACAAACGTACAAAAAAATGTAAAATACAGGTAATTACAACTCAAGTTAAAAGGAAATAAAAGGAAAAATCTTGTACGTTTTAAAATCTGAAATGTACAAAACGTACAAGAGAAAATTCAAAACGTACAAAAAAAAAGGGGTATGATTACCCCTTTAAATGTTGCATTTATTCCTTGATTGGTTGTGGCATAGAATCAACACCATAAACATATTGATATTCTCTTTTTATATCTTGAGAAAGTGTATATTTTCTGAAATATTTATGTTTTGCATCTCTATAAATGGCTGATTTTACATCTTCATATCCAAAATGATTAGTTAATATCTTATTGAAAGTTTGCTTACCTTCAGCAAATAGTTTATTTTCCTTGCACCATTCGCAATATACATCATACATTTTTTTTGCTGTACAATCGTCCATAACACCAGCTATAGGACGCTCTACAACACATTCATTTATAAATGATAATACACTATCATTTTCTATTTTAAACTCGTTTAGGCTTTGTTCTGCACTCTCTGGAATTGCATAATCATAACCAGCCTCTATAACCGTTTTTAAAGCAAGTACACATTTTCTGATTATGCCTTTTCTTTCTGCATACATCTTTTCAAGCAGTCGTTTATCCTGTTTTTCTTTTGGTATAACGTTCTTACAGTCTATAAATACCATACGATTATATA
>JAGHIZ010000016.1 GCA_017886875.1 Butyricicoccus sp. | reverse complement strand
TTTAAAATACCACTTGAACGAACAGAAAACATTTTCACATATATAGACCAAAAAGGATTTTTGAACTTTAAAAATGATACATTTTGTATGTTTTTAGAGTTAAATGAATTTGAAAGGCATGAGTATATGAAGCAAAAAACTAGCAACTATACTAGAGATAAAAACCGAAGACTTGCCAAAGAAGAAAGAAATCGTCGTATTTTAGAACTTCATAAAGCAGGTAAAACAAATCTTGAAATTGCTGAAATATTAAATATTGGCAGAAACACTGTCAGCAGATTTCTAACAAAAAATATAAAACAGCTAACATCTGATGAAAAAAAAGCTAAAATCATTGAATATCGTGAAAAAGGCTTAAAAGTAGATGAAATTTGCAAAATCCTAAGCATAAGTAAGCAAACATATTACAATATTTTAAAACGATAGCATTAAATATCCCCTGTATGCAAATCATACAGGGGATAACTTTATACAGTCAAGTATTAAAAATAACTTTTTGTCTGTTAGTATTAAATTTGTAATTTTTAGCTATGATATAACATAAAAACTGCTATATCAATTCTAACGAACTATATTAGATAGTTATATTTAGTGCTTAAATTCAATAATGATAAATAATATACTATCAAATTAATTTATACTAGTTGTTTTTTGTGAACAATTTGTATTTTTTTATTACAATAACTAAAATTAAAATTGCCAAAATACTAAATATCATTAAAGTCATATTTTTATTTATAGAGCTGTTATTTTCTATATAAGCAGCACCATATAAAATTTCACCTTTTTCATTTATAACAGCTTCTCCTTCTCTGCTATTTTTCTGTAATACCTTTACAAAATCAGCTGTTGTATAAATTTCATTTTCAGACAAGGTTGTTACATCATTGTCAGAAGAAATAGGCATTATATATTCGCCATCACTACTTTCAATATATAAAGCATATGTATTATATTCATTCATAACAAAAGCCTTAATGTTTTCAATGCTAGAAAAAATGTTAGTTTTTGTCGAACATAAACTGTCTTTTATAGCAGTAATGTCAAATAATATCATTTCTTTTTCGTTAATCTTTCCATATTCCCCTAAAATATATTTTCCATCTACATTATAAAGTGAAGCAACTCCTATTATCTGTCCAACAGAATTTTGAATAGGAATTTTAAAAATATAATTTTCGGAAATGTTATTTCCAAAAACACCAGATTGATTATATTTTGTAACAACATTTTCATTATTAAGTGTATAAACCTTGTAAGATAAATCTGGTATGAAACTTAATCCTGTATAAAAATTTTTATTATTTTCCATTTCTCCATAGAAAGACACAAAATCATCTTCAATTTTCTCTATTGCAGAATCAGCATGATTTTTAAAAAAATCTGCTATACTGCTTTCATTCTTATCAACATCAGTAGTCATTTCTGAGTTAATACTTGAATGTATATCTGTTGCCATTGCTGTTATTGAACAAGCAAATAAAACTAGTACAAAAATGTAGATTGAAAAAAACTTTTTAAACATGGATTTTCCTCCTCTCATCACCTGATATAAACGCTTTCATACCAAGACCTTCCACCATAAAAATTAGAAAATATAGTATAATTTACCCACTTAGAACTAGCATCTTTAGGATCACAAATAAGTAAATCTGATCCACTTACACCATGAATTACAAACATATGCCCTACTAAACTATTACCAGCACAGCCTGCAATCAAAGGATTATTGTTATTATTTATAATATCAGTAACTTGATTAAGAGATAGTCGACCTCCATTAGTGAAATTTGCATTATAGTTTGAAGCAAAAGTGGCACCTTTTGCAGTTTCACTTGCTGAACCTGATTCATTTACTGCAATACCTTTAACATGAGTGACTATTTGAAATTGCGATCGATTACCATATTTCCATTTACCTACCATCTCAGCACAAGCTGCCCAACACCAGTTTGATTGTTTTTGTTGTACTTTAGAAATTGCTAAATTAGCAGCACTACATATCAAAGTAAACGAAAAAAACAATAATATACCCAATGATAAAGTGGCAAAGATTTTCTTTTTTGATTCCATATCTATTCACCGTTCCTTTAAACAGTTAATTTTGTTAATCTAAATAAAATCATATATATTTATGTTATCACCCTTTCATATTCATTCTGTTAATTCAATATTTAGCTTCACTGCTTGTTACAGTTCTTGTTTCAACTAACGAACCACTATAAGCCTTTACAGTTGCCTGTACTCTGTATTTATAGCCTTTAACTATACTTAATATTAATTTCATTATTTGTAAAAATTATAATGCATTATCTATCTTTCCCAAAACAATCAGAAAAGCTGTTACCATAATGGATAAGCTAACTACGTATCCAAAACTATATTCACTAATATAAAATAAAGCTATTATTATAACTATTTCAATTAGTAAATTGGTAACAGCCTTTTTTCTGAAATATTTTTTCTCATCAGCATCAAGTGATTTTGTTTTTGTATCTACTGGCATAAATTTCAATAATATTGGTAATGAAAGTATCAATAAAATAACGCTTATAATAAATACATATTTATCTGGCGTAAATTTAACTATTGATAATACTAAAATCACAATTGTGCTTGAAAAAAGATAACAATTTATAG
>JAGHIZ010000015.1 GCA_017886875.1 Butyricicoccus sp. | reverse complement strand
GATATGGAAAAAGAGCAGGACAAAGGAGAGTAGTATAAAGAATGGGATCTAACATTTTCAGCCCAATGGCAATAGATGCTATTGGTGAAATATTTAATATCAGCCTTGGATCTTCTGCAACTGCGGTTTCCAATATGCTCGCAAGGCGTGTGGATATCACTACACCAACAGTAACCGTAGTTTCCGCAGATGATTTTAATATTGATGATATTAGACCTGCAATAGGTGTAAAAATTGATTATGTAGCAGGTCTAAATGGTAGCAATGTAATGCTACTTAAACGCTCAGATGTACGAGCTATTGTTGATATACTAATGGGAATGGAAACAAAAGATGAGGACTTTGAGATAAATGAACTCAATCTTAGTGCCATTTCTGAAGTTATGAACCAAATGATGGGTGCAGCCTCAACTGCAATGTCTGATTTTCTTGGTGAAATGGTTAATATATCTACACCTGAAGCCTTTGAAATAGAAAATGTAAATGAGCTTGTAGGTACTTATTTTCCAAGTGAAGGTATACTTGTTGTAGTTCGTTTCCAGCTGACTATAGAAGATGCTGTTGAAAGTGAATTTATGAGTGCACTTACCGTTGATTTGGTTCGTGAAATGCTCAAGGGCTTTGGTATAGGCGGTGCTGATGTTGGTTTGGGTGATGACTCAGCAGCAACACAAAAACAAGTAGAGCAATCTAATATAGCTCAACCAGCTCAACAACCTCAAACAGCAGCACCTATGGCTACTGAACAACCAATGAATGTTCAACCACAAATGCAGCAAGGGGCACAGCAACAAGTTATGCAACCGCAGCCGCAACAGCCGGTTATGCAACCGCAAATGCAGTCGTCACAGCAACAACAAGCTATGCAGCAGCCACAAATGCAGCCACAGCCTCAAATGATGCCAGCAGATATGCAGCAGCAGTATGCAGCATATCCACCATATCCATATCCACCAATGTATTATATGCCACCACAACAAGCTATGCAACAGCCAGAGCCTAAGACTATAAAAACTTCTGCTCCTGCAATGCCTAAGCTTGAACAAAGCCATAATCTAAATGAAGAACAAGCTGGTAATCTTGATTTACTTATGTCAGTTCCTGTGGATATTGCAGTGGAAATAGGTAGAACCCGCCGCAGAGTTAAGGATATTTTAAATTATACCAAGGGTTCACTTGTGGTACTTGACAGACTAGCAGGTGATAGAGCAGACTTATATGTAAATGGTAAGTGTATTGCTAAAGGTGATATAGTTGTTTTAGATGATAGCTTTGGTTTAAGAATTGCAGAAATTATTGAACCACTATCTCTTGAAGATTTATAACCAAAACAAATATTTAAAACTATTTAAAACGAAAAGGACGGATTTTAAAAATGGCAAAGATTTTATTAGTAGATGATGCAGCATTTATGAGAATGATGGTTAAAAATACGTTAAATGAAAATGGTTATACCGATACATATGAAGCATGTGATGGTGCAGAAGCAGTAAACAAGTATGCTGAAATTCAGCCAGACCTTGTAATTATGGATATAACCATGCCTAATAAAGATGGCTTAGAGGCACTAAAGGAAATTAGAGCAGCAGACCCTAATGCTTCTGTTGTAATGTGCTCTGCAATGGGTCAAGAAGCTATGGTTATTGAAGCCATTAAATCAGGTGCTAAGGATTTTATTGTTAAGCCTTTTAAGCCAGAGCGTATTATTAAAACTGTTTCTTCTATTGTTGGTGAGGCATAAAAAGTTATATGCTTGGAGATATTCTCTCTTTAATAAGTATGATTGCAAGTATCGCTTTGATTTGCTTTTTAGCTTATTTTGTAACCAAAAAGATGGGTGCAAATAATTTATTTAGCAATCAAAGTGAAGGTAAAATGCGTGTGTATGATAGATTGATATTAGCACCAAATAAATCACTTGTGGTTGTAAAAATCGCTGAACGTTGGCTTGTTTTAGGTGTATCAAATGAAAATATATCTCTTATTACAGAGCTTGACGCTGAACAATCAAAACTTTGGTTAGAAAAAGAGCAAATATCATCTAATTTTACAGATGTAATCGCAAATATAATAAATAAAAAGGGAGGGAAATGATTTAAATGCCAGAAAGCCTTATAAATGTAAATGGCGACAATGTGCAAACATTAGAAATATTATTTTTCACAACTTTAGTTGCACTTTTACCATCTATACTTGTAATGATGACATCATTTACAAGAATAGTCATTTCTCTTTCTTTCCTTCGTACAGCAATGGGTACACAGCAAAACCCGCCTAATACTGTGCTTATAGGTATAGCTTTGTTTTTAACACTGTTTATTATGAACCCAGTGCTAACTGATATTAAACAAAACGCTTATGACCCTTATACAAGACAGGAAATAACTCAACAAGAAGCTATAGAAAGAGCAAAAGTCCCACTAAAGGATTTTATGATTAATCAAACCGAAACATCATCTATAAAGATGTTTTGTGAAATGGCAGGGGTAGATGCACCAGAGACAACCGAAGAAGCACAGCAACTTGCTATGCGTGTTATTATTCCATCTTATATGACAAGTGAGCTTAAACGTGCTTTTGAAATTGGTTTTCTACTGTATTTACCATTTATGCTTATTGATATTATAGTATCCTCAACTCTTATGAGTATGGGTATGATTATGCTCCCACCAGCTATGATTTCTATGCCATTTAAACTGCTACTATTTATAACAGTTGATGGTTGGCAACTTCTATTTTCAACTCTTGTGCAAGGATTTAATTAGCAGGAGGTGTAATCAGTGTTAGACCAATACCAAATGCTTGATATAATGCGTGAGGGTATATGGGTTGCAATTAAGCTCGGTGGTCCAATGCTTGTTGCAAGTATGGCCATAGGCGTAATTGTTGCTATATTTCAGGCAGCAACTCAAATCCATGAGCAAAGCCTTTCATTTATACCTAAGCTTATACTTATAGTTGTGTTTTTGCTTGTTGGCGGAAACTGGATGCTTAATACTATGCAGGAATTTACAAGAATGATTTTCCTCCAAATGATTGGATAAATAAAGGAGGAAAGACCATATGTATGATGAAGCACAGCTTGTTCTGTTTCTTTCAATTATGATGAGAATTACAGGGTTTGTATCGTTTAATCCTATTTTCGGCAGAAAAGGTGTGCCAAACCTTGTAAAAGCAGGATTTATATTTGTTTTAACCTTGACAGTATATTTCTATAGCCCATCAGAAGCACTAACTGTTCCACTTACAGCTCTGGAACTTTGTGTTAAAATGTTATTAGAGCTTGGAGTGGGTTATGCAGTATCATTTATTATACAGTGTTTTTTCTATATTTTACTCCAAGCAGGCAGCCAGATAGATAACCAAATGGGTCTTAATATGTCTGAAAATTATGACCCTTCAATGGGAACTAGTGTAACAATGACAAGTACATTTTTTAATATAATGTTTATGTTATTGTTTTTCTCGGCAAATGGTCATATAACACTTTTAAGAGTGTTATTGTCATCAGGTAAAATAGTGCCTTTTGGTTCGGTTGTTATAACTGAACAAATGGCTACATATGCACTTGATACATTTGTATCATGTACTATTTTATCTTTGAAGCTTGCACTGCCTATACTTGCAGCTTCCCTTATTGGCCAGCTTGGAATGGGTATACTTATGAAAGTTATTCCTCAAATAAATGTATTTGCTATAAATATGGAGCTTAAAATCATCTTAGGTTTATTTATGATAATGCTACTTATAACACCTATTGGTGAATTTATACTACTTATAGAAAAACAAATGCTTGTAGCGATACAAGATGTAATAAAAGTAATAGCCGCTTAAAAAGCCACTTAAAAAAGGAGGGAAACAAAATGCCGGGTGGTTCGGGAGAAAAAACCGAAAAGGCCACGCCGAAAAAGCGACGTGATGAACGAAAAAAAGGTAATGTAATGATGAGCCGTGATGTTGTGGCAGTTGTTACATTATTTGCAAGTTACGCTGCACTGCGTTTTGGACTTCCGATGATGGCTGATGCACTTTCACAGTTTACAAAGTATATTGTTTCACTTGTTGGAAGTGTGCCGACAGGCGGCGTGAACGCCATAATGCCACAGATAAGCAGTCAATCGGTTATGACGCTCACGCGGTCGGTCGCATTGCCGTTACTTGCAACTGTTTTAGCTGCTATAGTAGCGACATTTGCACAGACTAAACTACTTGTATCTTTTGAAGCAATAAAGCCTAAGTTTAGTAAGCTTAATCCACTTACAGGTATTAAAAACTTATTTTCACTTAAAAGTCTTATTGAGGTTTTAAAAGGTACACTTAAAATTACTATACTTTTAGTGCTTATTTATATGTTTGTAAGAGACTCATTAATTCACTTCTCACAGTTCTTATCAACTGATTTATCTGTTGCCACAAGTGATATGAAAGATATGGCTCTTACAATGCTTTTAAAAATAGGTGCTGCATTTATTGTAGTTTCATTTTTTGATTATCTTTATCAGTGGTGGGATTTCGAGCGTAATATGCGAATGACCAAAGAGGAAATCAAGGAAGAATACAAACAAATTGAGGGTGACCCTAAAATAAAAGCAAAAATTAAAGAAGCACAAAGAAAAATGTCACAATCCCGTATGATGCAAGCTGTACCTGGTGCTGACGTTGTTATTCGTAACCCTACTCATTTTGCGGTTGCACTTAGATACAAACCTAAAAAAGATATTGCACCTGTGGTTGTGGCAAAAGGTCAAGATGAACTGGCACTTAGAATTGTAAAAGTAGCTGAAGAAAATGGTGTTGCAGTAATGGAAAATAAACCACTTGCAAGAGCTTTATATGCTGATGCTCAGATAGATAAGCCAATTCCTTATGAACACTATGGTGCAGTTGCTGAAGTGCTTGTTTATATCTATAAACTTAATAATAAACTGCCGCCTACAAAATAAATATATAGCGGCAAAAAATAATATTTAGAAATGGTGGAGCTATGAAACGAATTTTTAACAACATGATATCGGTTTTTGTTGTAGTCATAGTATTATTCCTTCTTATTCCATTACCGCCGTTTCTGCTGGACGTACTCTTTATATTCAATATATCAATTTCGCTGATTATTTTGCTTATCACGATGAATATAAGTGAAGCTCTTGAGTTTTCAATATTTCCATCGTTGTTGCTTATAACCACACTTTTTAGATTAGGTCTTAATATTTCATCTACAAGACTTATTCTATCTAAGGGCGGTGAAGCAGGCGAAGTAATTAAGTTATTTGGTGAATTTGTTATCCAAGGAAACATTGTAATAGGTGTAATTATATTCTTAATTATCGTTTTAATGCAGTTTATCGTTATTACCAAAGGTGCAGAACGTGTTTCTGAGGTTGCAGCAAGATTTACTCTTGACTCTATGCCTGGTAAACAGATGGCGATTGATGCTGACCTTTCTTCTGGTCTAATTAACGAACAGCAGGCAAAAGAACGACGTGCAAAGGTTCAAAGAGAAGCTGATTTTTACGGTGCTATGGACGGTGCAACAAAGATTGTAAAAGGTGATGCGGTTATGTCGCTTATCATCACTGCAATTAACTTTATTGCTGGTTTTATCATCGGTGTAGTACAATCGGGCATGGAATTAAGTCAGGCACTGAGTGTATATTCTATTGCAACAATAGGTGATGGCTTGGTATCACAGCTTCCATCTCTTATGATTTCAACCGCAACAGGTATGATTGTTACTCGTTCGGTATCTGAAGGTAGCCTTAATAAAGATGTAATTAAACAGTTTTTAGCTCAACCACAAGCACTTATGATTGCAGCGGTTATTCTTGGTTTCTTTGGAATTCTTCCAGGAACACCACATATTCAGCTTTTTATAATTGCAGGTACATTGTTCTTTGTAAGCAATAGAGTTAGCAAAAATATGAAAGCTATGGAAGAAGAAAAAGCTGCTATTCCAGCAGCAGAAGAGCTTGCAAGAAAACAAGCAGAAGCCCAACAATCAGAAATGGATTATTATAAAGATGTTAATAATGTTTATTCATTAATCAATGTTGAGCCTATTGAAATGGAATTTGGTTATAGCTTAATTCCACTTGTAGATGAAACAAATGGTGGTAAACTTATTAGCCGTATAGTTATTTTCCGTAGACAATATGCTCAGGAAATGGGTTTTGTAATACCATCTATTCGCCTTAGAGATGCTTCCATGCTTGGTACAAACCAGTATGTAATTAAAATCCGTGGCGAAGAAGTGGCAAGAGGTGAAATACTGCTTGATTACTATTTAGCACTTGAGCCTTCAAATCCAGCAGGCGAAATTGAGGGTATAGAAACTATAGAACCAGCTTATGGTATTCCATCACGTTGGATTTTACCAGAAAACAAAGAAATGGCTGAGATTTATGGTTATACGGTTATTGACCCACTTTCAGTTATGTTAACACATTTATCTGAAACAGTTAAAAAACATACTCATGAACTTCTCGATAGAGCAGAAACTATTCAGCTTGTTGAGCACCTTAAAAAAACTGCTCCTCAGCTAGTAGAAGAAGCATTTCCAAATGTGCTTTCTTATGCAATGCTTGAAAAAATACTTAGCAATCTGTTAAAGGAAGGTATTCCTATTAAGGATATGGGTACTATTGTTGAAACCGCAGTAGATGCCCTTAATATCACAAGAGATACAGACCTGATAACAGAAACTATCCGTGCAAGACTAAAGAGAACTATAACTCATAGATTTTGTCAAGAGGACAAGCTTAATGTTATCACACTTGATGCAGATGTTGAAAAGAAAATTGTCGCAAGTCTTGTTAAAAATGAACAAGGTGTATATCTTGCAATAGGTCCAGACCTTATGCAAACTATGCTTGCACAGCTCACAGAAAATATAAAAAAATTCTCTGAGCTTGGTCAAAAACCAATACTGCTTACAAGCCATGTTATAAGAATATATTTAAAGCGACTGCTTGAACAGTTCTATCCTGATTTAACAGTGCTTTCATTTAACGAAATTATCACAAATGTGCAAATTCAGGCACTTGGTAATATAACATCATCTTAAATTATTTTAGCTAAAGGGAGGGAATCACCTTGAACCGCAATAAAGAGTGGGAAACTATGCCAAACGAGGTGCTTCTCACTGAATATCATAAAACACATGATGCAGAACTTAAAAAAGTTATTGTAATGAGATATGTGTACCTTGTAAAAAATATTGCATTAAAATTACGAGGTGTTTATTTGAGTTTTGCACAAGTTGATGATATGATAAATGAGGGAGTAATTTTACTTATGAATGCGATTGATAAATTCGATCCAGAACAAAATGTAAAATTTGAAACCTTCATAGCCAAAAGACTAAGAGGAATGATAATTGACCTTGCAAGAAGACAAGATTGGATGCCACGTTCGGTTAGAAAACGTATGCGAGAAATAGAGGAAGCGACATTAACTTTATTTTCTGAGCTAGGTCGTCAACCGACAGATAAGGAAATAGCCAATAAAATGGGTATTACCGAGGCTAAATATCAAGAAGAACTTGCAAAAACAGCTTTAAGTAATGTGCTTTCACTGGATATGATTTTAGAGGAAAGAGAAGGTGAAGTTCCGGCAAAACGACCACCGCAAACAGATATAAATGCACAGCCAGAAGAGCATTTTGAAAAAAAAGAAACATATCAAATTTTGCATGATGCAATATCATCTCTTAGAGAAAATGAACAGCGTGTACTTTCATTATATTATAATGAGTCACTTCAAATGAAAGAGATTGCACAGGTTATGGGTGTAAGTGAGCCAAGAGTTTCACAAATACATTCAAACGCAATTCGTAAACTACGTATTTGCATGGAAAAATATCTTTGTGATACGCAATGAATGGGAGGCATATAAGTGTTAAAGGGATTTTATAACTTGAGTTCGGCAATGCTTACTCAAACCAGAAACTTAGATGTTATTGGTAATAATATGAGTAACACATCAACAAGTGGTTACAAAACTGACCGCTATGTTGATACAACATTTGAAAATGTAATGTTTAGCCGAATTACAAATAAACAAAGAGATGCAGAAGAACTTGGAACAACTACGAGCTATATAACTGCTATTGCTGATGTAGTTACAGACCATTCTCAAGGTGCATTAGAACAAACTAATTTACCTCTTGACTTTGCTATTGAGGGCGAAGGATATTTTTCTGTACAAACAAATGAAGGTTTAACATATACCAGAAATGGTTCATTTATGCTTGATGATGAAGGCTATTTATATCTTGGTGGACAAGGTCGAGTTTTAGGTGCAAATGGTCAGCCAATTTACCTTGGCACAGATAAAATAAATGCTGATGAAAATGGTTTTATTACAAATGAACAAGGTCAAATTCTAGGACAGTTAGGTGTATTTACATTTGCAAATCCAGCAGAGGACTTAACAAAAGGCAATGGCGAAATATTTACTGCAAATGGTCAGCCACAGCTTGCGGTTGGTTCTGTTATACATCATAAAATGGTAGAGAAGTCAAATATAAATCTTGTTCAACAAATGACTGATATGATGGTTTGTCAAAGGGCATTACAGAGTGCATCGCAAGTTAGCAAAATGTATGATACTGTTATGACTAAAACTGTAAGCGAAATTGGCAGAGTATAAAAGCAAAATGGAGCGTAAACTATGAATCAATCTTTTTATGCAGCAGCTGTTGCAGCATCACAGCAACAACAAAGCTTAAATGTAGTATCTAATAATATTGCAAATATAAACACCATTGGTTTTAAATCAGAACAAGCACAATTTTCTGAGCTTTTATACCGCATGTATGCAGGTGCAGAAGATGATGTTTTTCGTGGAAGCGGTAGCCGCATAATTCAGACTACAACAGACTTTCAAAATGGTGCACTTATTGCAAGAAGTGGCGGTCAAAATTATGCTATAAATGGTGATGGATTTTTTGCAGTACAAGACCCAAGGACAAATGAAATAAGCTATACAAGAGCAGGTTCATTTCATTGGGGTAATACAGAAGATAACATAAATCAATTTTATCTTTGTGATGCAGAAGGAAATTATGTTTTAAATCAAAATCAGCAACCTATTTTAATGGGGGAAGATGCTGAAGCTCAATATCCAGTTGGTGTGTTTGATTTTATAAATACAGATGATATGCAGCATGTAGGGCAGAATAGACTGGTTCCAGTTGCTAAAAACGGTGATGTTTTGGCTGGTACAGGTAGTGTTGTTTTTGGTGCAGTTGAAGGCTCTAATGCTGATTTAGCAACTCAGTTTACTAAAATTATAGAAGCACAACGTTCTTATTCTTACGCATTAAAAATGGTTCAGACACAAGATGAAATCGAATCTACCATAAACAGCCTTAGAAGCTAATTGAAGGAGTAAGGATATATGAGTTTAAATAGATTTGAAGAAATGAATTCGGTGCAGATAGATGCACTTAGGGAGATTGGCAGTATAGGAACAAGTCATGCAGCAACTTCACTTTCATCACTTTTAGGCACAGAAGTTCGTATTCCTTTACCTGAGGTTAAAATATTGGGTTTTAACAAAGCAGTTGAGGAGTTGGGCGGTTTTGAAACTATATCTGCAGGAATTATTTCATTTTTGTCTGGTCAAATAAATGGTATGATGCTTGCTCTATTCGAATTAGAAGCCATAAATTTACTTTTAGACCGTATGATGGGCAAAACTGTAAAAGATTACAGCGAATTAACAGAAATTGAAAGTTCAGCGGTTATAGAAGTTGGTAATATATTAATATCTACTTTTATAAATGCATTATCAAATCTGACAGATGTTAAAATAACACCATCAGTTCCACAGTTTGCTATTGATATGCAAGGTGCAATGATAACAGTACCTATGGCGGCTTATGGTAATCAATCAGATTATATTATGCTTTTAGGTGGTACATTCTTAATTGATAATAAGGAAATACCATGTAAGTTATTATTAGCACCAGATGTAAAATCACTGAACTATCTTTTATATCGTTTAGGGATTGGTGAGTAATGGAAAAACAAACTATAGGAATTGCAGATATGAAGCTTGCACGAAACCAAGGCACATTGATAACTTATGCACTTGGTTCATGCATAGGCATTTGTTTATGGGACCCTTTACTGAAAATTGGTGCGTTAGTGCATATAATGCTTCCTATAAATATGGAAAAAAACCGAACATCGCCATTTAAATATGCAGACACAGGTATTCGTTTGACACTTACTAAAATGGAGCAGATGGGAGCTAAACGTACTAGAATAGTGGCTAAAATTGCTGGTGGGGCAAAGATGTTTAATGTTCCGGGAAATGGTAGTTTGGGGAATATAGGACAAAGAAACATAGAAAGTGTACATCAGGTTCTTCGCTTGGAGGGTATACGACTTCTTAAAGAAGATGTTGGAGGAAGTGCAGCTAGAACACTATTTTTCGATGTTGCAACAGGTGAAGGAACGGTTAAAATATATGGAAATATTGAGCGAAAGCTATAATGTAATAAAAAAGGAGTGATAATGCTATGCAAGATAACGAACGTGGAAAAATTTTATTGGAATCAGGAACTAATGAAATTGAAATTATGCAGTTTACTATCAATAATAATTTATATGGTATAAATGTAGCTAAAGTTCGTGAGATTATGATGAGTGTGCAAGTAAAACACATTCCTCATGTACACCCAGCAGTAGAAGGTATTTTTAAACCAAGAGATGTGGTTTTAACCGTTGTTGATTTACCATTCTATTTGACTGGTGAGCATTCAGAGCCAGACCCTAAAGACTTATTTATTGTAACCAATTTTAACAAAATGTACATTGCATTTAGAGTGCATACGGTAGTTGGAATAAGCCGTATTTCATGGACAGATATACATAAACCAGATAAAACAATAGCAAATGGTGATACAGGTGTTGCAACTGGTATTGCTCAGTGTGAAGAGCAGCTAGTTACAGTGCTTGATTTTGAAAAGATAGTTGCTGATATAGCTCCAGAAACATCTATACAAATGAAAGAAGTAGAAAGTATGGGTAAACGTAATGAGCGTAGTCATTCCGTACTTATAGCTGAAGATTCTGTATTACTTGCAAACGTGCTTGAAAAAGCCCTTCAAAAAGCGGGATATACAAATTTAAAAATGTTTTCTAATGGTCAAGAGTTATGGGATTATTTAAAACCAATGGCTGAAGAACCAGAAACATTGAATAAAAAAGTATCCATAATAATTACAGATATAGAAATGCCTAGTATGGACGGTCATAGACTTACTAAACTCATTAAATCTGACCCTATTTTAAGAGAAATTCCAGTTGTTATATTCTCCTCACTTATTACAGAAGAAATGTGGATAAAGGGTAAGCAATTAGGTGCAGATGAACAACTATCTAAGCCAGAAATTGGTCACTTAATAGATGTTATGGACGGATTACTGGAAAAAACTAAAGCTTAAGTGAGAGGATGATATATACATGATGGATAGGAATAGATATATTACTAGACAGGCTATAAAAGATGCTGATAGTCGTGTATTAGGCTATGAAGTTATGTATTCTGGTGGAGATGCTTATAATGTTACAAGCTTAAATGAGGTTTCAGTTGCAGAAACAATATATAATTGTCTGGTACAGAACACGGAAAAGGCTCTCAAAAACTCTAGAACATTTATGACATTCACAAGTTCGTTACTTGCTAAAAAAACACCACATCTATTTAAAAATACTGATTTAGTAATACAGATTGATGATAGCGTTATTATTCATCCATTCGCTATGCATTTACTTCAGCAATATGTTGATGAAGGATATGAAGTGGCTGCAAATGATTTTCAGTTTGCACCAAGATATCTTGCGTTATTAGAACAACTTTCATATATAAAAATCAATTTGAGAACATTAAACGCAAACTCAGCTGAAAACATTATGAGAGTTGCAAAAAGTATGAATAAACGTGTTATTGCAACTGGAGTAGATACAAAAGAACTTTTGGATTTTGCAAATAAGCTAGGCGTTTATGGTATGCAAGGTAACTACGTATCAGATAAACTTGCTAACAAGGTTCATCAAAGCGGATATCTTCGCAGTAACTTCTTTAGACTGGTTGTTGCAGTTACCAAAGAAGAACCAGATATTCATGAAATAGAAGAAATTATTTCGGCTGATGTTACTTTGACTTATAGCCTTCTCAAAATTGCAAACTCTGCATATTTTGCAAGACGTGTTAAAACAAATTCAATTCAGCAAGCCATTGTAACTCTTGGATTAAGTCAGTTAAAACGTTGGGTATATCTTTTAAGCGTAGGCGATACAGAAGATGAAGACATGCAAAACTTTGAAGAATTTATTAAATTATCATTTATGCGTGCAAGTTTTGCAAGTGCACTTCAAAGCTATATGCGTGGTTCTAGCATAACAAAATCTGAAGCATATATGCTTGGTATGTTCTCAACACTAGAATATCTTATTGATGCAAGCATGAGCGAAATATTAAATGATATCCCGCTTGCAGATGAACTCAAAGATGCACTTATTAAGGGTGAAGGTGATGGCGGTAAGCTTATCAAGCTTGTAATATGCTATGAAAAAGCCGATTGGAAAAACATCACTTTATATGCTGAGGAGTTAGGCATTCCTGCTAATGTGTTAACAACAATTTATTTTAATTGTATGGAAAGTGTAAATGACATTTGGGAGCAAATGATAAATCCTCAGATTAATGATACAGATTATGAGCAATCTGAATAACATAAAGCACTGGAGTGAATTAACTCCAGTGCTTCTTTTTGCTAAAGATAAACATAATAAGTGAATATATATTAGTATTTGTATAACAAAAGCCGTACAATTCATATGAATTGTACGGCTTTTATAATAGGTATGTGTATTAAGAGGGTTAATTTATACTATAACTTAAATCAGCTAAATCACAATCAAGCTGAATAGAGTTATCATTTTTAGTCCACTTAATAGTGAATTTGCTATTTTCACCTGTGAACTCAACCTTAGAATCAAAGTCAAATGCAGGGTTAGAATATCTTAGTTTTAAAAGCTCAAGCTGCTTTTGAACAACAGGATTTTTAATTCCGTCCTCAATCTGCTGTTTTGTTAGATTGGTTCGGTTTATTTCCTTGTGACCGTCCTTACCTGCACGTTTT
>JAGHIZ010000014.1 GCA_017886875.1 Butyricicoccus sp. | reverse complement strand
GGTTTATCCATACAATCACACGACCCATCACAGCGTTCTAATGGTTTTTTGACACTTGCAGGCGGTTTGGTAATCGCTTTTACAAAAGAAATTTTAACTCTTATAACAGGTGGCTGATTTTATGTTAAATATAAAAAGAGGCAGATATTTTGTTCTGCCTCTAAGGAGGTGCAGTAAATATCAGAAAACTGGGTAGTACAAAATCTTGAAAATGCACTAGCAGTTTGGAACGGCAAACTTACAGAAATATGGCAAATTTTAACTCAGTCACCTGAAGAATTTAAAGGCGGTCAAATATGGTCTATTGTTGTAAATATACATGGTGCATTACAGTCAATAGGTTATGCACTGCTTGTTGTATTTTTTGTTGTAGGAGTTATAAAAACCTGTGGCAGTTTTACCGAAGTTAAACGACCAGAACATGTTTTTAAAATGTTTGTACGTTTTGCACTTGCAAAAGGTGCAATAACTTACGGAATGGAGTTAATGCTTGCAATTTTAGATATAATTCAGGGTATTATCTCGGTTGTTATGAATACAGCAGGCTTTGGAACAACAGAGCAAACAGTTTTACCAGAGGAAATTGTGACCGCAGTTGAAGAATGTGGATTTTTAGAAAGCATACCTCTTTGGGCTATTACTTTAATAGGTGGACTTTTAATCTGGGTACTGTCTTTTGTAATGATTTTAAGCGTTTATGGTAGGTTTTTTAAACTTTTCATGTATACAGCGATTGCACCAATTCCGCTTTCAGCTTTTGCAGGTGAGCCAAGCCAAAATATAGGCAAAAGTTTTATAAAAAGCTATGCTGCGGTGTGTATGGAGGGTGTTGTAATTGTTTTAGCTTGCATAATTTTCTCTGTTTTTGCAAGTTCACCGCCAGAAATCAATGCAGATGTTGCTGCTGTAACTATGGTTTGGAGCTATATCGGTGAGTTAGTATTTAATATGCTAATTTTGGTTGGAGCAGTTAAAATGTCCGACAGAGTTGTACATGAAATGTTAGGTTTATAAGGAGTTAGTGTGTTATGGAAGTAAAAATAAATCGTGAGATAAGAAACTATACTGAATCAATATTTTTTGGTTTGTCACTCAGACAATTTGTTTTCACAGTGCTTGCGGTTGGAGTTGCAATAGGCTTATATTTTCTTTTAAAACCGCACTTTGGAATAGAGGTTTTATCATGGGTTTGTATCTTAGGTGCAGCACCTTTTGCAGTTTTGGGATTTGTAAGTTATCATGGCATGACCGCAGAACAATTTATCTGGGTTTGGTTTAAGTCAGAAATTTTAGAGCCAAAGCGATTATACTTCAAGCCATCAAACTTATACTATGATGTTTTAAAAGATAAACTAAAAGAACAGGAGAAGTAAAAATGTTAAAAAGTTTAAAAACCATTTTAAAGCAAGATAAAGAAAAATATAAAATTCCACGAAGTGTGCGAGATATAATTCCCATAGAATGTATTTGGAAAGATGGCATTTTCAAGACTGGAAATAGATATTCAAAAACATTCCGTTTTAATGATATTAACTACATGGTAGCATCAAAAGATGATAAAGAGAGTATGTTTTTAAGATATGCGGCACTTTTAAACAGTTTAGACAGCAGTGCAACAACCAAACTTACTATCTATAATCATCGAATGAATAAATGTAATTTTGAGAAATCTATTCTAATGGAAATGCGTGGCGATGACCTAGATATATACCGCAAAGAATATAATAATATGTTGCTTGAGAAAGCTACCAATGGAAATGGAATAGTTCAAGAAAAGATGTTTACAGTGTCAATTTATAAAAGCAGTGTTGAAGAAGCAAGAACATATTTTATTCGTGTTGAAGCCGAGCTTGCCACACATTTTGCAGGTCTTGGCTCACGCTGTTTTGCACTAAATACAATAGAAAGACTTCGTATTTTGCATGACTTTTATCGACCAAACGATGAAGGTAATTTTCATTTTGATATGGCAGATATGGCACGAAAAGGGCATGATTTTAAGGATTATATTTGTCCTGATTACATCGAGAGAAGCAGTGATTATATAAAGCTAGGTGAGAAATATTGCAGAATATTATTCTTAAAAGATTATGCGTCCTATATAAAAGATAAAATGGTTACAGATATGACCAATTTAAGCCATAATATGATGTTATCCATAGATATTTTATCTATTCCAACTGATGAAGCAGTTGGAGAGGTCGAAAGAAAATTACTTGGTGTAGAAACAAATATAACAAACTGGCAACGCAGACAAAATGCAAACAATAACTTTTCGGCTGTAATTCCTTATGATATGGAGCTACAACGCAAGGAAAGTAAAGAATTTTTGGACGATATTACAACTCGTGACCAAAGAATGATGCTTGCCGTTTTAACAGTTGCACTGACCGCAGATTCTAAAGAAGAATTAAAAGCACTCACCGAAAGTATGCTTGCTATTGCAAGAGAGAATATGTGTCAAATGGCTGTCTTAAAATATCAGCAAACTGATGGTTTAAATACTGTTTTACCTATCGGAATACGCAAAATAAATACTTTTAGAACGCTTACAACCGAAAGTTTAGCGGTTTTTATGCCTTTTAAAGTACAAGAAATTATGGATAAAGGCGGCATTTACTTTGGAGAAAATGCAATCTCACATAATCTTATTATGTGCAATAAAGAAAATCTACTTAACCAGTCAGCATTTCTGTTAGGTGTTCCTGGTTCTGGTAAGTCGTTCAGTGCGAAAGAACATATAGCATTTCTTATTTTGAATACTGATGATGATATACTTATCTGCGACCCTGAAGGCGAGTATGCCCCACTTGCTGAGGCTATGGGTGAAAACATATCAACCGTTGTTCGTGTAGCAGCAGATGGAGAAGATAAGTTAAATGCTATGTATATGGTCGATGGTTACGGTGAGAACAATCCTATTGTTATAAAATCTCAATTTATTATGTCGCTTATAGAGCGAATTGACCCAAAAGGTGTCGGACCGCAACAAAAATCTATTATTGATAGATGTATAGCAGCTGTTTATCATGACGCAGAACAGTCTGGACTTGTGCCAACACTTTGTACGCTTAGAGAAAAATTGCTTGAACAGCCAGAGGCAATAGCAAAAGATATTGCACTATCTTTGGAGTTATTCACCACAGGCTCACTTGATATTTTCGGACATAAAAGCACTGTAAATCTTGATAAAAGAGTGGTTGTTTTTGATATTCATGGACTTGGTGAGCAGTTAAGGGCAATAGGTCATTTAGTAATCACTGACACAATGTTAAACAGGGTTACTCTTAACTGGAAAAAGGGCAAACGCACCCATATATTTGTAGATGAGTTTCATATCATGTTTCAAAATGAATATAGTGCAGCCTTTTTTAACAGTGCATGGCGTCAATTTCGTAAGAGAAATGCCTATCCGACAGGCATAACTCAAAACGTTGATTACTTGCTTGATAGCGTACAATCAAGAACTATGCTTTCAAACTCAGAATTTATAGTAATGTTAAATCAAGCTCCACCAGATAGAGAAAAGATTGCAAAGCTATTAAATATTTCACCTGAACAAATGGCACATATAACCGATGTTCCAGCAGGTTGTGGTTTAATAAAATACGGTAGTGCTTTAGTACCTTTTGTAAATCGTTTTCCACAAGACACAAAACTGTATGAGCTTATGACAACTCGACCAAATGAGGGTAAATTCTCTACGTTTCTAAAGAAAAACGAATGATGGTGATAAGTTATGGATATAAAACAGCGAGAACACAAGAAAAATATAAAGGTTTTAGATAAAGCTGGTTTACTGGGCAAAAAGGTGAGAAATAGTTATATTCGTTCTAGGGATTTTGTCAGAGAACAAACCGAAAAAGACGAAGAAAAGCCAGAAGATAAACTTCAAAAAAAATCATCAGACATAGCTTATAAATCGGTAGATACGGCATATGAAGCAGGAAAAAGACGGTTTATACGCTCAAAACAGAAATCTATAAAGAAAAAATTAAAAGAAGACAAAAAAAGACTTAACAAAACCCAAGAAACCCAACAAACCCAACAAACTCAAGAAAGCCAAGAAAAACCAGAAAATGCTATAAAAACCAAGGAAAATTCAGGTCAAAACGCAATCAAAACAAGAGATTGTAACGCACCTAAAACAAAAGATAATATACATAACAAAGCCAGAACCATTGAAAATAATATAAAGACCAAAGAAACAATTAAAAATACCCAAAATGCAGCTGAACAAGGTCGAAAACTCGCAAAAAGGCAATATATAAGACGCACACAAATGCGTTATAGACTTAAAAATAGAACGATTGTATCTCGAAACATTGCAAATTCTACAATTAAAACTGCAAATAAGGAGAGCACAAAACAACTTGCGACAAAACCACAGTTTACTAAACCACCACTTCAAAAATCTTTATCTAATCATATTTTTAATGGTAAAAAAGCTATTAAAACAAGAAAGAAATCAGATATAAAGATTAAAAAAGCTCAAAACAGGCTGAAAATAAAGAAAAAAGCCACAAAAACAGTTAAAGCAACAGGTAAAACAATAAAAACTTCCGAGCAAACAGCAAAAGTAGCTGTCAAAACCACTGGACAAACCGCAAAAGCGGTAGGTAAAAGTAGTGTTACAGCAATGAGAACTGCAAAGCACACTGCTTTTATGGTAAAACAACTTGGTATAAAGGCTGCAAAAGCTACTGCAGCAGCGGCTAAAGCCATAGTTAAAGCAACTATTGCAGCAGTAAAAGCAACAGCAGCTAGTATAAAAGCATTAATGGCTGCGATTGCAGCAGGTGGTTGGATAGCTATACTTATTATACTTGTTGTTGTGGTTTTAGGCGGTGCATTGGTTATGATAAGAGATACCGAAAACAGTTATACTCCTGTCAGTGAAGAAGTTAATGCTTATGAGCCGCTTATACGAATATATGCTGAAGAACATGGAATACCAGACTATGTTGAGCTTATAAAGGCGGTCATGATGCAGGAAAGCGGCGGACAAGGTAATGACCCAATGCAAGCATCAGAATGTGGTTTTAACACAAAATATCCTAATACGCCAAACGGAATAACTGACCCAGAATATTCAATAGATGTGGGTATACAGAACTTAGCAGCCTGTTTAGAGCAGGCAAAAGTTGAAAGTCCGATTGATATGGAGAATATAAAACTAGCATTGCAAGGATATAACTTTGGCAATGGATATATTTCATGGGCAGTTAAAAATTATGGTGGTTATTCATATGCAAATGCAGTAGAATTTTCCGAAATGATGGCTAAAAAGTTAGGCTGGTCAAATTATGGCGATAAAGAATATGTTCCTCATGTACTGCGTTATTACCCTTATGGTAAAGGATTTGGCGGTATAGGTAACAGATTTATTGTTGAAATTGCACTTTCACAGGTTGGAAATGTAGGAGGTCAGCCTTATTGGTCATGGTATGGGTTTAGCAGTCGTGTTGAATGGTGTGCTTGTTTTGTTAGTTGGTGTGCAAATGAATGTGGTTATCTTGATGCAGGAATTATTCCAAGATTTTCAGCTTGTACAACTGGTGAAGCATGGTTCAAAGAAAGAGGACAATGGCAAAGTAGCAGTTATGAGCCGAAATCTGGTGATATTATCTTTTTTGATTGGCAAGGTGATGGCAAAACTGACCATGTAGGCATAGTAGATAGGGTTGAAAATGGCATTATTTACACAGTTGAAGGCAATTCAAGCGATGCTTGCAAACAAAGATATTATCCAATAGGCGATGAAGATATTTATGGTTTTGGATTGCCAAGTTATTAAAAATTCCCTCTGTCTTTTTGTAGGCAGAGGGAAAATAGTATTCATTTAGTAAATATATTGCTATAATAAATTTGTTATCGTAAATATTGATAATGTTAAAGTTTGTGATAATAGAAAGGATTATCATTATGCAAGTTTTTTCAGAAAAGAGTTTGATTTCATTGGGGGATTATTATGTGTATGGCTTAATTGACCCAAGAACAAATAAGATATTTTATATAGGTAAGGGTACAAGAAATAGAGTCTTTGAACATGAAAAAGAAAGTTTGAATAATCAAAGCAATAGTAAACTGAAAACTATTTTTGAAATCAATGATATGGGATTAGAGGTTAAGAAGATAATAATAAACAGCAATCTTACTGAAGCAGAAGCTTTTGCGGCAGAAGCATCATTGATTAACGCATTTAATTATATGAATGATTATAGCCTTACCAACATTATTGTTGGACATCATTCCACAGGTGCTTTGTTGGTAGAAGATTTTGAAAGAATATATGGTGCAGAAGAACTTTGTCAAAATGATATTAAGCATAAAATAATGGTTATCAAAATAAATAAGCTCTATCAAAAAAATATCTCTGCCAAAGAACTTTATGATTCTGTACGAGGTATATGGCGAGCTTCAATTAATAATGCAAGGTCTGTTGATTATGTCTTTGGTGTGTATAATTCTTTAATTGTTGCAGTGTATAAGCCAACCAAATGGTATAAGTGTGAAGATGCATTGGAGAAACGTCCAAGACCAAATGAGATTTTGACAGAGAAGATGAAAAATCGTATTTTTTTTATAGATGATAATTTTGAAAAAGGACTTTCACATGATGAAAATCAATCTTTCTACTGTGGAAAGTCCATAGCAAAATTGAAATTAAATCAAAAAGCTCAAAATCCAATTACTTATTTAAATCCAAAAACATGAGAACACATAAATTGTACTATGAGGGTTAATATGAAAATTTTATCTTAAATATTTTATTGATATTGATAAAAATTAAACATTGGGTAAAAGAAAATTTCATATAAAATAAAGTATTTACAATACTTGGCATATAAAAATAAAAGTACCCTATCACCTTAAATGCATTTGTAACATTATTGGTAATAGGGTTTTTATTTTACTAATCAAATACATAATGATGTAAAATTATCATCTTATCATCAAAAGTTAAAATATCTATTAAAGACTTCATAATTTTGACTATCTCTAGGACTGCAATAAATAGCAAATTCTATAACTTTAAAATCATATATATGCTGTTTAATAGCTTCTAAAATACCTTCTGCAACAATCTGTGGAGGGTTTTGAAATGCCCCACAGCCAAAAGCACCTAAAATAATAACTTCTGCACCGTTATTTTTTGCAATATCTAAAATTCTGTTTGCACGTTTTGTATGTAAGGCTTTTAAATCAGCATTATTAATTTTAACTGCTTGTTTGCTTGAGATTGGGTTCATAGCATTACTTGGACGTTCTCTTAAATTTGGTGCAGCACAGGTTATAATATCGACAGTTTGCCATTTATCACTTGGTAAAAGTTCAGGAAAACTTATATCAGATTTAAAAATAATTATATTTGGTGTATAAATACAATCATCATTATATAATACAGTCAATGTACCATTATGCAACATAGTTCTATGTGCATTATGAAAACCATTTTTAATTTTTTCATCACTAATACATGGATATAATGTGCTACATCTACATAAACATTCTTCTTGAGCATTAGAGCCTCTAGTAACTCCACCTCCTGCATTTGTAGCTGATGCAAAGTTATGTACACATACTTTTTGGTCTTTATAATTCATAGCTGCTTCAAAACTACGTTTTTTGGAAACTATAATCTTAGCTTTTGTTTCATATCTAGGTGGTGAAGTTTCAACGCTGTTACATTCTTTTATTAAAATCTGATTTTTTATAGAGTTTTGTACAGAGTTTTTTAAATTTTCATCTTTTTGACATAAATAAAGAGTATCTTCAAAAATATCTATGCGTTTTTGTTTTGAATCGTTATTAAACATATTTTTCATCCTCTTATAATAAGCAGTACAAACAATTTTTTATATTTTTTGTAAACATCATAGCGTATATTCCTTATCTGTAAATTTCTAAATATTTTTCCTTTATTTGTTTCAAATATTCAATGGAATTTGAATAATCATAATTATTATCTATATCAATATCTAAAGTTATATTACCCAAATTATTTGTAACTGATGTAAAAAAATCCTCAGCAGCATATAAAAGTTCAAACACAAACGGTTTAAAATCATATTTAACCTTTCCAAATCGTTCTACTTCCCATAATAAAATATCTTGTTGCGAATTTTTAAAATGTTTAATTGTTACATCTGCATGACAATCAAAATTCGTTGTATCTTGTGTTAATAATTCCTCTAATGCATTTAAAATCAAATCCCATAAAAATCCCATATAGTAACCCATTGCAGCTTCTTGTTTGCCTGCTCTAATCGTAACTATTCCGTCCATATAATACGGATTAATCTTTTTAAATGCATCTATATGATTAGTAAGTTCATTAAGTGGAATGCTAAAAATTTTTGGTTCTTCTATAAAAATTTCACTTGTAATTTTAATACTATCTTTCATTTTTTAACCTCGTTTATAAAAACAACTAAAATTTGTATATTAATAATCACCATTGTTTTTACATAGAAGATATAATTTCTATTGTTTTTTGGTCACGCTCACCATTAAAATATTTATCTAGTACTCTTTTAAAGATTTTATTTTCTGGTGCAGCAATTTCAAAAAGTGTCATTGATGATTTTAATTTCATATCATCAGGAGAACCAAAAATTTTATAGGCATCATTACAATCAAGGTCTAATAATGCTTTGCATACTTGCTCTAATCTATTTGATAATATCTCATTATTCAAATAGTCTCTTGCCTCTTGTAAATCTTTTATTGCATACCATTTTGCAGTATCACTTTTTCCCAATCCTTTTATTTGTGGAAACACATACCACATCCAATGACTTATTTTTTTACCATTTTTTATTTCTTTTAATGCATCAGAATAGTTATATTCTTGTGCACGAATAAATCTATCCAGTTCTGACATATATTTCACAACCTTTTTAAATGAATTTGTGATTTTCTCTAACTGATATATGTATTATAACATATATTTTTAATATATATCACCCAATTTATGATATAATAATTTTAAGTAAGGAGGGGATTAACTTGAATAATTCTAAAATAATTAAACTTGAAAGATATATGAGCTACTTGTTAAGACATCACCCAGAAGATTTAAACCTTAATATGGATAACTGTGGTTGGGTTAAACTTGATGAGCTTATAACAAAACTCAATGAAAGTAAAAAATATAGTGAGAATATAACCAAAGATACTATATTTGAGATAGTTAAAACAAGCAATAAAAAACGCTTTGATACAGAAGAATATAACAATGACATTTATATTCGTGCTAATCAAGGGCATAGTATACCTGTTGATTTAAATTTAAATTCTATATGCCCACCAGATATTTTATATCATGGTACAGCTGATAGATTTAGCAAATCAATAGATGAAAAGGGAATTTTAAAAATGAGCAGACAATATGTTCATTTAAGTTCAGATATTGAAACAGCTAAGCAAGTTGGTATGCGTCATGGTAACTGTTTGATATATAAAGTGTATGCTGGCAGAATGTATAGAGAAGGTTATAAATTCTATCTTTCAAAAAATAATGTTTGGCTAACCAATTTTGTACCTAATTTATATATAGAAAAGATTTAAAGCTGTGTATATTAAATTACACAGCTTTTCAAATATTTTAGTATTTGTTATAATAAAACCAATAAATTACAAAAGGGGATAATTTACTTTATGGCAAATTCAACTGATATTGGTTTTGAAAAGCAAATATGGGACGCAGCTTGTGTTTTGCGTGGAAATATAGATGCATCGGAATATAAATCTGTTGTTTTAGGGCTTATTTTCTTAAAATATATATCTGACCGTTTCGATGCGAAATATCAAGAGCTTTTGGACGAAGGCGAAGGCTTTGAAGAAGATATTGATGAATATACTGCTGAAAATATCTTTTTTGTGCCTGAAAATGCTCGTTGGTGCAAAATCGCTGAAAAAGCTCATACTCCAGAAATCGGCTTAATAATTGATAATGCTATGATTAGTATTGAACAAGAAAATAAACGCTTAAAAGATATTTTACCGAAAAATTTTGCACGTCCAGAACTTGATAAACGTAGATTAGGTGATGTTGTTGACCTATTTACTAATATACAAATGATAGACCATGGAAATAGTAAAGATATTTTAGGTCGTACATATGAATATTGTCTTTCTAAATTTGCAGAACAAGAAGGTAAACTTGCAGGTGAATTTTATACTCCACCATGTATTGTGCGTACTCTGGTAGAGGTTTTACAGCCATATAATGGGCGTGTATATGACCCTTGTTGCGGTTCGGGCGGAATGTTTGTACAATCTGCAAAATTTATTGAAAATCATGGCGGTAATATCAATAAAATATCTGTTTTTGGTCAAGATAGTAACCCGACCACTTGGAAAATGGCACAAATGAACCTTGCTATTCGTGGTATTGAAGCAGATTTAGGCGAATATAACGCAGATACTTTCTTTAAAGATTGTCACCCACAGCTAAAAGCAGATTATATTATGGCAAATCCGCCTTTTAATCTGTCAAACTGGGGAGCAGATAAACTTTCTGAAGATGTTCGCTGGAAATATGGCACTCCTCCAGCCTCAAATGCTAACTTTGCATGGTTACAGCACATGATATACCATCTAGCACCAAATGGTAAAATTGGTATGGTGCTTGCTAATGGTTCGCTGTCATCTCAAACAGGCGGTGAGGGTGAAATCAGAAAAAATATTATAAATGCTGATTTAGTAGAATGTATCATAGCTATGCCATCTCAGCTATTTTATACTACTCAAATCCCTGTTTCGCTGTGGTTTTTAGCGAAAAACAAAAAGCAAAAGGGCAAAACTTTATTTATTGATGCTCGAAATATGGGAACTATGGTTTCTCGTAAGCTAAGAGAGCTGACAAATGAAGACATTAAAAAAATAGCCGATACTTATAACGCTTTTGTAGACGGTAAACAAGAAGATATTAAAGGTTTTTGTGCGGTTGCTACCATTCAGGATATAGAAAAACAAGATTTTATTCTAACCCCTGGGCGTTATGTTGGCATTGAAGAACAAGAACAGGACAGCGAGCCTTTCAATGAAAAAATGAACAGGCTAACAGCCGAACTTTCAGAGCTTTTCAATCAATCACACCAGCTAGAAAATGAAATTAAGCAAAAACTGGGGGCGATTGGTTATGAAATTTAATGAGTTACAGTTAGGTGAAATATGCTCACGTCTTAGTAGTGGAAAAAGTATACCTGCAAAATTAGTATCTAATCATGGCAAATATCCCGTATATGGTGGTAATGGTTTGCGTGGTTATACAGATAAATATAATTTTGAGGGCAAGTGTGCAATTATTGGTAGACAGGGTGCTTTTTGTGGTAATGTTAGATATTTTGAAGGCTCTGCATATATGACCGAACATGCAGTTGTGGTTTGTACAAACGATAAACATAATATACGCTATTTATCTTATCTTTTATCAACTATGAATCTTGGTAGACTTTCTGCACAATCTGCACAGCCTGGACTATCTGTGAAAACATTGTCAAAGCAAATTATAAATATGCCAGATTTAGAAACACAAAATAAAATAGCCTCTATTTTATCCGCATTAGATGACAAAATAGAATTAAATCAAAAAATAAATGAAAATTTAGAACAGCAAGCACAGGCGATTTTTAAAAGTTGGTTTGTAGATTTTGAACCGTTTGGCGGAGTTATGCCTAATAATTGGGAGATTTCTTGTTTAGGAAAATTTGTAGAAATAAAGCGTGGGGGTTCGCCACGTCCTATTCAAAATTATTTATGTGATAGTGGATTACGTTGGTTAAAAATATCAGATGTAACCTCATTAAATACACCATTTATATTAGAAATAAAAGAACATATTAAAGAGGAAGGTATAAAGAAAACAGTATTTTTAAAAGCTGGTCAATTAGTTTTATCTAATAGTGCAACACCAGCAATACCAAAAATACTTGATGTCGATACTTGTATACATGACGGTTGGTTATATTTTCCTAAATCTAAATTTTCTATTTATTACTTATACTTACTTTTTAAATATATAAGAAAAGATTTAATATCTTTAGGAAATGGAAGTGTATTTACAAATTTAAAAACAGATATTTTAAAAAACTTTGATGTAATAAAAGCTGATGATGAAATTTTATTAAAATTTGATGATTTAGTTGAACCTATATTTAAACAAATATTAAATATAGAGAGAGAAAATCAAAGATTAAGACAAATTCGTGATACTTTACTTCCAAAACTTATGAACGGGGAAATTGACGTTTCAGATATAAAACTATAAATTATTATTTTAAAAGGGGTATTACAATGACACCAAAAGAAATAGAAAAAATTATAAATGATACTAAAGAATTACTTGATATAAAAAAAGAATATAATAAAACAGAAAAATTGCTTAAAGAGCAAAAGTGGGAAGAATTACAAAAGCATATTCAAGATGTTATTTCTAAATATCCATTAGAAGCAATAATATATAATACAGTAAATAGAAATATGCCAACAAATATTCAAGAAAATGCCCAAAATTGCATGAATTTTCTTAACGGTTTACTAATGGGAAAACTTGCCTTAAAAATAAACGAACTATCAAAGTAAAAACGGGGTGACATCATGCCTTTTACAGAATATAATTATGAAAACGCAGTAATACAGCTTTTTGAAAATTTAGGATATAAGCATATATACGCACCAGATATAGAAAGGAATTATAAAAGCCCACTCTATGAGGAAATATTGTTTCCATGTTTACAGCGAATAAATAAGGACTTGCCAGAGGACGCAATAAACGAGGCTATATATAAGTTAAAAAACTTTGAAAGCGGTTCACTTTTGCAAAAGAATATGATTTTCACCGATTATATGCAAAATGGCGTACCAGTAAAATATTTTGTAAAAGGCGAAGAAAAATCCGACCTTGTATATCTAATTGATTTTGAAAACATAGATAATAATGATTTTATAGTATCAAATCAATGGACTTTAATAGAAAATGCAGAAAAACGACCAGATATAATTTTATTTATAAATGGCTTACCTCTAGTTGTTATAGAGTTAAAATCACCATCAAGAGAACAAACAGATGTTTCCGAGGCTTACAGACAGCTTAGAAATTATATTGTAAATGATATACCCTCACTTTTTATATATAATGCAGTTTGTGTTATGAGTGATATGGGGGTAACAAAAGCAGGCACAATAACATCTGGAGAAGACCGTTTTATGTCATGGAAAACCACAGATGGAAGTTATGAAAATACAGCCCATGCACAGTTTGACACATTTTTTATAGGTATGTTTGAAAAAAATCGTTTTTTAGATATACTTAAAAATTTTATATGTTTTAATGTAGATGGAGAAAAGATATTTAAAATTTTAGCAGGCTATCATCAATATTTTGCAGTAAATAAGGCGATAAAGTCCACAAAAAATGCGGTAGATGGCAAAGGCGGAGTTTTCTGGCATACACAAGGAAGTGGAAAATCACTTTCTATGGTGTTTTATGCTCATTTGTTACAAACAGCACTTCAAAGTCCAACAATAGTGGTTATTACAGATAGAAATGATTTAGATAATCAGTTATATAATCAGTTTTCAAGATGTAGTGATTTTTTACGCCAAAAGCCACAGCAAGCCGAAAGCAGAAAACATTTAAAAGAGCTTTTATTAAATCGTAAGGCGAATGGTATAATTTTTACTACAATGCAAAAATTTGAAGAAAGTAACGAACCACTTTCAGATAGAAAAAATATTGTCGTTATGGCAGATGAAGCACATAGAGGACAATATGGACTTGTAGAAAAATATAAAACTAAACAGAATGATAAAGGGGAATTAGAAGTTAAAACTGTGCTTGGTACAGCAAGAATAATTCGTGATAGTCTGCCAAATGCTACATATATTGGTTTTACTGGAACACCTATTTCATCAAAAGACCGTAGCACTCGTGAAGTTTTCGGAGATTATATAGATATCTATGATATGACCCAAGCAGTAGAAGATGGGGCAACTCGTCCTGTTTATTATGAAAGTAGGGTTATAAATTTAAAACTTGATGAAAATACTTTACGTTTAATAGATGATGAATATGAACTTATGGCACAAAATGCCGATGAAGAAGTAATTCAAAAGAGTAAAAAAGAGCTTGGCAAAATGGAAGCTATTTTAGGTGCAGAAGAAACTATAAATTCACTTGTAAATGATATTTTAGACCATTACGAAAATTGTAGAGCTAATCTTTTAACAGGTAAAGCAATGATAGTTGCATATTCACGCCAAATAGCAATGAAAATATATAATCGTATTTTAGAACTTCGCCCAACTTGGACAGAAAAAATAGGTCTTGTTATCACAGGAAGTAATAAAGACCCTGAGGAGTGGCGAGAACTAATTGGCAATAAAGCACATAAAGAAGATTTAGCAAGAAAATTTAAAGATAATAATTCTGAAATGAAAATTGCTATTGTAGTTGATATGTGGCTAACAGGGTTTGATGTGCCATCACTTGCGACAATGTATGTCTATAAACCAATGTCAGGGCATAATTTAATGCAAGCAATCGCAAGAGTAAACCGTGTTTTTGAGGATAAAGAGGGCGGTTTAGTAGTAGATTATGTAGGCATTGCATCAGCATTAAAACAAGCCATGAACGATTACACCGTAAGAGATAAGAAAAATTATGGTGATACAAATATAAAAGATATTGCATATCCAAAGTTTTTGGAAAAGCTATCAATTTGTAAAGATTTATTTCATGGTTTTGATTATTCCCGTTTCTTTAAAAATGATGACTTAGAAAAAGCAAAAGCGATTTCTGGCGGTGTAAATTTCCTACTTGGAAAACGCTTAGAAGAAAAAGACGAAAAGAAACAAGCACATTATATTTTTATTAAACAAGCTCTTTTACTGCGTCAAGCATTAACGCTTTGTAGTAGTTTAGTTAATGCTGATGAGCGTGCAGAAGCTGCATATTTTGAAGCAGTAAGGACTATACTTGTACGCCTTAGCCTTACTGGTGAGGGTAAAAAGTATTCCTTAAAGGAAGTAAATGACCGTATAAATGAACTTTTAAAACATAGCATAAAGAGCGAAGGCGTTATAAATTTATTTTCTGATGTAAAAGGTGAATTTTCTCTTTTTGATGCCGAGTTTTTAGAGGAAATAGCCAATATGAAAGAGAAAAACTTAGCAGTGGAACTATTAAAAAGGCTTATTGCTGAACAAGTAGCGATTTATAAGCGTACAAATTTAGTTAAATCTGAAAAGTTTTCTGAGATAATACAAAGTGCTATGAATAAATACTTAAATGGTCTACTTACTAATGAAGAAGTTATAGCAGAACTTTTAAAACTTGCAAAAGATATAGCAAAAGCACACGAAGAAGGCGAAGCGTTAGGGCTTTCACAAGATGAGCTTGCATTTTACGATGCTATTACAAAACCACAAGCGATTAAGGATTTTTATGAGCATAAAGAATTAATAGCAATAACAAAAGAACTAACAGAAATGCTTAGAAAAAATAGAACTATTGACTGGCAAAAGAAAGAAAGTGCAAGAGCAGGCATGAGAAGGCTTGTAAAACGACTTCTCAGAAAATATAAATATCCACCAGAAGGCATGGACGATGCCATAAAAACAGTTATAACTCAGTGCGAACTTTGGACAGATAATATAGCTTAAAATAGCTTTTAGAGGAGTGCTATTTATGGGAGTTTTTAAAATTGATGTAAACAATCTTGAATGGATTGGCGGACAAAAAGATGACCCAGAAGATTTATGTTTACATGGAAATGTTAAAGTTCAAATTGGTGAAACGACTTTTGAAGCTATAGGAACGGTTAGTGCTACTGCGTTATATTTACTTAAAACATTAACAGAAGATAAAATAGCATCTGAACATGAAATTCAAATGATACCATGTTGTGGATTTTTTATGATTGCGAATAACGATTTGACTGAAGTTGATATAATTGGTTGTGATACAGGTACAGATTGGTCTGTTATTCATGTAGGTAGCAATGTAAAACTAATCTTGGCAAATGGACAAGAAGAAGTAGTAAATTTTAAAGAATATCAAAAAGAAGTTTTTAAGTTTGCGGATAAAATAGAAGAATTTTATTTATCTTGCTCACAAAAAATACTTCCAACAGATGAATTTGATAGAAATGGTTATATAGCATTTTGGAATGAGTGGCATATACGTAGAGGAAAATAATTATTGGAGGTGAAAGTTTTATGTCAGACAATATATATTTATGTATAGATTTAAAATCATTTTATGCATCAGTTGAATGTGTAGAAAGAGGATTAGACCCAATGACAACAAATTTAGTAGTTGCAGACTCAGATAGAACAGAAAAAACAATTTGTCTGGCAGTTTCACCTTCATTAAAAAAGTATGGTATATCAGGTCGTGCAAGATTATTTGAAGTTGTACAAAAGGTCAAAGAAGAAAATAATAGACGTAGAAAAAATATAAGATATAAAGAATTTAGTGGTTCATCAGTAAATGATATAGAACTTATGGAAAATAATAATCTAAAAATAGATTATATCGTAGCACCACCAAGAATGGCACATTATATTGAACATAGTACAGAAATCTATAAAATATATCTTAAATATATATCACCAGAAGATATTCACGTTTATTCAATAGATGAAGTTTTTATTGACCTTACAAAGTATTTATCAACATACAATTTAACACCTAGACAACTTGCTATGAAAATAATAAAAGATGTTTTAAAAACAACAGGAATAACTGCAACTGCTGGAATTGGTACAAATATGTATCTAGCTAAAATTGCAATGGATATTGTAGCAAAACATATTAAACCAGATAAATATGGTGTACGAATTGCAGAACTTGATGAAATGAGTTACCGTAAACAGCTTTGGAGTCATACACCAATTACAGATTTTTGGCGAGTAGGTAAGGGTTATGCTAAAAAATTAGCAGAACATGGACTTTTTACAATGGGTGATATAGCTAGATGTTCTTTGGGAAAAACAAATGATTATTATAATGAAGATTTATTATATAAATTGTTTGGTATAAATGCAGAATTGCTTATTGACCATGCTTGGGGTTGGGAATGTTGTACAATAGCTGACATAAAAGCATATAAACCATCAAATACAAGTATATGTTCTGGTCAAGTGTTGCAGTTTCCATATAAGACCGAGCAAGCTAGACTTGTTATAAAAGAAATTGCTGATAATTTAGCACTTGAACTTGTAGATAAAGAGCTTGTAACAAATCAAATTGTAATTACAGTTGGTTATGATATAGAAAATTTGCATAATCCAGATATAAAATATACAGGAGAAATAGTATTAGACCCCTATGGCAGAAGTATTCCTAAAAATGCACATGGCACTATAAATATGGAATACACATCATCAACAAAAACACTTGTTCAAAAAGCATTAGAATTATATGATAAAATAATAAATCCAAAACTTTTAATAAGAAGAATGAATATAACAGCTAATCATTTACAAGCTGAAAGAGATATAAAAAAACAGGAGATAGTAGAACAGTTAGACTTATTTACTGATTATGCTGAAAAAGAACGTGAAGAAAATAAAAAAATGTTAGCAATGCAAAAAGAAAAGCAAATTCAGCATACATTACTTGATATAAAAAAGAAGTTTGGAAAAAATGCAATTTTAAAAGGTATGAATTTAACCAAAGATGCAACTGGTAAGGATAGAAATAATCGTATAGGTGGACATAAGGCATAAAGGAGAGAATACAAATTTGAATGATGATAAAAATTACGATGATATAATTGAACTTGAACATCACATATCTAACAAAAGACCTAGAATGAGTAGGATAGATAGAGCTGCACAGTTTGCTCCATTTGCAGCTTTATCAGGGCATGAAGAAGCAATAAATAAAACTGCCAAAATAGTAGAAAATGAGAATAGCAGAAGATAATTTAATTAAGAATAAAGATATAACTTTGAAAGGCTCAATCTTATTTTAGATTGAGCTTTTTTTGTTACAATTTTTTATTGTATTCGACACAATACTACATAAACTCTTTTTATTAAAAGTTAAAATATGCTAAAAAGAAGAATTTATGTTAATAACTGCATTTTGTAATATAACAAAAATTAAATATTATTTTTCATACATCGTACAGATGACCAATAGGTTATTTGTGCGATTTTTTATTTTCTGTGAATTACTTATAAGTCAAAAATGCTTTATCTGGCAAACATATATAGCTAAGTATCCTTAGATAACCAGTTTTTTAAAAATTATTTAAAGATGGAGGAATCGTAATGAAAAAGTGGCAAAAACAAAGAAATTACAGACGAGTTAAAGACAAAGATGGCAATGTTATAAAAAATATTATAAAGATTAATGGTCAATCGGTTGAGGTAAGTGAAGAAGTATTTTTAGCATATTCGCAGTCTGATAGAAAAGTACGCTATAAAAAAGAAAAAGACACAAAAAAAGATAAACCATTATCAATTGAGGCACTGAGAGAGTATGGAGTATCTATTGAGGGATTATTATTTAATAAAAATTATAAAATTCATATGTATAGTCCATATACAAATACTGATGAAGAACTTATAGAAATTATACTTAATGAAATAGCTAAATTGCCAAGTGATGAAAGAGAGTTAATTAAAAGTATATGTATTAATGGAATGACCACCAGAAAATATGCAGAATTAAAAGGTTGTAGTCATTCAACAGTCGTATATCATAAAAAACGTATTTTAGAAAAAATTCGTAAAAATATTGTACTTTAATCAATTATTTATCAACCAAAGGCTCAAAAAAACGGGATATATATTGAAAGGGTTTTATAATTCTAATATTTAGGAGGTTTAGTAGATGAAAAAATTCAGTTATATAAGGCGAGGTGATATTTATTATGCTGATTTAAGTCCTGTTTATGGTTCTGAACAAGGAGGTATAAGACCTGTTTTAGTTATTCAAAATGACAAAGGGAATGAATACAGTAATACAGTTATTGTTGCAGCAATTAGCAGCAAGTATAAAAGAATTGATTTACCTACTCATGTTTATATTTGCAATAATTTATCATTACCTAAAAATTCAGTTGTTTTGTTAGAGCAAATAAGAACAATAGATAAAGATAGGTTACATTCTTATAAAACCCATTTAAGTGATGATATAATGCAGGAAATAGACAAAGCACTTATAAAGAGTTTAGGCATAAATACAAAATGAGTTAAAGGGGCAGTGGCTTGTTCATTGCCCCTTTTATTCATTATCTAAATAAATATGAGGTTCTTCTTTATAATCACTAATTTTGTATTCACCTACAAACTCATAATTTTGATTTTTTGAATATTCATCTTGTTTAATACTTGCAGCATCATAATAAATTCTTTCCAAATATTCATAAATTGAATATATTCCTTGAGTACACCAAACAAGTGCATTTCTAACATATGATGCATTGTCTACAAATAAATTGTAATCTAAATCAATACCTAAATAATCTGCAAGTAATACTGAAAACGCCACTACTGTACGGGTGTTTCCTTCTCTAAATGGGTGTATATGCCAGATAGTAGAAGTAATACGCACAAGTTTAAAAACTAACTCTTGTTTTGGCATATTTGGTTTTAACTTTGATATTTCTTTGAAAATATCTTTTAATTGTTTAGAAATTTGAGATGGTTCTGCATATCTTACAGTATCTCCACCTAATACTTTTTCAGATTTTGTCATTTGTATGGTTCTAAATTCACCAGCCCATTCATAAAGCCCACCAAAGATAGTTTTATGAATATCACAAAGTGTATTTATATCAAATTTATCATATTTTTTTGCATATACAACTGCCATGCCTATAACAGTTAAATCGCCTTCCATTTGTCTTAGTTTTTCATTATCTTTAATATTAGCTAGATTTTTTAAAACATCTACATCTTCATATAAATATGGGTCACGCATTTTTTAAAACTCCGTAATTTTTTAAAATAGGCAAATAAATATCAGAAAATAATATTTTGCCATCAATCCATAAATTAAGTTTTGAGTTTAAGTCAAATGAAATTGGCAAACCTTCAAGGGAAGTCATAGCTTTTGCAAATTTAATTGCTTTTGGTCTTTGCTCATATGGTAAATTATCCATTTGATAACATTGCTTAACAAAGTAAAAATGCTGATTTAATTCACTATCAAGAATTTTTACAGCTGATTCAAGCCTAAATAAATTATCTTTGATTTTATCAAGTTGATTTAAAAGCAATTTTCTTTGCTCAATAGATTTTTTGGTGCTTTCGATTTCATCAACATGTAAGCACTTTGATTTTTTCTTACCATTTACTGTTTGTTGTAAATAATAATATTTTTTATTATTTATTGTTCTTGATGTTAAATATCCTTTTGGTAGATTTTCTATTTTATTATAAATATCATTATATTGTTTAAGTGTTTCAATATATTCATCATATATATTTTGATATTTCATAAGTTCACCTTCTTTAATTATATTTTATCATTTTAACTCTATTTATTCAATGCATTAGTTATTTAGGGTTAAAATTCGCTATTTTTAAATCTTTTTTAAAGACTTGATATATGGGTTCGCACTTTTTGTAGAACGCAAAAACAGTTGCTTTGATGGTTTTAAAATATACTATTGCAATTTTATGTAAAATATGATAAATTATTAGTGCAAGGTTTATATTATACGGTTTAAATTCATTTTTAGATTGTATAGTATTGCCTATGCAACTTAACCCCGTAAGGGGACGGAAACCCAACTTCATTTACATAAACTATATCACCAGAAATATGCAACTTAACCCCGTAAGGGGACGGAAACATAATCTTCTCACATGCCATTATAATCTTATCTTTATGCAACTCACCCCAGCAAGGGGACGGAAACATTTTAGGCTCACTTTTGCCGTCTTCCCAGTTAATATGCAACTTATCCCCGCAAGGGGACGGAAACCTTTTCCTCCTAAAATTTATTGAGTTTAGCACTCATTATGCAACTTATCCCCGCAAGGGGACGGAAGATTTTTGCCATTTTTTCATATTATATCCTCAAGTTATGCAATTTTACCCCGTAAGGGGACGGAAATTCCACAAAAGGAGCGTTTTTTATGCTCACACGATTAACCTTTAAATTAAACCCGCCACAAAGGCTTATCAGCAGTACCGCCTGTTTGTTTCATGGTGCTTTACTGCAAAAAATTGATAGGCAATATGGCGAGTTTTTGCATTTTTCACAGCTAAAACCATTTAGCCAATATTTAATAAATGAAAATAATAACTTGCTTTGGAAACTTCAAACACTAGATAATAATGCATATAAGCATATTATTTTAGATACAGATATAGAGCATTTAAAAAGTATTTATCTTGAGCAAAAAGATATTAACATTGATATAATTTCATGTGAGAAATACGAAATGACCGAAAGTGAATTGCTTAACAAAACATTTTTTGGAACTTGCCCAAGAAGTATAAAAATAAGATTTTGCACACCAACTTCATTTAAATCAAACGGAAAATATCAAAATTATCCTACAATATATCATATTTTCAGTAGCTTAATTAAAAAATATGATGCAGTAAATACAGAAAATGAAATAAATAGCCCTACATTGCTTGATGATTTTGAAAAATATATAAATATTTCAAGCTATAATTTAAGAAGTACAGTTTTTCATATAGAAGGAGTTAAAATTCCAGCCTTTTTAGGTACATTATCACTTAGAATAAATGGACCTCAACAACTTGTTAATCTTGTGCATTTATTATTGGAATTTGGAACTTTTTCTGGTGTAGGTATAAAAACAGCTCTTGGAATGGGTGCTTTAGAAATTGATATGAAATGGTGATACTATGACACAAACACAATATGAGCTTATTGTCGGAAGTTTATTACATGATATAGGTAAAGTTATTCATAGAACTGGTGATTATCGAAGTCACCCAGAAAGCGGTTATGATTTTCTAAAAAATACCGTTGGTATAGATGATGAGGAAATATTAAATCAAGTGCGTTATCATCATAGCAAAGATTTTAAAGATGCTAAATTATCAAAAACATCACTTGCATATATTGCTTATATTGCAGATAATATTTCATCAGCTTGTGATAGACGTTTATCTGATGATAATGATAGTGGCAAGGGTTTTGATAAAGAAATGCCACTTGATAGTATTTTTAACTTATTAAATGGCAATGATGAGCATTTTAAATATCCTGTTGTTAGCTTATCAAAAGATATTGATTATCCTATAAATAGGGATATAAAATATAATAAATCTTTTTATATTTCGTGTTTGGATAGAATAAAGGATAATTTAATAGGTATAGAATACAGTATCAAGTTTATAAATTCTCTTATTGAGATATTTGAGGCAAATTTAAGTTTTATTCCGTCATCTACATCTAAACAAGAGGTGGCGGATATTTCACTATTTGACCATAGCAAACTTACAGTAGCATTTAGTAGCTGTATATATGCCTATATAAAAGAAAATGAAATTGATGATTTTCGCAAGGAATTATTCACAAATGCAAGTAAATTCTATGCTAAAAATGCATTTTTACTATGTAGTATGGATATTTCAGGAATACAGAAATTTGTATATAATATTGTTTCTTCAGGTGCATTAAAAGCCTTGCGTTCTCGTTCATTTTATATTGAAATCCTAATGGAACATCTTATAGATACACTTTTAGAACAAGTAAATTTATCTCGTGCAAATTGTATTTATAATGGTGGTGGTCATGCGTATTTAATCTTGCCAAACACCAACCAAACAAAAACTTCACTTAATAGCTTTATAAATAATACTAATGAATGGTTTATAAAAACATTTGATATAGGTTTATATGTGGCTTGTAATTATATTCCATGCTCAGCAAATGACCTAAAAAATGAATCAGATGGAAGTTATAAATATATTTTCTCTAAACTGCATGAAAAAGTAACAAATATCAAATCAAATCGTTATACACCAGCTCAAATATTGATGTTAAATTCTGGGAAGCACAAAAATGAAAAGCGAGAATGTATAGTTTGTCGTAGAACGGATTTATTAGATGAAAATGATAAATGTTTAATCTGTCAAGGTTTAGAGAGATTTTCTAAAAAACTTCAAAATGAAGATTTAATGTTATTTGTTATAACAAATGATAATCAAAATTATGATTTACCATTGCCAGATAATAAATTTTTAGTTGCAGAAACCGAACAGCAGTTGTTAAATCGTATGCAAAATAGTACGAATTATGTAAGAAGTTATTGTAAAAATAGATTTTATACTGGAAATAAGGTTTCAACTAAGTTATGGGTAGCTGATTATAAAAATGGCGATACCTTAGAAGACTTAGTAAAAAATTCATCTGGTATTGAAAGACTTGCTGTTATGCGAGCTGATATTGATAATTTAGGTAAGGCTTTTGTATCTGGATTTGAAAGTGAAAAAAATGGAGGTAAATACTCCACACTTTCAAGAACTGCGACTTTCTCAAGAAAAATATCAATGTTTTTTAAACTTCATATCAATTCAATTTTAGAAAATGGCTCATATTTCTTAAATGACAATGATACTGGAAAGCGATATGCAACTATTGTATATTCTGGCGGTGATGATATTTTTATAATTGGTGCTTGGGACGATATTATAGGCTTTGCTGTTGATTTATATGATAGTTTTACTGAGTATTCACAAGGAACACTCACTATTTCAGCAGGAATAGGCATTTATCCGAAAAAATATCCCGTTTCAGTTATGGCAACAGAAACGGGTGAACTTGAAAATTTATCTAAGCTACATGAAAACAAAAATGCTATAACGCTGTTTGGAAGTGAGTTTACATATTCTTGGGATAGATTTATAAATAATGTCTTAGAAGAAAAATACAGCTTAATTAAAGATTTTTTCTCCAGCGTAGATGAATATGGCAAGAACTTTATTTATAATCTTTTAGACCTAATGAGAAACAGAGGAGAAAAGATAAATATTGCAAGATATGCTTATTTTTTAGCTAGAATGGAGCAAAAAGCAAAAAATAAAGAGCTTTATAATGAGTTTGCTAAAAATATGTATCAGTGGATAAAAGACAAAGAACAATGTAATGAGGCAATATTAGCACTATATATTTATATCTATACCATACGCAATAATGATTTGGAGGAATGTTAAAATGCCAAAACTCGATAGTATAACCTATGTTGATACGGCTGAACAGGTTATAATAAAGCTAAAAGATTTAGGAAAAGGAAAAATTAGCCTTACAACATCTAAAATTAGAAATCTACTTGCTATGGTGTCAGAATTGCAGACCGATGCAAAATATATTATGAATGATAAATTAACCTCTGATATGCAAAGCCGAATACAATATTTAAAAATGAGAATTGCTTATGAGGCAGGCAGAGAAAAAACAGTCAAGGAATTTGTAGAAAATGCAAAATTACTTGAGCATATAAGCAATATTAAAGATAGTAAAGCTGAACTTGTACTATTTTGCAATTATATGGAGGCTTTAGTAGCTTATCATAGATATTATGGCGGTAGAGATTGATAAAAGGGTGTGTAAAGTATGTATGCAAAAATTGAGATTAAAGGCATTTTAGAAGTTAAAACAGGTTTACATATTGGCGGTTCTTCAGCTTTTGCTGCTATTGGTGCAGTTGATTCTCCAGTTATTCGTGATGTAATTACAAATCAGCCTATAATACCAGCAAGCAGTTTAAAAGGAAAACTTCGTACACTTCTTGCAAGACAATATAACAAAAATCCTTTTGCAGAACATGATAACGATGAGCCTAGAATTTTACGACTTTTTGGAACTGCAAAAGATAGCAAAACAAGAACTCGTTTATTATTTAGAGATTTACACCTTGAAAATATGGAAGAATTAAAACAATTCGGTTTACATTCTGCAACAGAAGTTAAATTTGAAAACACAATAAGCCGAACAACTGCAGTTGCAAATCCAAGACAAATAGAGCGTGTAATTCGTGGAACAAAATTTCAAGTTAGTATTATATATGATGTGTTTAATGCTGATGAAATAAAAGAAGATATGAATTTAATCGCTGATGGTATGAAACTTATGGAATATGATTATTTAGGTGGTCATGGTTCTCGTGGATATGGTAAAGTTAAATTCTCTGATATAAAGTTACAAACTGTTGTAGGTCAAGTTGATAAATCTTTACTTGAAAATTGTCAAAAGATGTTTGATGATGTATTAAACTAAAAGAGGTGATATGTTATGGAATATATCATCTATCGTTTTCAGTTTGAAACGGCTGTACACTTTGGAGATGGTAATTTAGGGAGTAGTGAAAAAACATTTTGTGCTGACAGTTTATTTTCTGCTCTTTGTAATGAGGCTGTTAATTTCGGTGATAATGTTACAAGTTTAGTTGATGCTGTAAAACAAAAAAAGCTGTGTTTTAGCGATTTATTCCCATACATAAATGATGAACTTTATATACCAAAGCCACTTTGTTATATTAAACCTGAAAAAGAATATAAAAGATTAAAGTATATACCATTATCTAAATTATCAAATATAAATGATATTGATGCTAAAAAGGAACTTGAAATTTTAAATTCTTTAGGTTCATCAGATGTTAGAACTATGACTTCCATGCATTCTTTAGAAAAACTAGAAACAGGCGATGCTTTACCTTATTCTGTTGGTATATTTAAGTTTAACCCTAACAATGGTTTATATTGCATTGTTGGTTTTAATGATAATAATATAAAATCAGAATTTGAAAAGCTATTAAATGCTTTATCATATAGTGGAATAGGTGGCAAAAAAAGTGCTGGTTTTGGTAGGTTTAAATTCAAAAGCGAGCCTATACCAGATAATCTTAAACAAAGATTAACTATATCAAAACCGCCTTTTATGGCATTATCTATTTGTATGTGTAATTCAGATGAGCTTGAAAACTCTATAAAAAATGCAAAGTATTCACTTCAAAAACGCACAGGCTTTATATTTTCCAATACTTATGCACCAGAAAACAGACGTAAAAAAGATTTTTATGCTTTTTCGGCTGGTTCATGTTTTGAAAATAAATTTAATGGTGATGTATTTGATGTGGGTTTAGGTGGTAAACACCCTGTTTATAGATATTCTGCTACAATGTTTATGGAGGTATAACAACAATGAAAAACTATACTGTTATACTGACAACAAATAGTCCTATTTTTATTGGAAATGGTCTAACAATATCTAAAAAAGAATATATTTTTAATAAGTTTGAAAACAAAGTTTATATACCAGATATGGTTAAAATGTTTAACTTTTTAACAGAAAATAATCTTTTAAATGATTACGAAGATTATTTACTTAGGGATAATATTGATTTTGCTATTTGGTTAAGAAATAAAAACATAAAAAATTACAAAGAGTTTTGTATTTATGACATTGACTGTCAAGATGTTGTTTTTGAAAATCGTGGCAAAAAAGAAATTATGCCATTTATAAAAGATAAATATAATAAACCATATATACCAGCAAGCAGTTTAAAAGGTGCTATAAGAACCGCTTTATTATCTGCTGAAATCATGCAAAAACCAAACAAATTTTCAAGATATAAACAAGATATTGAGCATAATAATTTTTCTGATAAAAGAAATAGACTTTTAGCCAGAGAAACAACTGGTATTGAACAAACAGTTTTCAATACACTCAGCTTTAGTGATAAAAAATATAATGTTGTTAATGATGTGTTATCAGGTCTTATTATATGCGATAGTGAGCCATTATCAACAGATGACCTTGTCTTATGTCAAAAAATAGATGTAACTATAAACGGTACTGAAAAAAAGTTGCCTATTTTGCGTGAATGTATAAAACCAAACACAAAAATAAAATTTTCACTAACCATAGACAATTCAAGATGTCCATATACAAAAGAAATGATTTTAAATGCACTAAATTCATTTGTAAAGCAATATAATGATAATTTTAGAAATCATTTTATGTCAAATGCATATCATGGAGATTGTAATATATATCTTGGTGGTGGCTGTGGTTATGCTACAAAAACATTTATGTATCCGCTTTTTGGAAAAACAGGTGTAAAACTTGTTGCAAAAACAATAGATGCAACTCTGCCAAATCCTAAAATACGCAGACAGCATGGACATAGAAATGATTTTAAGGTTTCGCCTCATATGCTAAAATGCACAGTTTATCAAAATGCTTTATATGAAATGGGTGCTTGTAGTCTTGAAATACAATAATATATTGGTGCGAGCTAAATTAGTTTCGCACCTTTATATTGAAATTCAGTTAGTTTTATGTTAATATAATACTGTACTCCGCAAGGGGACGGAAACTCCTTTGCTTGTTTAATCATTCGGTTTAACAGCATATGCAACTCACCCCCGCAAGGGGACGGAAACCTTATGTTTTTACATTCTTTAAACACAATTTAAGATTATGCAACTCACCCCCGCAAGGGGACGGAAACTCATCTATCCATACGAAATGACCAAATGGTGCACATTATGCAACTCACCCCCGTAAGGGGACGGAAATTCCCAATATTCTTTACGTTGTTCGTCTGTAAATCCACTATGCAACTCACCCCCGCAAGGGGACGGAAATTCCACAGCAAACTAAAAACCGCTGACCTTTGATAGGACAGCGGTTATTTTTATCTCTGAAAAAATACTTTTTGCTTACGAATAATAATTATAAGTAAATTTTTAAAAGATATATTTTATGTTATAATATGGATATGATATATATTTTGGGAGGTGCTTTAGATTGAAAAAAATTTTAGTCATTCTAGAAGTTTCAAAGAAACAAGAATATATATTTTCTGAAAAAGGGTTAAAAGAAAATATAAACCGTTCTAATGAGATTAACTATGTTACAAGTTCAGCGTTTTTTGAGTATGCATCAAAAGTATATAATAAAAATGATAATTTTGTGTATTCTGGTGGTGGGCATACAATTTTGCAGTTTGACGATGATAAAACAGCTTATAAATTTATAAATGATGTGACAAAAACTGTTTTAAAAGAATTTCCCAAAATGGAGCTTTTTGCGAAGAAAATGTTTTTTAATGATAAGCTCTCTGCTGGAGAAAATCTTAAAGAGCTTTCAAAAGCACTTGAAGAAAAGAAATCTATAAGAGAAACAGCTTTTAGACAAATCAGCATAGGTGTTGAAAAACTAGATATAAAAACATATATAGATAAAAAATGTTTTAATGATATAATAGCACCTCCAAACGGATATGAATTTGCTAAAGAATTTGATGATATTGTTATTGATAATGATAATTTTATAGCAATTGTTCATATAGATGGTAATGCAATGGGCAAACGTGTAGACAATATTTATCAAGAGGCAAAAAATGATTGGAATGAATGTAGAAGTTTACTTGATAAATTTAGTAGAACAATACAATCAGATTTTGAAACAGCATTTAATAAAACAGTTGAAAAAATTATACTATCTGATAAAATTACATATAATAAATTGCCAATAAGACCTATTATCTTAGCAGGCGATGATGTGTGTTTTGTAACATCAGGTAAAATTGGTCTTGAATGTGCCAGAATTTTTATAGAGAACTTAACTACTATGAAAAATGAAGTTGATAACATGTTTTATTCAGCGTGTGCAGGTGTGGTTTTAGTACATAAGAAATTCCCATTTTATAAAGCGTATGAGCTTTCAGAACAACTGTGTAGTAATGCTAAAAAATTCGGTGTTAGTATTGATGAAAATGGTTCGGTTTCGGCTATAGATTGGCATATTGAATTTGGTCAGCTAAAAAATGAACTCTCAGAAATTCGTAAAGATTATATAACAGAAGATAATAATAATTTGAGCTTACGACCAGTTGTTGTAAATTGCTATGAAGATATAGAACATGAAAAAACTATAAATATTAGAAATTATGATTTCTTTTCTACACTTTGTACAGCTATACAATCTGAAACGATTGCAAGAAGTAAAATAAAAGAGTTTAGACAGGCTCTGAAACAGGGTGAAATTGAAACAAAGTTTTATATGCATGATAAACAAATTGCAGATTTAATTTATAATGCTACAAATGCAATTTATAGAGATAAAACAAAACTTTGGGAAAAATTTACACGAATGCTTTCTCAAAATGAACAACTTGAAAAAACACCATTTATGCAGATAGATAATGAAAAATATTGTTTATTCCTTGATGCCATAGAAATGATGGACAATTTTCAAAGTTTGAAAGAGGTGCAAGAATGAGTAAGCGTATAAAACTCAATATAGATATGACTTTAAAGTCTGATACCATTTTTGGTTGTGGTTATAGTGTACCTGCGGGAGATGATATTTCAGTAAAAGCTGATGAAAATGGTTATCCATATTTAAGTGGCTCAACATTTAAAGGGATTTTAAGAGAAAATCTTTCAAATTTACTTGTATGGAATGGCATAAATGATAACACTTTGACTGAGCTTTTAGGTGATATTGGTTGGAATGGATTATCGGGTGGAAGACTAATAAATTTAACCAATTTTACATTAAAGGATAAAACTAAAAGTCCAGAAAGTTGTTATATATCAAAAGTGTTTACACAGCTACAAGATGGCATTATAAAGGATGGTTCTTTGCGTTCTGCAAGTTGTATTAAAAAAGGTTTATGTTTCAAAGGTTATATTGAATGTTTAGATACTGATAAAAAACTTTTAATAGATGCTATAAAGTCAATTAAATGGCTTGGAACAATGAGAAATAGAGGTTTTGGAAGTGTAAAACTAGAAGTATCTGAGGGTTATATATGTGATAATATACCATCTATTCAAACAGCAAGCTGTATTAGATATAATTTACATACTGATTTACCTATTTTAATGACTGATATTTCTAAAAGTAATGATAATTCATATCAAACAAATGATTATATCTCTGGTTCGGCAATTCGTGGTATGGTTCTTAGTGAGCTTGCGAGTAAATATACAGATATTTTTGAACAGTATAAAGATATTTTACTGTCTGATAATATTAAATTTTTAAATGCTCTTCCTAGTATTGAAAATGAAAGTGAATTGCCTCCTATTATGGGTTTTTACGGTAATAAAATCGGTGATAGTGTAGTAAATGTTTTAAATAATGATGTTTCTGGTAAAAAAAGAGTTAAACTGGGAACTTGTTGTTCGATAGATGGTCAAAACATAAAATTTTGGTCTAGCAAAACAAGTGGTCATACTCGTATAATGCGACAGGATAAAAATATATATCAAACACATCATATAAATGAAAATCAAGACTTTACAGGATATATTTTATTAGATAATCCTGAAATAGCCAGTGTCATATGTAAAGTGTTAACATCTGAAATATGGATTGGTGCAGATAGATTTTCTGGTTTTGGAAAATGTACACTTTCAAATATTCAGAGTGTAAATGCTCCAAAATGGCTAGATTATAGCTATAATTCAGCTGATATTATATCAAATGAATTATATTTATTGTGTATTTCACCTACTTGTATGTTAAATGATAACGGTGAGCCTTGTGGAATTGATTTACAAGAAATTGCAAAAATGCTTGAAATCGAAAATGTAAAAATTGTTTTTTGCAGTACATCAACGAGAGATTTTCAAGGTTACAATCGTAAATATGGTTGTCGTTTACCTTCATATTCTATGTATGATAGAGGAAGTATATTTAAACTTAAATGTTCATCAAAACCAAGTTTATTAGCAATACAAAAAATTAATAAAAATGGCTTGGGAATTAGATTATCTGAAGGTTTTGGACAAGTGCTATTTATTAAAAATAAATATATTGAAGATATAACCACAAAGCAAGCAATGGAAAATAAAGAAAAACAACCGATTAAAACAGATGCAAATATAAGACGTGCAAAATATAGTTGGATTATGGATAATGAAAACGTTTTATATAAAGATAATCTGTCTAAAAGCCAGCTCGGTGAAATACAGGCAATATGTGAGCATAGTATTATAAATAATGGTGATATATCAGCGTTAACTATACATTTAGAGAAAAATATAAAAGATAGAGGTGCAGTGCATTCAAATCGTTTTAAAAATATAAGCATTTTTATTAATAATGTGCTTGAAACTCCATTATCTAAAACTTTAAATGTTGATTGTGAAGAGGATAATACTATTGAGCGTTTAAAACTACTTTGTATGCTATTTGATTACAGTAGAAAGGGGAAATAAAATGAATGCGACATTCACACATGCTGTTAAATATTATATAACAGCAGAATGTATAACCCCACTAAGAACAGGCGGAGAAAGTGGAGATACTCAGCTGTTATTAACAGATTGCAATGGTAAATATATAATAGAAGGTACTTCTATTGCAGGTGCTATGCGTGATTGGTTAGATGAAATAACAGCAAATAATATTTTTGGATATAATGACCTTGGTAGTTCAGTCATAGTATCATGTGCACAGTTTCAAAATAGTAGCATTAAACAAATTCGTCCACGTCTAAGGATGGACAATAAAACAGGAACAGCTAAAAAGAGTGCAAAATTTGATGTAGCACATATTTCAAAAGGCTCTAAATTTGATTTTTGTATTACTTGGTTGGGGTTTGAAGATACAAAAGAACAAATTTTCAGTATAGAGCAAATATTATCAGCATTAGATAGTGGTGAAATTCAATTAGGTGCTAACAAAACAAATGGATTTGGAAAAGTTAAGATATATGTTAAAAAACAGCAGTTTGATATGTTTAATGCTGATGATAGAAATGATTGGATAAATGATATAAATAAAGCACAAGAATTTAATCTTCCAAAATTAGAAAATAAAAAATATATTATTTTCAATTTATATGGTTTAGCTGATAAGATACTTATAAAAGCATCAAATGCAAGATATGATAGTAAACAAAGAATAACTGAGAATATATATGAAAATAAAAAAGCTATATTGCCAGCTTCATCAATAAAGGGTGCAGTTAGAAACAGAGTAGAGCACATTGCACAATTATTAAATCTTGATAGCGATATAGTAAATAATATTTTTGGCTGTGCCTCAAATGAAAATAATGATAATGCTTTAAAAGGTTCAGTTATTTTTGAAGATGCTTATCTTGATGATAAACCAAATAAAATATCACGTATTCGCATAAATAAATTTACAGCTGGTGTGATAAGACAGGGTTTATTTATCGAAGAACCTCTTAAAAGTGCTATAAATATAAAAATCTGTGTGCCTGAACATGATAAAATGGCATTAGCTTTGATGATTTTTGCTCTTAGAGATTTAGCTTTAGGACTCTATACATTTGGAAGTGGTAGTGCTACTGGTAAGGGATATATAAAAGTAGATAAAGTAACTGCTAATACTCCAGATGGTAAAAAAGCCGAATTAGTATTTAATAATGACAATTTAACTTTAAATGATAATGATAACTTGTTTAAGGATTGGGTGGAGGTGTTAAAAGCGTGAAAACAGAAAAATTACAGCATGAAATAGCAATGGATATGGCTAAAACATTGCCATTTGCTCTTATTCGCACCTTTGAAGATGTATACTTAGGCAAAACACCTGAAAATATTGATTTTCATAAGATTATAGATGCAAAATTTTTCAATGAAAACACAGAAATTAGATTTTTTATGAAAAATGGTTTGCAAAATTCTGTTTTAATAAAAACTGAGCCTAATGATGATTGTTTAATAGCAACCTATAATCTTGATAACAACAAAAAATTTGGTAATAGATTAACCGTCAAAAGAATATTAAGTGCAGATGAAGATGGACAGGCATATATTGCTTTAACATGTCTTAGCAAATGGGAGGGGTAAATATGCAAGAAGATAATAAAACAGCTTATGCACCATATAACTTTGTACCGTTTGCTAATAAGGTTATTGAGCGATATGAAAGTCCAGATGATTTGCCGAATTGGAGTAAAATTGATAAATCACTTAAAACAGGTGAAATACATATAACTATGAAGGCTGAAACCCCTGTTTATATATCTAGCACCGAAAGAGATTTTTATAAAGATAGTGATGGAAAATTTAAAATTCCTGCATCATCGTTGAGAGGTATGATAAGAGAAAATATGCAGATTTTAGGTTTTGGTCTTGTTCGCAGTGGAGAAGATATAGAAGATTATCAAATTTATTTTAGAGATATAGCATCTAAAAGTGTATGTGGTGAGTTAAAAAAGTATTATGCTACTGCACTTGATATTAAGATTATAAAGAATAAGTCTGGCAAGTCCGTTGCTATACCTAATAACGTAAAATCAGGGTATATTTATAAAAAAGGTAAAAATTATTTTATACTTCCAACTGTATCACCCGTTATTAGAGTTCCTAGAACACAGCAAGATGTAAAACAATATGCAGATAAAGTTGCTTGTACTTTTAAAGTTAGTTATCAACAAACGGATAATGGTGCAAATATTTTTGATAAAAATATAAAAGCTAAAAAGGGTTTTTTACTTTGCACAGGTAGACCAGTTGGCGAAAAAACAGGAAAGGTTAATCCTCTTTATCTATTCCCAGAAATGGATACAAATGCTGAACCTTTGCAAATAAAAGATGATGATATTACTTCATATAAAGTTGATTTTGAAAACCGTCGCAATACATTAACACCAGAAAAAGAATTTTGGGATTTACCAAAAGATGGACAACCTAAGCCTATATTTTTTATTTATCATGATGGTCATATTTATTTTGGTATGTCAAGATTTTTGCGTATAGGTTATTCAAATAAGTTATCTAAAGGCTTGCCAAATTCTCATTTGCGAAGGGCAGATGAGAAAGAAATATTTATAGATTATCCTCATGCTATATTTGGTTACGCTACTAAGAACTATGCTTATCATTCAAGAGTGTTCTTTGAAGATTTAGAGCTTGTAAATGAACCTAATCAGATAAAAAATATAAAAACTGTTTTAGGAGAACCAAGACCAAGTTATTACAGAGCATACTCAAAAGACGGAAAGTACTATAATGAAGAAAATTTTGCCTTGCGTGGATACAAACAATATTGGCTTAAACCTGCACAGGCGGATTTACCACCTAATGCAAACGAAAAGGTTGCAACCGAACTTAAACCGCTTGATGTGGGAAGTGTATTTTCTGGAGTGATACATTATAAAAATCTTACAGAAGATGAACTTGGGCTATTGTTGTGGTCGTTACAGCTTGAAGATAACTGTTATCAGCAAATAGGCATGGCTAAACCTTATGGTTTCGGCAGAATGAAATTGAAAATTGATAAATTAACCGAATTCAATTTTGAAGATATGTATAGTTTTGATGGTTTATGCAATAAAGCAAACCAAAAATCAGACGAAGATATTAAAAATTATATAAAAGCATATGATAAATTTGCAATTAAACAGCTTGAAAGCAAAAAGAAAACATTATTGGACGAGGATATTATAAAAGACTTTATATATATAAAATCCAAAGTCAGATTTGATGATGAAGTGAAATATATGGCACTTGGCACTCATAACAAGGGTGAAAAAGCATTGCCAAGTATAAGCGATGTACGCAATAATGATGATGATACAAATAATGAGCCATTAGACCCTATGCAGGCACTGTTGCAAAAGTTTAGCGGTTCGGTTACAACACAGAAAGGAAGAAAAAATAAATGAAGAAGTTTTTTACAGCTATACCACTACAACCAAAGGGAAAATTGGGCGAATATTATTATAAGACAGTGGACAACGAAAAATTGGAAATAAATAAAAAGATATCATTTCCTATTCTTTCGGCTATAAATGGTTATGTTGAAAAAGGTGAAGAATTTGAAGTTGTTGTAGTTTTAGAAAAATCTGAAAATGCACGTTATAACTTTGAAATTTTTAAAACTCAGTTAAATGAAATTTGCGAGGATAAAGGCATTATATGCAAGGCTATAAACTGCATTGAAATTGACACAGATGAATCAGTATCATATCATTTAGAAACATTCCAGAAGCTAATAGAGTATACAAATGAAGATGATGAACTGTTTTTATGCGTTACTTTTGGTACAAAACCACTGTCTATGACAATGAAACTTGCTATACAATACGCATATCGTATCAAGAGAAATACCAGTATTTCATGTGTTGTTTATGGTAAAGTGGATAGAACTGTAAAGCCAGAAAAAGGTTATTTATATGATGAAACAGCTATTTTAAAGCTTGATGAAATTGTGCGTGTTCTAGCTGATAGAAAGGTTGAAAATCCTGCTAAGATTATAAGCAATATTTTGTCATTATAAGATTGGAGGGATAGATATGGCTAATAATAAAATCAAAGAAGATATTGACAATCAAGCGATTAAGTGGATTGAAGAAAAACAAAAAGAGAATAATGCTGTTCAAGATAAATGCAAAATGGAATTATTTGTATTATGTATGCAGTATTTTGACAATATATATGATAAAAATGACAGTAAATTTAATGATAATTATGTTATTGATGCAATAATTGAGGCTATAGAAAAATTTAATATTCAAAAATCAAAATCTTTTTTTTCATATTTAAGTTTTATTATTGATAGGAGAAGAAAAGATTCTTATCGTAAAGAAAATATATATCAAAAAAATAAAGAGAAGATACATAAATCAAGCCAAACAATAAGTTTAGATGATAAGTATAAAACATCAAGTAGTGATGAAGTTGATTTGTATGAAGTAATTGAAAATATGGATGCAGTAAAACCAGAAGAGATAGTTATAAAAAATGAAATTAAAGAATCAGAAAATGAAACAATATCATTAATATCATTAGAATTAGCACAGATGATAATTGATTTTCAAAATGCAAAAGGGAAAAAGTTTAGCGAACAGAAAAAAAGATGGTATTCAATGTTTTATACAGAAGATATTACTTGGATTTCTAAATCTTTAAAGATAGATTTTTTCCATGAACGTGATGTATTTAATACAATTAGAAAGTCATATCTTGATTTTTATATGGAAGATGATTGTAAAACATTACAACAGATTAGAGATAGTGAATTTAAACCATACAATGTTCTTGTACCAGAAGCTATAAATCAGGAAAATAAGTCTATAATGTATATAGATAGTGAAGGCAAGATGAATTTCGATTCTAATGTTAGAAAAAACTATTTGATAAAATGTGAGAATATTACAAAAGGAGTAAATCCTAATAGTATATCATGTTTCCACAAAAAATATTTAGCCTATATAAATGGTAAGGAAGAACCTGAATGTAATGATAACAAACTACAAAATAACCCTATCGACTGATAAGTCTTGCACAACAAAAGCAGAATGGGCATATCGTTTATATGCTGCACTTCTTGAAAATGCACCTAATGACTTTGCAAATAGTGTTCATAACACAGGCTTTACACCTATAAGCCAATATTTACATTTAGATAAATGGAATATAACTTTAATGGGTGAAAAAGCTATAAATGCTCTTGATGAAGTAATATTAAATAGAGATAATTATTATCTAAAAAGTGAAAATATAAATTTTCATGTTAAAAGTCTAAAAAAAGAGCAAATTTTAGATGTAGAACAGTTTTTTGATTTATCTGCAACTAAAAAAAGACTGCATAAACTGGAGTTTATAACTCCAACAGCCTTTAAAAATCATGGTGAATATATAATTTTACCGACTTCACATTTAATAATAAAAAATTTAGTCAAGCAGTGGAATATTTGCTTTGAGGATTGCCCAATAGATGATGAAGATTTAGAGGGTTTAAAAAGTCTAACAGATAGGCTTATATGTAAACATTTTTATTTGCATGATAAATCCTATTATTTAAAAGGAAATGCTATTTCTGGTTTTGTAGGTTCGGCAGTATTTGAAAATAAGCTCGATGACTTTAAAAAACAGCTCGTAGATGCACTTATGTATTTATCACAGTATACAGGCATAGGCACAAAAACCACTCTTGGAATGGGTGCAGTAAAATATAAAATGTAAAAAGACGCCAAAAAAGGCGTCTTTTTTTGTCCCCGCAAAGGGGCGAGTAGTTTCTTGGTGCTATTGCATGTTTAACAGGTAATGCTAGTTTCGGTCCCCGCATAGGGGCGAGTAGTTTCCTTAGTCGGTTCCAAAAATCATCTACCTACTATACAGTTTCAGTCCCCGCAAAGGGGCGAGTAGTTTCGGCATCTTCTCTAAGCCTATAAATACATCCTTTATTAGTTTCAGTCCCCGCAAAGGGGCGATTAGTTTCAGAACACATTTTGCCCATACGGTGAAGTTATATGGTTTCAGTCCCCGCAAAGGGGCGAGTAGTTTCCATTAACAACTGGTATAGCTACTGGCATATTCTTGTTTCAGTCCCCGCATAGGGGTGAGTAGTTTCCCCGAAAAATCTCCACCGACATCGGTTTAAATGCGTTTCAGTCCCCGCAAAGGGGCAAATTATCTATGTATCCATAATATCATGAATATTAAATAAATTCAACAAATATTTTTTATCTTATCTCTGAAAAAAGCTTTAATAAATGCGAGTATTAAATAGAGATACAGAACACCTAAAAAATTTTTTTAAAAAATTTTCTTGTATCTCTGAAAAAAGTGGTTTTGATTGCGAGTAATAAGTATAAAGCCTATAAACCACTGTTTAAAGAAAAGGAGACGATTATTATGTTAAGAAAAACAAACCATATTGAGTACATGAAAGAAAAAGCAGAAAAAATAGTAAATAGTTATTCACTTTCTGCTGGTGCAGTTGGTGCTATACCTATTCCTTTTGCAGATGCTCCTATTTTACTTGTACAGCAAACAAGCATGTTATCAGAAATCAATGATATTTTTGGTTTAAAGTCAAATGATAGTGCATTAAAAAGACTAATAATGACAGTTATTGAACTTGGCGGTGCTAGTATGCTTGGCAAAACAATAGTAAAAAATTTGATTAAAATGATACCTGTTGCAGGTTCATTTGTTGGTGGCACAGTTTCAGCCATTACAGCAAGTGTAATTACATATTCAATGGGTATGCTTTATATTGAATTTTGTAAAGATGTAGTAAAAGGTCAAAAAGATGAGGATTTTTTATTCACTGCCGAAGGTCGTGAAATCTTCAAAACGAGATTGCAAACAGAATATTATGTTTAAAATTTATATGTGTTTATAGATTGGGGGTGATAATAAAATGAATAATATTTCTTTTATGCCACTTGGTGGTGGTCAGTCAGTCGGTGCAAGCTGTTATTTTTTAAAATTGGGTGATGCAAATATAATTCTTGATGCTGGTATAGGCAAACAAAAGGATTTAATTTTTAAACCAGATATATATTCACTTGTGACATCACCACTTATAGAAAGTATGTGTCAAATAAATCAAGTGTTTATATCTCATGCACATATAGACCATGTAGGGTACTTACTAGATTTAATGAAAGACACACCAAAAGCAAGTATATATATGACAGAACTTACAGCTTTGCTTACTGAATATCAGCTTTATGATAAAAATTTTATTGCTAAAAGCCAATATGACGAGCAAAAAAGATTGTCAGTGCAGTATATGCTAAAAAATATAACAAAAGTTGGTTATATGCAAACTATGGATTTTGGAAAATATAAAGTTAGCTTTTTCCCAGCTGGTCATATATCTGGTGCTATGATGACACTTTTTCAGTTTGGAAAACGAAATATTTTATATACTGGAGATTATTCACTAGATAGCACACCTTTAACAGATGGTTGTATATTACCTGATAATATCAAGATTGACACTGTTATTATGTGTGGACTTCATGCCAAGCACCCACAATATATGAAAAATTGTAATAGGCTTTATAAAACGGCAAAAGCTGCTCTGTATAATGCAAAACAAAATAAATCCATTGTTTGCTATGTTTCACAACTTAGCAAAGGCATTGAATTTATTAAAACTTTAAATAGCTTTAATAAATACAATATACCTGTTTATATTGATAAATCGGTTATAAATATAGTAAATAAAATGGAAAATTTATCAATTCCAATTTTGAATGAAAATAATCGTGTTATGGGTTTAGAAAAACCTTATATACCACATATTTTTGTAACTGCACAAAAAACAGATATTCGATATGATGAAGTGTTTTATATAGATTTTTCACTTCATGAGGATTTCAATGATATGAAAGCTTTCATAACAAAGATAAATCCAAAACAGGTTGTTTTAGTGCATTGTGCAAAGGAAAATTCAGTTTTTGATAAAACAATAGAGCAAGAAATTTTATTAAATTCGGATTGTAATGCACAGTTTGTTTTTGCAGAACAAGGCGAAATTTATAGACTTTAGGAGGCAATAAATATGTTAGATTTAAAAAATGAAAAAATACAGGAGATTTTGTCTGGTATACATGACGCTGTATTGAATAAAGCTACAAAAGGCAGAAATTCCAAGCAAGAAATTATAATTGAAAATCAATTATTTTTAATTATGTGTGATAATTACACACTTGAGCCAAGAGAATATGCAAATATTATGAATAATAAATATGATTATGAATTAACAGGAAATGCAATAATTCAGATTTTCAGAAATAGAAAACTTGCAAATCCTCATGAGCGTCAAGATATATTTGCTAATGCAGAAAATATAGCAAGTTATTTTGAAAATGCTTTATCTGGAAATGCAGAAGATTTTAATTTTTATGAAAAGCTAAGAAAAGAACTGGTAAATGATAAAAAACATGAATCTCAAGACCGTATAAACCTTTTGATGCTTTATAATAAACACCCACAAATAGATAATCACAATGACATTGAAAAATTGTTATTGCTTGGAAATACATTGGGTAAATATCTTTTTTATGATATTTCAGATGCAATTGCTCATGTTTATGGTTTCGTTCAGGAAAAGCCACAAAAAAGAGAAAAGAAGTTATCTTATGATAAAGCACTTATTAGAATTGCACAGCTTGAAAGTACTCTTGAAAGAACTAATTTTATGCTTGAAGAACTACAAGAAGAATTTGAACAACAACTTCAAGATAGCAAAATTAAAGAGCTTACAGATTTTTTTGCAAGATTAAATTCTGAAAAATATGGTTGTATTCTTGATGAGCTTTTAGTAGTTCGTAAGGGAGTTGATGAGCTTAGAAAAAGTAACTATCAATTGCCAATTGAAATAAATGGTCTGCTTATAATGACTAAAAAACTAATTCAGTTTGTAAGAGATAGTCACATAGAACCAATTATGAAAATCAATTCTATAAAACAGGTTATAGCGTCAGATGTTGAGTTTTGTAGCTATGAAGGCACACCATTTGAAACAGATGATGAAGTTAAAACAGTTAGAGTTGTTTCTTCAGGTTGGATTTATAAAGATAAGGAAATACAAATTGCACGTCCAAAATTAAAGGAGGAAAATTAAAATGAATAACGAGCTTTATGTGGGTATTGATTTAGGTACAACAAATTCTGTCTTATCAATAATAAACCAAAAACCTAATGGTGATATTATAAGCAAGGTTGTAAATATCAGTCGACCTATTGATATGTATAATAATGTGTCAGGTGAAACAAAATTAGGTACACAAAAAACACCTACTATACCATCTTGTGTTTATTATAGACAAGAGCGAAATTATGAGCCTTTAGTTGGTGATTTTGCAAAAAGACAATATCCATTAAGACCTCATTTGGTTGCAAAATCTATTAAAAGTCAAATGGGTAAACCTTTAGCCGAGGGTTTATCTCCAGATATTCCAGATAAAACACCAGCTGAAATATCTGCAAGAATTTTAAAGCATATGTTAAATGATGCTTCAAAACAATGTCGCTTTGAAATTAAAGATGCAATTATAACTGTACCTGCTAATTTTGACTCAGCAATGTGTAAAGCTACAAGAGATGCTGCTGAGCTTGCAGGAATAAAAGTTAAAAATGCAGATGGAAGTGAAAGAGCTGTACTTCTTTCAGAACCAAATGCAGTTATTTATGATTTAATTAACCAAATTCGCAACGGTGAAATACCAAATACTATTATGAATTTAGATGAAAAACAAAGAGTTTTAGTGTTTGACCTTGGCGGAGGTACTCTTGATATAACAATGCATGAAATCAAACGCAGAGATAACTTAAATGATGTATTAAAAGTTGATGAAATTGCAACAAATAGATATACACTTTTGGGCGGTGATGACTTTGATGAGCAAATAGCAAATATTATGTATCAACGCTATTTGAAACAATATTCAAGCCATAGTGAAGTAATATCAATATTACGTCAGCGAAAAAACGAAATTATGCCACTACTTAGAGTATATGCTGAAAACTTAAAATTAGAATTAAGTGAACGTTGTAACAATGAGTATGATAGTTATAGCTCTGGTTGGGACGATGATGACGAGGATATTGAAATTTCAATAGGTGGTAATATGGGTGGTATTGGCTATTCATATGACGATACATTCACAAAGGAAGAAATTGAAGATATTCTTTCTGTATTTATGGCTAATGAGCTAAATTATAATGATTATAATAATATTGATAGTATAAAAAATACTAAAAATATTATTTATCCGATTTTAGATGTACTTAATAAAGCAGTTGTTAAATTAGGTGTTTCAAATATTAAAGTTGATGCTGTTATTGTAAATGGTGGTATGTCTAAATTTTATATGATAACCGATAGATTAAAGGAGTTTTTCGGCTTTGAGCCTATTGTGGCACTTGACCCAGACCAAGCAGTTGCAAGAGGTGCAGCAGTTTATCATTATTATTTGAATAAGTATGAACAAATGCAAGATGATATGAAAATAGTTGGAGCAAGTGAGGTTAAAAACCAAATTAAGCCACAAAAAGAACAAAAGCCCATTGCTATTGAATGGGGCAATAATATATTAAATGATACGCTTTATTTGGGTGCAAAAAACGGTGCAGTACAGGAAATAGTGCCAACAGGTGCAGAACTTCCATACACATCAAATATTATGACTGGTTTTAAAATTGAAATTGGTCAAAATAAAATTGCAATACCTATTAAAAGCAAAAATATTGATGGCACATATAGAACAATAGCAAGTGGTAATATCTCGTTTAAGCAAAACTATAAATTTGGTGCTTATGTTGCATTTCAAATACACATGGATAAAAACAAAGTTATTGCAATGAATGCATGGACAAGTACAGATGAAGAGGGAAAAGAAAAAATTGAACAAGGTTATGCTGAAATAGCTATTGATAACACTGAACAGACCAAAACAAAGACTAAATTTATTGCACCTGATGGCAGTAAGTTAAATGCAAAAGCAGAAATTAATAATCTTATTCAGTTATGCAATAATTTTGAAAGAACAAGAAATGGTGATTTTTCTAAGAGAGCAACTGTTACTGTAAAAAGTATATGTGGTGCTGCTAATAAAGAGGATTTTGTTAAGATTGTGCTTGATGAGCTTTCAAAAAATCACAGTGAAGAAGTACGCATGAGATTATTTATAATAGCTCGTAAAATTGGCGATTATATGACAAACAGTCAAAAGAAACAGTTAGAAAGTATATGTATGTCACAGCTTTCCACTGCAATAAATGGTTTTTCTGTTAATGGTTCAAAGGTTAATACAAATATCCAAGCTATTTATACATTAAGTGTATGTGGTAGTACTGTAAATATGGAAAAACTCAAATCACTTCATAAAATTAGTTCTTATCTTCAGGCTTGTTTATATGCTCATGCTAAAACAAAAACCGATATAGATTGGATTGAAAAACAGGTTACAAGCGATATTGACGATATTTTTAATAATAGAAGTTCTAATCTTCAAAACTCAGTTCATGCTATTGGTGTAGCTTTGCATAGAAATTCTGAAAAATATCCATTATCACTTGAGAAAGTAGAAAAACTTGTTTTAGATATATGTGATGTGCTTAAAGATGGTGCTTTAAATGATAATGAAATTATCTGCTGTATACTTGCTTTAGGTTGTATTTGCGACCAGCGTGAATATAAAAGTCAGCTTAAAGCAGAGGTTATTGCCGAAGTGCTTGACTTAATTAAGAATATTGACACAATATATACAGATATACAGCAAAACTACGAGCCACCGAGAGATGTAGCTGTAAAAATGATAACAGGTCAAATTCTTGACAGTGATGAAGAAAAATTCCTTCTAACAAAACTAGAGCGATAAAAAAGGAAAAGACGCCCGAAAAGGCGTCTTTTTTTCCGTTCCTGTGTGGGGTGAGTTATATACTTGCGACTTATGTTTAATCAGCAATAATGATTATATTGAAATCACTTTCAAACATAACAAAATCCCTCCTGTAAGTTTCAGTCCCCGCAAAGGGGCGAGTAGTTTCATCGCATATACGATAAACTTTACGATATTATAGATGGTTTCAGTCCCCACAAAGGGGCGAGTAGTTTCGGCAAAAATATACATATAAAAGAGTGTATATATGCTTAAAATTATATATTTTATACTGTAATTTTATCATATATATAAATTAAATGCAATATTAAATTAGAAAAATATCAAATAAACTGTTTTTATGTATTTTTAAAAACTCCAATCTGTTTTTTACCATTGATTTTTATGGCTTTTTTTATGCCCAAAAATGAGGTTGGCGTAAAAATTTTATTTTATCTCTAAACTCTGAAAAAAGTTTTAATAAATGCGATTATTAAATAGAGGTAGAAAACACATAAGAAATTTTTTTAAAATTTTTTTATTGTATCCCTGAAAAAAAGCTTTTTGCTTGCGAGTTCTAAATAAGGGGATATAATACTTCAAAAAAACAAAGGAGAATAAAAAATGGAAACTTTAAAAATGACAAATTGTAAAAGCATCAAAAATAATGATAATAATAAATCATTTATTTTAAGCGATAGTATAGTTGAAATAGGTGACAGTGCTTTTTATGGCTGTACTACATTGGAAAAAATCGTTATTTCTGAAAATGTTAAGGCTATCGGTAATTATGCTTTCTGTGGCTGTACAAATTTAAAACAGATTATTATTCCAGATGGTGTTACAACTATTGGTGAATATGCGTTTTGTGGTTGTACAAGCTTAAAACAGGTGATTATCGCAGAAAGTGTTACATCTATTGGTGATTATGCTTTTTGTGGTTGTAAGAATTTATCACAACTTATTTTACCAAAAAATATAATGCAAACCCATGATAACAAATTTTTCTATGTTGATATGGAACAAGCAAATGAAAATCTAAAAGGTTTGAATGTTGATGATATTTTTGCTTGCGATGAAAATTATGAAGATTTTGATGATTGTGAGGATTTAGATTCTTTAGATGCTTTAGATGATTGCTATGATGTAGAAATTTGGGACGAATATTTTTATGAAGATAAAATTTATAAAAACAAAAAATATCAATTTTAAGTAATTGAAGGGAGATAAATAATATGATTTTAGTTGTAGCAGAGAAAAAGTCAGTTGCTGAAAATTTAGCTAATGTAATTGGTGCAAATCAAAAAGTAGATAATCACTATGAAGGAAATGATTATATTGTAAGTTGGTGTTCAGGTAGTTTAACAAAATTAGCAGAACCTAAATTTTATGACTCCAAATATAGAAATTGGGGTTGTTTACCTGTAATACCAAATAAATGGTTTATTGTTCCAGAAGATAAGAAGAGAAACCAGTTAAACTATTTAATAAAACTTATGAATAGAACGGATATAACAGAAATTATAAATGCTTGTGATGCTGAACGTCAAGGCGAATATATTTTCCGCTGTGTATATTGTTTTGCAAGATGTAATAAACCAGTAAAAAGGTTATGGATTTCTTCATTGGAAGATGATTCGATAATAAATGGTTTTAATAATCTTAAAGTCAGCTCTGAATATGATAATTTATATAAAGCTGCTGTTTGTCGTGCAAAAGCTGATTGGCTTGTTGGTATGAATGCAACTAGATTGTTTACAACTTTATACAAAGAGAAATTGGACTCTCAAACAGCGTTAAGAGTTGGACGAGTTACATCACCGACTTTATCATTTATTGTAGAGCGTGAAAATGAAATCTTAAATTTTAAACCTGAAACATATTACAATACACATATTGAATGTGGTGATTTTATTGCTGTATGCGAAGGATTTAAAGACGAAAATCAAGCAAAGTTGTTAGAAAATGCTTGTAAAGGTTCAACAGCAAAGGTTATTGATATTAAACGTACAGAAAAAGTAAAAACCCCACCTATGCTTTACAATCTTACAGATTTACAATGTGATGCAAACCGTTTATTTGGATATAGTGCTAAAGAAACATTGAATTATTTACAGAAGTTATATGAATTAAAGATTTTTTCTTATCCTCGTACGGATAGCAGATATATAACTTCAGATATGGCTAATTCTTTGTCACAAACAATTGAGATGTTAAGTAAACTTATGTCATTTGTTGATGAAAAAGAATTTAAATATAACATTCATAATGTTGTAAATGATAAAGAAGTATACGGTCACTATGCAATTATTCCTACAAAAGAAATTGAAAACAAAAATAAATGTATTTCTAATGAAGAAGAAAAGTTGCTTGAACTTATATGTTTAAGAATTTTATGTGCTGTATCATCTCCATACACATACTGTGAAACAAAGGTTATATTAGAATGTAATGGAAAGTTATTTAAGTTTACAAATACCAAAGATATTTCACTGGGTTGGAAAGCAATTGAAAATGAATATATGTTAAGTTTAAAAAAACAGCCTTGTAAATTAACAAAAGACCTACCAAAACTGGAAATAGGTCAAGTTGTAAACATTAATAATGCTTATATTAAAAAAATTATTACAACACCACCAGAACGCTTTACAGAGGATACATTATTAAGAGCTATGGAAAATGCAGGTGTAGTTAATAAAAAGGTTGTAGATAATCAAACATTAGAAGATATAGATTTTGTGGGTTTGGGAACTGCTGCAACTCGTGCTGATATTATTGAAAAGCTTGTTAAATATGCGTTTAAAAAAGTTGAAAATTCTTCTGATAATGATGTAGAAATAGATGATACTTTTGTAAAGCGTATAAAAGATGAAAACAGCGAAATAACACGACTTGCACCAACTGAAAAAGCGATGTCCTTTATTAAATTATTACCTGAAGAGTTAATATCACCAAAACTTACAGTCAAATGGGAAGATAAGCTAAACCAAATTGAAAATGGAAAACTTTCATCTGCTGAGTTTATTGCAAGCGTTGATAATATAATATATGGGTTAGTTAAAAAATTTTCATCAAATAAAATCGACACTGAACTTCCGTTCTAAAAGCATAGAAAACCACCTTCATTTTTGAAGGTGGTTTTTCAGTCCCCGCAAAGGGGCGAGTAGTTTCCTGATTCGTTAGTAGAACAATTTGATTTTATACAGTTCTAGTCCCCGCATAGGGGCAAATTATCTACACATTTATACTATCATGAATATTAAATAAATTCAATAAATATTTTTATTTTATCTCTGAAAAAAGTGGTTTTGGTTGCGAGTAATAAGTATAACCACAAAAAATATTTTTTAATTGCCTTAAAGGCGGAAAGGAAGTATTACTATGTATAACAAAAATGATTACCGAAAAATGATGAATGGACTTGGTGACCTGATTAACAACCCTAACCCAAGAGTACCCGTTATGTTGTGTTTGGATATCAGCATTTCTATGATGGGCAAGCCTATTGCAGAATTAAATGCTGGTGTAAGACAATTTTTAAACGAAATTAAATCAGATTCAATAACTTGTAAATCTGCTGAAATTGCTATTGTAACATTTTCAAGTGATGTTGATTTTGTATCCGATTTTACGACAGTAAATAATATTACTCCTCCAGTATTTACTGCAAACGGTATAACTTGTATGGGTGAGGGTTTAGAGCTGGCTATGAATATGCTTGAAAAACGTAAAAACAAATACAAAATGACAGGTGTTGAATATTATCAGCCAATTTTAGTTGTTATGAGTGATGGTGCACCAAATGGCGACCCTAAACTATTAAATGATATGATATCTAAAATTCAACAGCAAATTCAAAGCCGTTGTTTAACCGTTATTTCAGTTGGTATTGGCAATGACGCTGATATGGTTGTAATGAACCGTTTAAGTAAAAATGGTGCAGTTAATATGAATAATATTTGTTTCCGTGAGTTTTTTGTATGGCTTAGTCAGAGCGTTTCTCATGTTTCAACTTCTGCTGTGAGTGATGAAGAAGAACCAGATTTTGAGGCATTAAAATTAGTTGCCAATGAATCTTGGAAACAAGATACACTTTAATTAAAGAAAGGGGAAGTATATAATGTTTAATCTTAATGAAGTCGCTGACAAAATGGAATTAGATGAAAATACACTTAATATATTACTTAGAAAATGCTCTATAACACCTGTAAATGACCAATTAAATATGATTCAGATGCAGGAATTAATGGATTATCTGCAAAAAAAGAATAATTCTATCCGAGAAAAAGCTGAAACATATATGGAAGATATGGTTCAAAATCGCAGTATTTTAATTGATACTTGTTCAATAATATGTCCTAATTTTCCCCAATTCATGGAAAATATAAAACCTATGCTAATACGTTATGATAAGCATATTATTGTCCCTTCAAGTGTTTTAGATGAGCTTAATAATTTATATGCAAAAAAGCCAGTTTTAAAACAGCGTATCCGAGATATATACAAGCAAATTAAGACTTTTATAGAACAAAATTTGATTAGTATTTATGATGATGGCAATAAATTATTTGGTGACCAGCAATTTTTAAATATTGTAACTAAATTTGCAACAGATAAAAAACTGTTAATTATAACTATGGATAATAATTTGTCTGAAGATTTGCTGAAAATCAATAATCTTCAATCGGTAAATACAAAGCCTATTTATGTTTGTCGTATAAATAAATACGGTTATTTTAATAGGTATTTCTCTAAATCTGTAAAAGAAACTCTGATAGATATATCTAAAAATCATATTATAATAGACCAAAATGAGCTTATAAAAGTAAATAATATTCCTAAAACAAGTGATTATGTAGTTGGTGCGAATGGAGTTTTACAATTAGGTTCTAAAATAGGCAATGGTGGAGAGGGTATTATATATGATTTAAATGATGGTACTGTTGCTAAAATTTTTCACGATAATAATTTAACAACACATAAACGTGATAAAATTATGCTCATGCTAAAAGTATATAGGAATTATAATGGAATTTGCTGGCCTAAAGAGATTTTATGCGATATGCAAGGTAATTTTTTAGGTTATCGTATGGATAAAGCTAAAGGTGTATCTTTAAAATCATGTTTAATTGAAGATAAACAATATTTTCCTAGCGGTCAAAAAATAGATGTTGTAAATATTGCAATATCTGTCCTTAAAAAAATTGTATTACTGCATAAATCTGGTATATTGCTTGGTGATATAAATCTTGACAATATTATTGTTGAAACACCAGAAAAAGTATGGTTTGTAGATTGTGATAGTTATCAAATTGGTGGTTATCCTTGCCCAGTAGGTACAACACATTTTGTAGCACCTGAAATCCAAGGAAAAAACTTTAGTGAATTTTTAAGAACAATGGGTAATGAAAATTTTGCTGTTGCAACTTTGCTGTTTATGATTATGCATTCAAGCATAGCACCTTATGCAAATAAGACAGATTTAAAGATTGAAGAAAAAATTCGCAATATGCAATTTCCATATCCACTCGGTAAAAAATCAAGTCAATTAGTGCCAGAAGGAATTTATAAATATCAATGGAGTCATTTACCATACAATATAAAAAGTTTGTTTTATAAAACATTCCAAAAAGATGGAGAATATAGCACAGAAGATACTAGAATATCATCAAAACGTTGGCTTTCTTCGTTTAGACGTTATAAAAAATTGCTTGTTGAAGGTAGACTGCAAGACCAAGACCCACAATCAGCTTTAATTTCACCAAGTGGTTTTAAGTGTGCTAATGGTTTTGATAAACGTGATGATGAAGTGTTTATCTGTCAATCTTGTACAAAATCATATCAATTATCTGTTTCACGCAAGAAAGAAGGATTAAAATACCCAGAACTTTTAAAACTTTGTCCTGTTTGTTATGGAATAATGATGGACATGAGAAAATATATAGAAGATTAAGGAGGCAATTATTTATGTGGCATACACAACAAATTGAGGTTACAGGAAAAGGTCACATTTTAAACTCTATACCTTGTCAAGATAAAACATATACTTTATGTGAAAATGGTGTTACAGCTATTGCTCTTGCAGATGGTGCAGGTTCACAGCCTTTATCACATTATGGTGCAATGTGTGCAACAAAAACTATTTGTAGAGTTTTATGTGATAAATTTGATGTATTTAGCACTGTTTCAAGCCCGTTTGACATGAAACAAGATATTATTTTAGCTGTTCAGAATGAAATCAAGCAAAAAGCATATGAACTTAAAAGCAATATAAAAGCTTTATCATGTACATTGCTTGCAGTTGCTGTGAAAGGTGATAAATATCTTATTTTCCATATAGGTGATGGAGTTATAGGCTTTCAAAAAGAGGGTAAAATTTTGGTTGCATCAAAACCAGAAAACGGTGAGTTTGCAAATACAACCAATTTTATAACATCAAAAAACGCTATTTTAAATGCTAAAGTTATGAGAGGTACACAAAGCAAACTAGAGGGTTTTATCCTTATATCTGATGGTTGTGAAAACACACTCTATGAGAAACAAAAAGAAAAATTATCGCCTATACTTAAAGTGCTTTTAGAGCGTACAGAGATGTTAAAAAGTGAGCAATCACAAAAAATGTTAAATGAAATTATGTCAGAGTATATTTCAGCAAATACATATGATGATTGCAGTATAGTGCTTATGAGCAGAAAAAATGGTAGATTTGCAGATATAAAGACTATGACACAAAATGAACAAGCTGTTTTGTTTGGAGTTACAACGCAAAACCGCAATAAACGTAGACGAATGATTAGACGCTTAAAAAAAGCGTATATGTTATTATCATAGAAAGGGGTGAAAAACTATGAATTATAAAAAGGCTTATTTAATTTTGTTTAATGCTATAACAGATGTAATTGAAATACTAGAAAATGGCATGGTATTTTCAAATACAAATGATGCAATAAACAAGTTAAAGTCGGCTCAGCAAACCACAGAAGAAATGTATATAGAAAATATATAAGTGGTAGCTAAATACAAAAAGACGCCCCAAAAGGCGTCTTTTTTTGTCCCCGTAAGGGGGCAAGTAGTTTGATGGATATTGTTATTACTTTGCTCATATGATAAAGTTTCAGTCCCCGCATAGGGGCGAGTGGTTTCCTGATAGATTGATTATCCATGTAACATGTACTGGAGTTTCAGTCCCCGCATAGGGGCGAGTGGTTTCAGCAAAAATACACATATAAAAGAGTATATATATTCTTAAAACTATATGTTTTACACTGTAATTCTATCATATATATAAATTAAATGCAATATCAAATTAGAAAAATATCAAATAAACTGTTTTTATGTAGTTTTAAAAACGCCAACCTGTTTTTTACCATTGATTTTTAGGGCTTTTTTTATACCCTAAAATGAGGTTGGCGTAAAAAATCATGTTATCTCTGAAAAAAATAGTTTTGCTTACGAGTAATAAATAAAGGAGGTTAATTAAAATGAAAAAAGTGTTATGGATTTCACGTCATAAAATGACAGATGAGCAATTCAAAGATTTGGAATTTATTCTCAATGATAAAGTAAAATTGATTGTTTATGATAAAACTTTAAACAGCATTCAAGATATCGAAGATATTCTAACTGAAGTTGATGCAGTTTGTGCGGTTTTACCTCTAATTTTAACTTTTGAACTTTACAAATATGGAAAACCTATATTTCAAGCTATATCCGAACGTAAGCCAACAGGAAAATTTATAAAATTATCAAACGGCATTAAAGAACAAGAATTTACATTTGTTCATGCTGGTTGGCTTAAAATCTCTAATTTTCAATTAGAAACACAGATTTTTAAAACAAAATAAATTAAAAAACAATATTTATAAATATCTATAAATGAGTTTTAAAAATATTCACACAAAATATGAATATTCACTTTATTCACTTGAAAATAGTGAACAAAAGATGATGTGTAACATAATCATGTGCGAACCTCTAACAAACATATAATCTTGGGAGGTTCGCACTTTTCAAAAGATATAAAAACGGTTGTTTTGATAAATTTAAAATATTCTATTGCAATTTTATGTAAAATATGATAAATTGTTAGTGCAAGGTTTATATTATACAACGTAAATTTTACTTTTGGATTGTATATTATTGCTTATGCAACTCACCCCCGCAAGGGGACGGAAATGTGAACCGCAGTCAAACCGCCACGCCAGTAGCTCGTATGCAACTCACCCCCGCAAGGGGACGGAAATTTGACGGTCTGCATGGTCTATCTATAGATGTATCAGTATGCAACTCACCCCCGCAAGGGG
>JAGHIZ010000013.1 GCA_017886875.1 Butyricicoccus sp. | reverse complement strand
CTTCAATGGAAAATGCAGTAAGATTTGTTGCTAATATTCTGCCTAAAAAAGCTTTTAAAACTGCAACTGTAGATAGAGGTAAAGAGTTTGCATGTTATTCAAATATTGAACGTGATTTGAATATTCCGTTTTATTTTGCTGACCCTTATTCATTTTGGCAAAGGGGTACAAATGAAAATTCAAATGGTTTATTACGAGAATTCTTTCCTAAAAAAACCGATTTAGCTAAAATTTCTAATGATGATTTACAAAAAGCTTTATTTCTTATAAATTCTAGACCTCGAAAATGTCTCAAGTGGAAATCTGCCTATGAAGTTTTCTTTCATCAACTGTCGCTTTTGACTTGACAATTCATCATCAATAGATAATAATAACTAAAAACTCTGCATTAGTGTGGAAATTTTATTGATTTTATAAAATATATAGTTTATTATAAAATTAGAAATTTAAATATTAAAATAATCAAGTTTGGTGGTGAAAAAATGCCTGAAATATCTTTATTTGGTGGTATTCGTATTACTATGTATTATTCTGACCATAATCCACCGCATTTTCATGCTCAATATGGTGATTTTAAAGCACTTGTTGATATTCAACATGGTTATGTTATAAAAGGTGCACTACCATCTAGGCAACTTAAATATGTGCTTGCGTGGTGCGAAATGCATCAAGATGAACTAATGCAAAACTGGGAACTTGCAAAAAATACACAACCTTTAAATAAAATTGCACCACTTATGTAAAAAAAAGGAGGATAATTATGAATTTAATGCCTGCTATTGTACAAGTTGTTGCTGGGAAAGATTTTACTGTATATGCTTATTGTAATGATGGTGCTGTACGTCTTATAGATGTTAAACCTTTAATAAAAAAAGGTGGGGTATTTAGTAAGATTTCTGATTATGATTTCTTTTGTGAAAGTTTAACAGTTATGAATGATACAGTTGCATGGGATATTGCTGGAAATCGAGATTCAACTATGTGTATTGATTTAGACCCATTTGTTATATTTGAAACTGCTAAAATAGTAGATGACCCACTAATAGTGAATGAAACTGCGTAATAGATAAAAAAGCAAGACTAAGAAAAGTCTTGCTTTTTGTCTTATATTCAAAAGTTTAGTATTAAATCTAATATTGTTGAACCGAGTATTAAAACTATACTTATTGATTTAATTAAATTTAAATTTTTAAATCTTAAAATTAATGGACTTTTGAAAAAATATAACATTAGTAAAAAATGATATTAAAATACTTATCAGAATATAATTTTAATATATGTACATAATAATGTACAATATTATTGACAAACTAAGAATATGTACGCTATACTGTACATATAGGGAGGTGGGCGAAATGCTTAATACTAATATTACTAATTTCAGAAAAAATATTTTTGCTATACTAGAACATACAATAAAATACAATGAACCTGTTAATATCAGTACAAAATCAGGTAATGCAGTAATAATAAGTGAAGAAGATTATAACGGTTTAATGGAAACACTATATCTTTCTTCTATTCCAAATATTAAAGAAAAAATAATAGATGGAATGAATACTCCACTTAATGAGTGCATACCAGAAAATGAGGTAGAATGGTAAATGTACTCAATTGTTTATACAAAAAAAGCAGTAAATGACATACCAAAGTTAAAATCAGCAAAATTAGATAAAAAAGCAAAAGCTTTGATAGAACTTATACGAGAAAATCCCTATCAAACACCGCCACCATATGAAAAATTACAAGGTGATTTACAGGGAACATATTCAAGACGTATAAATATAAAACATCGCCTTGTTTATGAAGTATTTGAAGAAGAACAGACAGTAAAAATTATTAGTTTGTGGACACATTACGAATTTTAAATATTACAAAAAGCTTTATATAGTGATTTTAGAATATAATATTCTTTATAGCTATATAAGGCTTTTATTTTTTATATTGAAACATCTTGACAATTGCTACAAATAAGTAATAATATAATAGTAAAATAATGAAAGGTGGAGATAAAATGATTTTTGATTTATCGCCAAATGAACAAATTATAATGGATTATTTTTGGGAAAGGAATGAATGGCTCTCTGGTGCGAATATGTGGGAATATTTCAATAAAATTGGAAAAGCCTATGACCGTTCAACAGTAAACACATATCTTGCTAGAATGACAGACAAAGGACTGCTAAAAAAAGATAAAAGAAAATATATTCATGCGTTTACAAAAGAGCAGCTGGCACAAAAGAAAGCAGAATATATCTTAGATACTATGTATGATGGCTCTTTATCCAATTTTTTGTCAGCTCTTGGTGGGAGTAAATATATAGATACCAATGAAAATAAGGAATTAAAAGAATATTTAAAAAATATAGAATAAGCTTATGCAAATAATATTATTTATGACTTTAAGTGGAAGTTTGCTATTTTTAATGGTTAATTTAATTCAGTTTTTTAAACCAAATATTTTCAGTCTAAGACAAAGGCATAATATGCTTAAAATAGCATTACTACTTCACTTTATCCCTTTACCTATACTTATCTTTTTTATAAAAAGAATAATTTTAAGACTATTTCCATCAAAAACAGTAAGCTCATTTGTTTATTATGGTTATGAAAAACTTTTATTTATTGGAAAAGATAAAATAGGTGGAACAGATGCATTTTTTAATGAGTTTTTAGTGTTTGGATTGTGGATTTTCATATCATTTTGCGTCCTATTATTCCAAATATGGAAACGTCAAAAATTTAGAAGATTAGTCCTAAAAGCATCTAATAAAATTATTGATTATGAAATATTAAATATAATTGACAAATACAAAACTGAACTTGGTATAAAAAAGAATATCTTTATTTATCAAACTGGTGCTGATATTTCACCATTTACCACGGGCATATTAAAACCTATTATTGTAACCCCAAATATTAACAATACGTTTCAAATGAGAACTGCAATATATCATGAACTTTGTCATATAAAAAATAACGACGGACTAATTCTTTTGTTAAGAGTTATTATGTGTTGTATTTATTGGTTTAACCCTATTGTCTACTTTCTTAGTAAATCACTTGAAAATAATTGTGAACTTATTTGTGATGAAAAAATTACACATGGTATGGATAGAGATGATAGATTGCAGTATGGATATTTTATAATAGATATATCTACAAAAAAATCAAATAAAAAATATGCTAGTGCTTTTAGCAACGATAAGAATATAATTAAAGAAAGGCTTGATTTTATTATGAAACCTAGAAAAAAATCTAAAAAATTGACTGTTGCAATTGCAGGTGCACTGTGTCTTGTTAGTATATTTCCAGCATTTGCATATGAAATGCCAAATGTTATATATTTAGAAACCTTATCAAATAACGATATTTTAAAATCAGATAAGGAATTTATCAAATTTACACCTAATGGACAAGAACAAAACAACATTAAGAGTGAATTACTACATCGTTCCGTTTTTATAGCTGATGATGGAACAATATATAATGTAAGTAATGAAACGGAAACTCAACTATTTTGCAACCATTCATATGTATCAGGTACATATCAAAAACACGTATTAAATGGCAAAGGTGGCTGCACTACTTATTATTATGATGCGAAAATGTGCTCAAAGTGTAACAAAATAGTTTTAGGTGATGTTACAGGTCAATTAACTCTTGTAAAGTGTCCACATTGAAATAATTCTATAAATATAATAAAAAATTTATATACAGCTATTGACAAAATCTGATTTTAGCAGTAAAATCTAGTTGCTACAATATTGTAGCAACTAGATTTTTTATATTAAAGGAGTGATGCCTATGATTGTAATGAAAAATCCATATATAATCGAAAAGGCTGGACACCTTGCCATAATGGCAACCGATAATATACGGATATCAAAATTATATCATAAAGGAAAATATTTTCAAACATAAATCAACATTTTCTATAATTGGAGATATAAATGAGCAAAAATGAAAAAATGCATAAATTTGTCTTTTATAAATGGATGTAGGATATAATTTTATATTTTATGTAAAGATTATAGATAATATTTTTGTGCAACTTTCTGGATTTGCTCTTTTATAGTAACATAATCAAAATTAATTTAAGGAGATTTTTCATGAAAGAGTTATCTAAAAAACTGATTAGTCTTACACTATCTTCAGCTATGATATTTAGTTTAAGTGCCCCTGCATTTGCAGCTACAACAAACGATAATATATATCTTCCAAATAATAATAGCATATCTATTTCTTATGACGAACTTCTACAGTTTGAAATGGATTTATATAATATGATGAAAAACGATCCTGAATTACAAAGTGAGCTTCAAAACATCTACGTTTCAGAAGATAGAAGTGCTGCAAGTAGTGCAGCCAAAACAGCTATTAAAGCAGCTGCTAAATGGCTCAAAAAAAATGGTCTTAAAATTTGGAATAAACTTCCTCCTAAAGTTCAGGCATACTTTGCAGCACAGGGTGCAGCTGGATTTGCTCAAAAATTGATAGATGTTGTAGATGCATATGCAGATATCTCCGATAACATTGACCAATTTGTTTATAATGTACTTAGAAATATTTTACCAAGTCAAGTTAGTGATTGGTGGGTAGATAAAATAACAAGGACTGTAAGGTTGCTTATCCCATCTCCGGTATAATTTATGTTTAAAATATTATACTATTTAACACTATTTATTTGTTCTATTGGATGTATACTTATTATTGATAAACAATCCTTAACAGTTTCTTTTGTTATATCTGCAATTATTGTTTACTTATGGCAAATATCTATGTATAGTAAGATACGAGCCCTAAAGGATAATAAAACTACAATTACCTTTGATGCTATTTTGTGCTTAATACTTGATATAAGTATTATACTTGTAGCGTTATATTTTCATTATTTTAACTTGAAATTTTTATTATTGGGTTTTCTTCTTTTTATCCTAATCCTAATCAGTAATCATTTTATTCTTAAATTTTGGAATAGCATAGAAATAGAAAAATAACACAAAAATAACTAAATATTGTAATTACAATAAGAAAAAAGCCATTTATATTAATTATAACTACACCTCATTTATTAGACAGTATAATATCAATCTAATAGATGGGGTGATTTTTATATGAAAAAGGAGATAAAATATCTAAAAGTTAATTCTTTTAATTTTTAATATTTATATTTTGTATATATAGTTATTATGCAAAAAAACTATGGTTTTCTTAAAGACAATAATTTTAGTATTATGGCTTAATATACTCTGATAGTTTAAGTCTTCATAATTCGACAGACACAGGTAAACGAAATAAAATAAAAAATAGTATAAACCAAAAATATTGAGTTTATTCAAAAATTAACAACTGATGTTTCATCTTCATTGCTCTCTAGTTTAGCTAGTAGCTCTCTACTTAATTTTTAAGCATAGAATTAATCAAAGTTAAGAAACAATATTCGTCATAAGTCCTGTAAACCATTTCTCATTGCTTTGGGCAACATACAGGACTTTTTTGCGTTTCATATTTATAATAATTACTAATTTTATATACGATAAATTTTTAATTTTACATCATAAAACAACGGTTTACACGTTTATAGCTTATGAACGGGTAAACCGTTATCACGCTTTTTCCCCTTGATATATTGTGTTATATTTTCGTTTATGCTATAATGATTTCATCATAAATTTATATTTTAAAAGAAGTATTTTTTAATAAGTTGATACCCTTATTTAATAATACACGACTTGCCTTAAGTAACCTTTGTGAATTGGAAAGTGTATTATTTGCCCTATATTAGTAATCTTTTTTGAAAGTATAGGTGTTTTTTGGTATCGTGTTTGTTTATCCGTTATTTCTGAATGTTCCCGTTATATCTGTATAAATTAACGGAAAGTTGTTTCTCTTTTTAAAAGAATCTGGTAGAAGCTAAACTATCAATAATAAAATTAGTCTGCACACATAAGCAGTAAAAAAGTGTTGAGTTTATACTCAAAAAGTCACACATAAGACTTTAAAAAGTGTACTTGCCTGTTATAAATTTATTTTTATAATGGGCGGCTTAGCCTTAACTAAAT
>JAGHIZ010000111.1 GCA_017886875.1 Butyricicoccus sp. | reverse complement strand
TTTTATTCCTTTTTTCAAATCTGATATTATAATCTTTCTTATGTTTACTGGCACCATTTTTCTCACCACTTGGTCTTTTTTTTATTATACCATATAATTTCGCTATCTGTCATGGAATTGCTCTAAGAACTATATATCGAAAAATTTAGAACTATTAAAGGAGAGCATAATGGAAACTCTTAGCTCTATATGGTTTTTTATTCAAAATCAGATTTTGTCAATGAAATGGCTAAATGAAATTATAGGTAAAGCTTTGCAAAATCTTGGTATATCAGGTATTTTACATGGTGCTTTGCAATTCTTTATTTATGATACAATTAAAATCTTTATTTTGCTTTCTATATTGATTTTCACCATTTCATATATACAAAGTTATTTTCCACCTGAGAGAACAAAAAGAATTTTAGGCGGATTTAAAGGAATTTGGGCAAATATTGTTTCTGCACTTCTTGGCACAGTAACACCTTTTTGTTCATGCTCATCAATTCCAATATTTATGGGCTTTACAAGTGCAGGTTTACCAATAGGTGTTACATTTTCTTTTTTAATTTCTTCGCCTATGGTTGATTTAGGTTCACTTGTTTTGCTTATGAGTATTTTTGGTGCAAAAGTTGCGGTTATATATGTTATTTTGGGTTTAGTTATCGCAGTTATAGGCGGTACGCTTTTACAAAAACTAAAAATGGATAGATATGTTGAGGATTTTATTAAAAATGCACCTAATATTGAAATAAAATCTGAAACGTTAACTCGTAAAGATAGAGTTAAATATGCAAAAGAACAGTTAATTAATACTATTAAAAAAGTTGCACCTTATATATTTATAGGTGTTGGAATAGGTGCACTAATTCATAATGTTGTGCCACAAAGTTGTGTTGAAAGTATATTGGGTGATAATAATCCTTTTGCAGTTATTTTAGCCACTATTGTTGGTGTTCCAATGTATGCAGATATTTTTGGTACAATTCCAGTTGCAGAAAGTCTTTTATTTAAGGGTGCAGGTCTTGGAACAATTCTCTCATTTATGATGGCGGTTACTACTCTTAGTTTACCATCTATGATTATGCTAAAAAAAGCGGTTAAACCTAAACTTTTAGTTACATTTATAGCAATCTGTATAATAGGTATAATTATTGTAGGCTATTTCTTTAATGCTATACAATATTTTATAATATAATAAATTTAGGAGGAAAATATGGGTTTATTTGGTTTCGGTAAAAAGGATAAAAAGCCAACTTGTGCATGTCAGTCAAACAATCAAACGGCTCAAGTTAAAGATATTGAAAATATTGCTAATTCCAATGCAGTTATAAAGGTTTTGGGTACTGGTTGTCAATCATGCCATACTTTGCTTGAAAATACTAAAACTGCTGTAAATAATATGAATATTTCTGCTAAGGTTGAATATGTTCAGGATATGGCACAAATCGCAGGTTATGGCGTTATGAGTATGCCAGCACTTGTTATAAATGAAAAACCTGTTGTTGTGGGTAAAGTGTTAAAAGTATCAGAAGTTCAAGAAATATTAAAAAAAGCGGGTTTTTAAGGAGTAAATAAAAATGATTGAAAAAATAAAGTGTGAAGATAAGCCAAAGGTTGCTTTTATTTGTGTGCATAATTCATGTAGAAGTCAAATGGCAGAAGTACTAGGCAAAAAGTTTGCAAGTGATGTTTTTGAAAGTTATTCAGCAGGTACAGAGCTAAAAAGCCATATAAATCAAGATGCGGTTAGAATGATAAAGAAAACATATGGCATTGATATGGAGAAAACTCAGTTTAATAAACTGCTTTCTGATATTCCTAAGCCAGATGTTGTAATTTTTATGGGTTGTAATGTTTCTTGTCCAAATCTCACAGCTCAGTATATGGAAAACTGGGGACTTGATGACCCAACAGGCAAAAGTGATGAAGTATTTGCTGAAACTATAAAAAAGATAGAAGAAAATATTATAGCTCTCAAGGAAAAACTTAAAAAGTAAAAAGAAAGAGGATTGAACACAGCATTAAAAACTGTATTCAATCCTTTTATTTTATATGCTATATTTTACTTTAATATCTTGGGGTAAATAAGGATAAAAATTAAGATGTGCATACTCTATTGCATTAAGCCCCCATATATTTTCCGTTGCGAGAAAATATTCGTAATAGTCAGTATCATAACGAATATGTAAAGTAAATTCTTTAATTAGTTTTAAACCTAGAATCGTTTCAGTAGAGAAATGTCCATTATTTAAAGTGCAATCATATTCCGCATCTAAAATTAAATGAGCAATTTCTGTGGAAGGTGACCGCATAAATATTTCAATAGCAGTATCCAAAAATGTTTTATAAGGCTCGTCTAAAGTGTTTTTTAGTGGCAAATTTAGAACTCCATTTTGCTCTAATTCAATTATTGTTTTCATAAAATAACAAATAATAGTATCCAGATTTTCACTATCATAACCAATGCTACGAACACCCATAATTTTAAACCTCCAAAATTTAAAATAAATTTCAATCTGATTTTAGTATAACTATTATAATAAAATCAATCAATAGAATTATATATTATTTAGGTCGTATCTGAAAAATTGATGTTAACTGTTATTTTAACAAAATGGTAATAACAGCGATATAAATAAAAGATAAAAAGGACACAGCAAGTTTATCGTATCTGGTAGCAATACAACGAAATTATTTTAATTAACAATGCGACTACTTTTACATGAGGTGTTTAATAAGCCGTAAGATTGATAAATTATCTTAATCCTTTATTATAAAGGGGCATTGTATGACGATGTTGTGACAAAGAGATATGCACATATTTTAGATGAAGATAGACTTGCTCTTGCTAACGAGATGGAAGAAAAATTTTATAATGCCGTTCCGACAAAGCAAGCTCAAATTGATAGAGATAATAAATCTAATATAGATGCAGATGAAATTGCTACCATGATTTCAAACAACCCTGAACTGCTAACAAAAATCCTTCAATCTATTCAAAGTGCTAATAAAAGCTAAAAATATTAGCTATATAAAAATAGGTAAAATCATTTTATTAGCAAATAATCAAATAACGATATAAAACCTTATGTTTGTTATAAACTTTATTAGCAAATATTCTTGTAAAATGATGTCGATAGAGTCTTTAGAATACAACAATTAAACATAGTTTAAATCAAACTTTAATGAGTTTTATAAAAACAAATTCAAATCAAAAAAGTTATAAAAATAGCTGAAAATCCTTGGAATAGAGGGTTTTCAGCTACAAAAATGGCGCGCCAGAAGGGAATCGAACCCCCAGCCTCACCCTTAGGAGGGGTGCGCTCTATCCTATTGAGCTACTGACGCATATATTAAATTTTAGTAAGTGATTGCGTTATCCAACTACGCTACTAGGACAAACATATTATATACAACTCCTTTAGTATACAAAAACATAATAAAAAAGTCAACTATAATTAATATAAAAAATCGCTTATCTAAATCAGATAAGCGATTTTCGATTTTTAGTTATTTGCTAAATCACAAAGCTCTTTAAGCATTTTTGGAAGTTCAGTTTCCATATTTTCATCAGAAAATTGACAAGTACCAACCTGTTTATGTCCACCACCATTATATTTTAACATAAGATGACCAACATCAATATTAGATGTTCTATTTAAAATACTATATCCAACAGCAGCAGAACAACCTATGCCACCTTTACCATTTACAATCCATACAGAGATATTTTGTTCTGGATACATACTGTAAATCATAAAGCGGTTACCTGTATAAATAGGGTCAACACCTCTTAAATCAGAAATGATTACATTACCTTCAACACGAGTATATTTTTTAACCATTTCTTTAAACTTTTCTGTTTGTTCATTATATACTTCAATACGTTCTTGAACATCTTGTAGATTTAATATTTGTTCAGTTGTCATTGTGTGGCAAGCTTTCATAAGTTCTTCCATAAGCTTGTAATTTGGAACAGTAAATTGACGCCATCTACCAAGACCAGTTCTAGGGTCCATTAAGAAACCAATTAAAATCCAACCTTTTGGATTTAGAACTTCCTCAATAGTAAGATTGCCAGAATCCACCTTATCAACAGCTTCCATCATATCGTCAAACTGAGGGAAACGTTTTGTGCCATCAGCTAGTGTTGTAACTTTATAAAGACCAACAAAACAACCCGCTACAACGTTATTTGTCTCATCACGAATTATACCACTTACAGTACCACTATAAGTTCTGGAGTCTATTGTCATTGTCATATCTACATTTGAAATAGAGCCATTTGTGATAGTAGCAGTTATAGCTGTATCAGCGGTGTAACCCTCAGCGGTTGCAATTAAGGTATATATACCGTCTGCAATATAATAAAATGCAAATTCACCATCATCAGCAGTATAAGTTGTAGCAATAGCAGTATTAACTGTATCATTTAGAGCGATTTTAATACCACCTAATGGGCTTTTTGTACCATCAGCATTATTAAGGCTTAATATACCAGCAATAGCACCAAGATTTAATGTTTCATCGGCATTACAGATTAAATCAATTTTAATTGTATCTGAATTACCAAGTGTTACACCTTGTGCATCGCTTAAAAAGGGAAATTCACTATACATTTCTAATTTTTAAAATTCTACAACAATATTGTATCATTTTTGTATTTTATTAGGTATTATATTAAATGATATTGACGCTATTGCACCAATCGTTAATGTGTGGTAAAATATAGTATACAAATATTACAAAGTGGGGGAGATTTATGAAATTAAAATCTTTAATAGCAGGTGCACTTTGTTTTGCATCGTTGTCAACAACAGCATTTGCATCTGAAAATACAATTCCTGAGCCTATGAACAAATACACACCAGGCGTAAACTCAGCACCTTATAATCAGTCATTTACAGATGTTAATTCTAATGACTGGTACTATGATGCAATTATGACACTTACAGATGGTGGTATACTTGCAGGCTATGGTGATGGCACATATGGACCTAATGACCAACTAACCAGACTTCAAGTCCATACTATTGGTGTTAGAATTCGCAGTTCAACAGCTGATACTTGGGACGGTAAATTCTCAGAAATAGGTGGCGTGGATGTATCAAAGGATAAAGGTATGGCTGATAGAGCCTTCGCATTACTTATCCTTATGGATAAGGCTGCCTGGGGTAATGTATATCTTGCAGATAATACACTTCACAAAAAAACAGAAATAACTGTTTTTGAAAAATTAGTTGGTTCAAATTGGGAAGATTATACAAAAACATTAAGTGCAAACAGAAGTTACAATCTTGAAGAAAAATACGGAACAAAATATCCTATAGTTTCTGCACACTTCTACCAACCTATCTACGACACATTATATGCTATGGGACTTCAAAACAAAGAGCTTAATACTATCAGCTCAATTGATGAACTCTCAGACGCAGCAGAAATTCGTCGTTGGATTGATGAAAATGCTGAAACAATGAGAAATCATTTCAAAGAACATCTTACTTGGTCAATCGAAGATACCAAAGAATACTGCGAATATTTAATTGCTCTTGGTTATAATATTGGATTATTTAGAGGCGTAGACGATAAAGGAACTTTTGCACCATATGCACCTGTAACCCGTGCTCAAGTTGCTCAAGCATTATTCAACACTGGTTGGACATATGTCGGTGCAATTGATAATGATTAGTAAAATTAATGCAACACTCATTCCATAAAACGGGGTGGGTGTTGTTTTTTTATGTGCTTTAATTTTTAGTGTGGTATATACAGTAAATAATATCCATTCTATTGCACCAATCGTTAATGCGTGGTAAAATAGGATAGATTGTAGATACTTGTTATAAAGCGGGGTAAATAAAATCTTGAATAGAGCTAATATTATGGGCGTTGGTTTTGACGCTGTTAACCTAACTGAAGCTGTTGATATGGCTATAAAGCAAATTAAAGACGGTAAAAAGGGTTATGTTGTTACGCCAAACCCTGAGATTGTTTATCAAGCAATGGAAAATAGTGAGTTTTGTACTCTTGTAAATAATGCTTCTCTCGTTTTACCAGATGGTATTGGTATTATATATGCCGCTAAAATATTAGGTGAAAAACTTAAAGGACGAGTTCCTGGTATTGATTTTGCCTCTCTTTTAATGCATCGCATGGCTAAAGAAAATATGCGATTATTTTTACTTGGTGCTAAACCAGGAGTTGCTGATATCGCTGCCGAAAATCTAAAAAATAAATATAAAGGTCTTGTTATAGCAGGAACTAAAGATGGATATTTTAAAGATGATATGGAGGCGGTTGAGGCTGTAAATGCTGCTGGTGGGGCTGATGTTATGTTTGTATGTCTTGGTGCTCCTAAACAAGAAAAATTCATGTCAAAATATAAAGATAGTTTAAATGTAACTCTTTGCTGTGGTTTGGGCGGCTCTTTAGATGTATTTGCTGGTACTGTACAACGTGCACCAGATATTTTTATTAAGCTTGGCATGGAATGGTTTTATAGACTTTGTAAAGAGCCAAAAAGAATAGGCAGAATGATGAAACTGCCACTTTTTATGTTGCTTGTAATCAAAAAGAAATTATTTGGGAGGTAAATAAATGAAAGTTCGTTTAATTGCATATACACCTGACCCAGAAAGATTAATTGCAGGTGCTGCAAAAAACTGTTACTCATCTACAGATGTTGACGGTATTTTTGAAGGTCTTACAGATGAAAAAGTTACATCTTTTTTGGGTATGTTAACTGAGATAGGTCACGAAAGCCCTATTGAACATGTTAGCTTTTCTTTTGCTATTGAGGGCGTTTCTCGTTCACTTTTGGCTCAAATTACACGCCATAGAATTGCATCTTTTAGTGTGCAATCTCAAAGATATGTAAAAGAACGTGGATTTGAATATATAGTTCCACCAGAGATTGAATGTATCCCAGAGGCTAAAGAAAAATTTATTAAAGCAATGGAAGATGACCAGCGTACATATGAAGAACTTACTGCCATTCTTCAGGAAAAGCATTTTAAAGCATTTTTAGCTGAAGGTCTTGATGAGAAAAAAGCTAAAAGTAAGGCTGAAAAAAAAGCTATAGAAGACGCTAGATATGTGCTACCAAATGCTTGTGCAACACGAATTATGATGACTGCAAATGCAAGGTCTTTACAGAATTTCTTTAGACTGCGTTGTTGCAATCGTGCTCAATGGGAAATTCGTGAGCTAGCTGAAAAAATGTATGCTTTAGTTTATGAAGTTGCACCAACTTTATTTTCTAAATCTGGCCCATCATGTGTTGATGGTGCATGCACAGAGGGCAATATGACCTGTGGTAAGGCTTGTCAAGTTCGTGAATATTATAAATCAATGCGTGAAAAACTAACTAATAATAAATAGTTTTATCGGACAATAGAAAAGAGCGAATTTATGTTAGAATTTCGAGATATAACCCTAGAAGATAAACAACTTGTTGAAAATTGCACAAAGTGGGTTAATTATCATTTATGTGAGCACTGTTTTACAGATTTATTTATCTGGCGTGGACATTATGAAACAAAAATCTGTTTTTATAAAGAATTTTTATTTGTAAAAATGAAAACAACAGATGATAAAAAAACTATGTATCTTGCACCGATTGGTAAAGGTGATTTAGCTGATGCGATAAAAACACTTGAGCAAGATGCAAAGGATAATAATATAGAGTTTGCAATGTGTTCTATCGCAGAGGATATGAAACCACAAATAGAAACTTTATTCCCAAATAGATATGAATATCATACTGATGAAGGCGGTTGGGATTATATCTATTTAAGCGAAAAACTTCAAACGCTTTCAGGTAAAAAACTGCAAAGCAAAAGAAATCTTGTGAATAGATTTATGGCAAATCATGAAGGTCGTTGGACTTATGAAGATTTAAGCAAAGAAAATATACATGATGCTTTTAATTTCCATATTAAATGGTGTGAACAAAACGGTTGCATGAGAGATAACTCTTTTTGGGGTGAAACTTGTGCAATAGGTGCTGGACTTAATTATTTTGAGCCTCTAAACCTTAGAGGTGGCGTTTTAAGACTTGATGGGGAAGTAATAGCATTTACATTTGGCTCTCAGGCTTCTGATGATATGTTTGTAGTGCAGATAGAAAAAGCTGACCATAATATTGCTGGTGCATATCAAATGATAAATCAGCAATTTGTAAAAAGAAATTGTACACATGTTAAATATATTAATAGGGAAGAAGATTTAGGGCTTGAAGGTCTTAGAAAGGCTAAAAAATCTTATTATCCAGAAATGATGGGTGTTAAATATTGTGCGAAAATAAAATAAATATACGTTTTGCAAGCGATAACGACACAAAAGCGGTTATAAATCTTTGGAATATGTGCTTTCCAGATGAAAGCGGATTTAATGAATATTTCTTTGATAGATTATATAAACCAGAATATAATTTATTATTATTTAAAGATAATGTTTTATGTTCTATGGCTCAAATGTTGCCTTATAAAATGCAAAATAACGATAAAATAGAGCAGGTAACATATATTTATGGTGCTTGTACACATAAAGATTATCGCAGACAACATCTTATGGATAAGCTTTTAAATTATAGCTTTGAGCTTGATAAGAAAAATAATGTATCTGCATCTATATTGATACCTCAAGAACAGTGGCTTTTTGATTTTTATGCAAAGTTTGATTATAAACCAATGTTTAATATATCTGAAATAAAGCTTGATAATTATATTGAATGTGATGATAAAATATTTATATCAAAAGCTGAGGATATAGATAATATGCAGGCTTTATATAATCTAATGACAGATAATAAATATCATATAATGCGTGATAAAGCCGAATGGCAAAAACAAATTGATTTATTTTATAATTGCGGTGGTCAAGCTCTTTGTATGTACAATATGCAAAATGAGTTTATAGGCTATGCTTTTATCTGGTTAGATGACAACAGTTTTTACGCTCAAGAGCTTTTATTTAAACAAGGCTATAAAGATATTTGTATTTCTAATCTGCAAAAGTATTTTAAAACTCCAAATTGTAAGTTATCAGGCTTGCAATTTGATAATGTGTATACTTTAGGGTGTATACGTAAATATAATAATAAAAACACTGGATATATAAACTTAATGTTAAACTAATAAGGAGATGTTTTAAAATGGTATATGTTCTTTTAGCTGATGGATTTGAAGAAGTAGAGGCATTAACACCTGTTGATTTACTTCGTCGTGCAGGTGCAGAAGTTAAAACAGTTGGTATTACTGGTAAAACTGTTACTAGCTCTCATAATGTGCCTATAGTTGCTGACATTTTACCAGAAGATGTTTGCTTTGAAGATACTGAAATGGTTGTTTTACCAGGAGGTATGCCAGGTTCTATAAATCTTAATAATTCAGAATTTGTGCATAAATTAGTTAGATATTGTGCAGATAATGACCGTTATATCGGTGCTATTTGTGCTGCACCATCAGTTATTTTAGGTTCAATGGATTTATTAAAGCACAAAAAGGCAATTTGTTACCCAGGCATGGAGGACGGTATGACATTAGCTACTGTTGTTCATCAGAATTGCTGTGTTGATGGCAAAATAATTACTGGTCGTGCTTTAGGTGGTGCTATGGACTTTGCTTTAGCTTTATGTACAGCTATTATGGGTGATGCTGCTGCTAAACAAGTCGCTGATGCTATTTGTTATGTGCCAGCAGAATAAAAAATTATTACGAAAAAAGATGAAAGAGCAAAGAAATGCTCTTTCTCTTTATGTAAGAAAGACTAATGATGAAAACATTACAAAAAGAGTTATAGAAAGTGATGTTTTTAAAAAGGCTGATTGTATTTTTTGTTATTGCTCATTTGATACAGAAATAAATACTACTGATATAATAAAATATGCACTAAAAAATAATAAAACTGTATGTGTGCCTAAAACAATTAGTTGTGGTATAATGACTGCTCATAAAATATTATCTTTAGATGATTTAGAAACTGGAAATTATGGTATATTAGAGCCTAATTCAAATTGTCAATTAATTGAAGAAAATGATATAGATTTATGTATTATACCTTGCCTTGCTACAGATAAAAACGGTAATAGATTGGGTTATGGCGGTGGATATTATGACCGTTTTCTTGCTAAAACAAACGCCAAAAAAGCCGTTTTATGTTATGATAACAGAATATTAAAAAGCGTTTTTGCTGAAAATCATGATATACCATGCGATTTTATATTTACAGAAAGTCAGGTGATTAGTATTTGATTAAACATAAATCAGCATTTTTGTCTGGATTGTCAGCTTATATCTGTTTTTGCATACTTATAGCGTCTGATTCAGTAGCTAAAATGTTTAGAAATAACTCATTTGTAATTGATATTTTGTTTTCTGAAATACTCGCATTTTTTATACCTACTGTATTTATGATTTTGCTTATAAGAGGTAATAATAAAATTAAAATACCTGCTTCAACTTCTCAACTTAAATCTAAAAACATACGTTTTGCAATATATTTAGGTGTAATAACTTGTTTAGTGTCATTTCTTTTAAATTTACTTTCACTAAATATAGGAAATCAAGATGTTTCAGGTGTAAATATACTAGGTATTGGTGCACGTGATATTCAGAAAGACTTTATTTTATATTTGATATTTCTTATAATAATACCAGCTTTTATAAAAGAAATATATTTTCGTGGTGTTTTATTTACTGTTTTTTCTCGTTATGCAGGCACTAAAATAGCAATTATACTTTCAGCTCTTGTTTTTGCTATGCTTTATTTATCATTTTATACTTTCGCTGGTGCGTTTGTTTTGGGTTTGGTACTTGCTTGGCTTACATATATATTTAAATCTATATGGTATTCTGTTATCACTCATATAGTAAATGATTTGTGTTATTTATTTATGATTTGGCTTACTGATACATATAGTGCTTTTGGCATATGGAAATATATTATACCTGTATCTTTATTTATATTGCTTATATTTATATATATGGCACTTGTAAGCACTGAAAAATTACTTCTATCTGGTAGAGTTCCTCGTTTTAAACCTTCTAACAGACCGCCAAAACAAGCTGTTTGTATATTGACACTTAATTTAGGTGCAATAGTATTTATAATTTCTTTTTTAGCAAAAACAGTATTTAAAGTTATTTAGGAGTGTTTTATGAATCAAAATAATATGCAATACGATGATTATGATGATTATGAACCATTACAACAAAATAATCAAAAAAAAGAAAATAAGGGTTGTGTATCAACACTTGTGTATCTTATAACTATTTTATTGATATCAATAGTTTTATCTTTGATTGCAATATTTGTTGCAAATGATGTATTTGCATTTGTAAAAGATGATAAAGATATTATATTAGAGGTTCCTGAAAATACTAAGCTATCAAAGTTAAGCGGTGAACTTGATAAAAAAGATGTTGTTAACTATGGTCTTGTATTTAAAATCTTTTTATTAGTAACTGATAAAGATGGCGATGTTTTAGCGGGTTCATATCAACTTTCACCTTCTATGGACTATGCTCAAATAGCGAGAAGTCTTAGAAATACAGCTACACAAGATACGGTAACAGTTACTATACCTGAAGGATATACAATAGCACAAATTAAAGAAACTTTTGTTGAAAAAGGTGTATGTTCTGCAGAAGCTCTTGATGAGGCGTTAAACAATTATCCTTTTAAACATGAATTTTTACAAGACAAACTTCCACCATCTCAAAATTGGCTTGAGGGTTATTTGTTCCCAGATACCTATACTTTCTATAAAAATGGTGATGCTGTCAAAGATGTTATAAATAAAATGCTTAATAACTTTGATAATCGCTTTGATGAAAATATTATAAGTGGTGCAGAAGAACTTGGTATCAGCATAGAAGAAGCGGTTATAATTGCCTCACTTATTGAGCGTGAAGCAAAAGTTCCAGAAGAATTTGCAATGATTTCTGGTGTTATTCACAATCGTTTAAATAGTTCAAAATTCCCTTATCTTGAAATAGATGCTTCTTTGCTTTATGGCTTGGGAAGAACAAGCGGTGAACTTACAAAAGCTGATTTGCAAACCGATACACCTTATAACACATATCTGCATAAAGGTTTGCCACCAACACCTATTTGTAATCCTGGTTATAATGCACTTTATGCGGCAACTCACCCTGATGAACATGATTATTATTTCTATGTTGCTATGCCTGATGGTTCACATCTATTTGCATCTACTAATAGTAAGCATGAACAAAATAAAGAAAAAGCTGAAAAAGCTTTCGCTGAGGCTAAAAATTCTAATTCTTAAAATTTATAAAGAACCTGTAAAATGTTTGCAGGTTCTTTACTTTCATTTTTTAAATTTGATTGGAGAAATATTATGTTTAAACCTGAAATTTTATCACCTGCTGGTGATTTTGAAAAAATGCGTTTTGCTATAGCATATGGTGCTGATGCAGTTTATATGTCTGGTAAATCTTTTGGTATGAGAGCTGCTGCTGGCAATTTCAATGAAGAAGATATGAAAAATGCTATTGAATATGCTCATAGTCATGGCGTAAAATGCTATATAACAGCAAATATTATACCAACAAATGAAGATATTAAACAAATGCCTGCATATTTTGAGTATTTACAAAATGTTAATGCTGATGCAATTATTGTAGCTGATGTTGGTACTATTTCAATGGCTAGAAAATATGCTCCTAAAGTACCACTTCATATTAGCACTCAAACAAGTATTTTAAACTATGAGGCTGCTAATTATTGGGCAGAACAAGGTGCAGAAAGAATTGTTTTAGCTCGTGAGCTTAGTTTAGAAGATATTAAGGAAATTCGTCAAAAAACACCTAAAGAACTTGAAATAGAAGCTTTTGTACATGGTGCTATGTGTATTTCTTATTCTGGTCGCTGTTTAATATCTCAGTATTTGACTGGTCGTGATGCTAACCATGGTGCATGTGCTCAGCCTTGCCGCTGGAAATACAGCTTAGTTGAAGAAAAACGCCCTAATGAATACTTCCCAGTGGTTGAAGGTGAGGGCGGTACATATCTTTATAACTCAAAAGATATGTGTATGATTGAACATATACCTGAACTTGTTGATGCTGGTATTACATCTTTTAAAATTGAAGGTAGAAATAAAACTGCATATTATGCAGCTGGTATAACTTCTGCATATCGTCGTGCGGTTGATGCTTACTGTGAAAATCCTTCTGGTTTTGTTCTTCCTCAAGATATCCACGATGAAATTGGTAAGGTAAGTCACAGAAATTATTATACAGGTTTCTATTTTGGTGACAAAGAGGGGCAATTTTATGAAAATAACCAGTATATCAGAGATTGGGAAGTTACTGGTATGCCATTTAAAATTGATGGTAATAAAGCTACATTTACTCTTAAAAACAGATTTTATGCAGGTCAAGAACTTGAACTTGTACAGCCAAACAAAGCACCTTATAGATTTACTGCAAATGGCATAGTAAATGAAAAATGTGAGGTTTGTGAGGTTTTCCCACACCCAGAAATGAAGTTTACTGTGGAATTTCCATTTGAAGTTGATGAATTTGCTATTTTAAGACGTGAGAAAAATTAATTGACAGAAAAACAAAATATGTTATAATTATATTGTGTTTTGATATGTTATTGGCTGTGACGAAACGAGCAATAGTAAAGTAACCTAAAGAGAGAGGGGACTGGTGAAAACCCTTGGTCAAACGACTATTGCAGCTACTTCTGAGCTTTCTGTGAACTCAAGCAGAACGTATTTCCTGCGTTATAGGAAACCTGAGATATTGCTCTTTAGCAGTAATTAGGGTGGTACCGTGAACTTTGCCTTCGCCCCTATGTTTTTGGGGTGAAGGCTTTAATTTTATCTATTGGAGGAATGAAATCATGCAGTATAGAGGCTTAAATGAGCTTCGTGAAATGTATCTCAAATTCTTTGAAAGCAAAAAACATTTGCGTTTACCAAGTTTTTCACTTGTTCCACAAAATGACGCTTCTTTGCTTTTAATTAACTCTGGTATGGCTCCTATGAAACCATACTTCAAAGGTGAAATTGAACCACCTTGCCATAGAGTTACTACATGTCAAAAATGTATTCGTACAGGTGATATTGAAAATGTAGGTAAAACTGCTCGTCATGGCACTTTCTTTGAAATGTTGGGTAACTTCTCATTTGGTGATTACTTTAAGCGTGAAGCTATTGCTTGGAGCTGGGAATTTTTAACCTCTCCAGAATGGGTTGGTATTGACCCTAATTTACTTTATCCATCTATTTATGAAAATGATGATGAAGCTTTTGAAATCTGGAATAAGGAAATTGGTATTCCTGCTGAGCGTATTTTCCGTTTTGGTAAGGCTGATAACTTCTGGGAACATGGTTCTGGTCCATGTGGTCCATGTTCTGAAATTTACTTTGACCGTGGAGAACAATTCGGCTGTGGTAAAGAAGGCTGTACTGTAGGCTGTGACTGTGACCGTTATATGGAAGTTTGGAACAATGTATTCTCCCAGTTCGATAATGACGGTAACGGCAATTATACAGATCTTGTTCAAAAAAATATTGATACTGGTATGGGACTTGAACGTCTGGCTTGTGTTGTGCAGGGTGTAGGTTCTCTATTCGAGGTTGACACCGTTCGCAATATCATGAAGCATATTGAAAAAATTGCTGGCGTTGAATATCATCAAGATGAAAACAAAGATATATCCCTTCGTGTAATTACTGACCACATTCGCTCAACTGTAATGATGGTTTGTGATGGCGTTATTCCTTCTAATGAAGGTCGTGGCTATGTACTTCGTCGTTTACTTCGTCGTGCGGCTCGTCATGGTAAATTACTTGGTATCAATCGCCCATTCTTAAAGGAAGTTTGTGATACTGTAATTGCTGAAAGCGGTGATGCATATCCAGAACTAAAGGAAAAGAGCGATTATATCCATAAGGTTATCGAAATGGAAGAAGCTCGTTTTGATGCAACTATTGACGCTGGTTTATCTATTTTAAATGATATGATTGCTGCTGTTAAGGCTGAAAATAAAACTGAACTGCCTGCAGCTGATGCATTTAAGCTTTATGATACCTATGGTTTCCCAATTGACTTAACTCTTGAAATTTTAGAAGAACAGGGCATGACTACAGATAGAGCTGGTTTTGATGCTCTTATGGACGAACAGCGTAATCGTGCAAGAGAAGACCGCAAAAAGATGGGTGACCTTGGTTGGGCTAGTGAGGACTTAGGTCTTGACAAGTCAATTAAAACTCGTTTTGATGGTTACACTATTTTTGAAGAAGATGCAAAAATTCTTGCACTTGTTGTAAGTGGTGAGCTTTCTGGTACTGCTAACAAAGGTGATACTGTAACAGTTGTACTTGACCAAACTCCTTTCTATGCTGAATCTGGTGGACAGGTACCTGACCATGGTACTTTAACTGGTAAAAATGGTGTTGTTGTTATAAATGATGTGCAGAAAACCAAAGATGGAAAGTTTTTACACACTGGTAAGGTTGAAGAGGGTACTATTTCTGTTGATGAAACTGTATGTGCTAAAATAGACATGGCTCGCCGTCAGGCAATCGCTCGTTCTCATACAGCAACACACTTACTACAAAAGGCTTTGCGTACTGTTTTAGGTACTCATGTAGAACAGGCTGGTTCTTATACTTATGCTGACCATATTCGCTTTGACTTTACTCATTTCTCTGGTTTAACACCTGAAGAACTTGAAAAAGTTGAAAATATGGTAAATGATGCAATTTTAGAAGGCTATGATGTAATCACTGAAGAAATGCCAATAGATGAAGCTAAAAAACGTGGTGCAATGGCTCTATTTGGTGAAAAGTATGGTTCAACTGTTCGTGTTGTACAGGCTGGCGATTTTTCAATAGAGCTTTGTGGCGGTACACATCTAAGCAATACTGCTAAGGCTGGCATATTTAAAATCATTGGTGAAGCATCTGTCGCAGCTGGTGTAAGACGTATTGAGGCTATCACTGGTAAGGGTGTATTAAACTTTATTAACGAAAAACAACATACATTAATTGAAACCGCTAAAGCACTTAAAACAACTCCAGCCGACCTTGTTAATAAAGTTGAGCAGGTTATGAGTGATATTCGTGAAATGAATAAGAATATTGAAAAACTTTCTGCAAAACTTGCTAATATGCAGCTTGTAGACCTGTTTAATTTATCTCGTGATGTTAAGGGCGTAAATGTTGTTGCTGTTAAGCTTGATGATGTAAGTGTTGATACAATGCGTCAAATGGGCGATACTATTAAGGAAAAATACCCTAAAATGGTAGCCGTATTATCTAGTGTAAATGGTGATAAGGTTCAATTCCTTTGTGTATGTGGTGCTGAGGCTGTTAAACTTGGTGCTCATGCTGGTAAAATTGTAAAAGCAACTGCTGCAATTTGTGGCGGCGGCGGCGGTGGTCGTCCAGATAACGCTACTGCAGGCGGTAAAAGTCCAGCTAAACTTGAAGAAGCTCTTGAAGCTGTAAACAATATAGTTAATGAACAGCTTGGATAAGACAGGAGGTTTCGCTTTATGAGTGATTGTATTTTCTGTAAAATTGCTGGTAAAGAAATTCCATCTAAGCCAGTATACGAAGATGATTTATGTTATGCGTTCTATGATTTAGAACCACAAGCCCCAACACATTTTTTAGTTATTCCTAAACAGCACATTGCTAGTGCTTTAGAGATTAATGAAGAAAATGCAGCTATAATAGGGCATTGTTATGCAGTTATTGCTAAAGTAGCAAAAGAAATGAATATTGAAAGCTACCGTGTAGTTACAAACTGTGGTGAGCAAGCAGGGCAAACTGTATTTCATCTGCATTTTCATGTACTTGCAGGCAGAGATATGACATGGCCTCCAGGTTGATAATATAAATTGAGCAGGGGAATAGAGTTAAAAACTCTTTTCTCCTGTTTTTTCTTATAAAATAGAGTAGGGGGGATTGTTTATGTATTGGTGTTTTCCAATTATAACTTTTTCAATATTTATTGGTGTATGGTGTGAAACACAATATACTATATTTAAACAACAGAATTGGATTTTACCATTACTTATAATTGTATGTATAAGTTTTTTTATCTTTAATAAATTATATAAAAATATTGTTTTGTATAATTCATTCTTATATATAAAATATATAATACCTGGAATTTGCTTAGGAATAACATACAGTGCAATATATAATGCTTTTGTTCAAATTCCTATAACAATGCTAGACAATCAAAGAGCAGATATTTATGCCATTGTAACTGAATATCCTGAAATTTATGAAGATAATCAACGTGTAAGCCTTAAAATAGATGTTAAAAAGTCTAATTTAAATATGAAAATTCCTTATTTCTATACTCTTGCTTATTTGCCTTTAACTGATGAGCCAATAGAACCTTCAGACATTGTAAAAACCAAGCTGTTTTTTTATATTGGTTCTGATGATGATGGATTTGATAGGGAAGAATACTATTCAGGTATAAATTATCATATTTTATCAGAATGTGCTTATACACCAACTTTTGAGGTGCAAAAATCAGATACTATACCTTTACTTTTAAAGCCTAAAATATGGGCAAATAATTTTAAAACTGTACTTGAAAATAAATTTGAAAATGCAGGTTTTATGAAAGGTTTGCTTTTTGGTGATACATCAGATTTATCAGTTTATATCAAACAGGACTTTCAAAAAGCCGGTTTAAGCCATGTTCTTGCGGTTTCTGGTATGCATATAGGTTTTATAGTCTTACTATTTTTAACGATTTTTGGAAAGCGTTTTGGTATGCTTATCTCTTGTATAGCTCTTATTTTCTTTATTCCTATGACTGGTGCATCTCCATCTGTAATACGTGCAGTTATTATGTATTTGATTTCAGTAGGGGGATTTTATTTAAGACGTGATAACAGTTTACTTCATTCACTTTGCTTTGCACTGGTTTTTCTGTTGATTATTAACCCATATTCAGTTAGAAGTATCAGCTTACAACTTTCTTTTTTAGCAACTTTAGGTATAATATTTATATATAAGCCTTTACAAAACCTAATTTTAATTCCTTTTAAGAAATTTAATTCTTCTAAATTATTAAAAAAGCTAGTTTATATATTAACTGGTGCATTAAGCTGTTCTATAAGTGCAAATATTTTCACTTCACCAGTTTTACTTTTAAATTTTGGTTATATATCAATCGCATCTACTTTAGCTAATATACTAACTATTGGTGTATTTTCTGTTTTATTTATATCTGGTTTATTACTTTGTATTTTAGGTAATATACCTATTATATCTAGTGTGCTTGTAACGATTATAAATTTATTAAGCAAATATGTTTTTTATATCGCAGATATCACTGGAAATATATCTGGTTTTCTGTTATACTGGGAGGACATAAAAATTAAAACCTTAATTATAAGTTTTTATGTTTTTATTATCTTATGGGTTGTTTTTAGAAAACATTTTCGCTATTATATTGGAATAGCTATAAGTGCATCTATAATAGCTATAACAATTTATGTAAACACTGGAATTGAAAATAATAAATATGAAGTTAAGCTATTTAATGAAAGTGGGCAAACTATAGCTATTTCATCAATGCGTAATAACTTTGCTGTTATAGACTGTGCAGGAACAGAAACACAAATTGCAGCTGAAAATGTACTCGCTTATATGGATTGGTATAATTACAAGGAAATTGATTTGCTAATTATAACTTCATTAGACAATGGTCATGCAAAATCAGTTCCATATTTACTTGAAAACACAAATGTGAGAAGATGTATATTACCTAATAATTATCTTGAAAGTAATATTGCTCAAGAAGTTTTAAATTCTTTAAAAGAACATAATGTACAAGTGGTTTATTGGACTGAAACTGGAGAAAAAGACATTCAACCTAAATCACTTGGAATAAATATTATAGGTGGCACTGATAGAAAATTAGGTGTAAGAATTAAAAAAGGTGATATTGATTTACTAACATTTCATAGTTTTACACCTAAAATGTTAAATGAGCTTTTAAGCACACAAGATATAAATTGTAAGGATATCATACTTTCTGATGCGTTTCTTGGTGATGATAAAAGAATACCAGAAGTGTTAAATACTTTACAGCCTAATAAAATATATATTCCAACTGCATTTTCATACGATAATTACTTAGAAAACATAGCGTATAAAACAACTAAAAAGAATGGCGATATCACATTTACAACTACAGTAAAATAAGGAGGTGCAAAATGGCAATCAAAAAAGATGAAATTGGATATAAGCAAATACAATCAGATTTACAATCAAAAAATTATCAAAAATTATATATTTTCTATGGTGAAGAAGATTATTTAAAAGAACGCTATCTTCAAAGACTTAAAAAAGCTATTGTTGATGAAACATTTGCACAATTTAATCTTGTAGAATTTGAAGGTAAGGGATTAACCGCTGAAATGTTAACCGAAACTATAGAAAGCTATCCTGCATTTTCTGAGCGTAAAATGGTAATAATTAAAGATTTAGATATTTACAAGCCACAAACTAGCCTAAGCGACATATTGCCGAATTTGCTTTCTGATTTACCAGATTATATTTGTCTTGTTTTTTATTATGACACAATAGAATATAAGCCAGATAAAAGAACAAAACTTTATTCAGTGGTAAATAAATTTGCAAGTATAAATGAATTTGGACATATGAGCGAAAATGAACTTATTACGCAAATTAGTAAATATGTAAGAAATGCTGGAAAGGAAATCAGCAAAGATACATGCCAATATTTACTGTTTTTATGTGGCAATTCAATGACAAATTTATTGACAGAAATTGATAAAGCAATAGCTCATAGCACTTTGTCAGAAATAAAAAAATATAACATTGAAACTGTTTGTACTCGAACACTTGATGCGGTTGTATTTGACCTTACAGACCATATTGCAGCCAAAAGGTTTGATAAAGCTATATCAATTTTAAATGATTTAATTGCTCAGAAAAATACAGAAGTAATGTTGTTTTCTGTTATTCAAAAACATATGCAAAGAATGTATGCAGCTAAATTATTTATGGGTACACCGTCTGCAAATCCAAAAGAACTTATGTCACTTATTGGCACAGGTTCTAGCTTTTATGCAAATAAAATACAAGATATGTCTAGGCGTATATCACTAGATTGGCTTAGAAAATGTATAAAAATATGTGGTGAAACTGATATAGCACTTAAAAGCAGTTCAGCAGATAAAATAAAAATAATTGAAATTGCTTTGCTTGAAATGGCATCAACAGAGGATAGGGGAAAATTTTAAATGATAGAAATAAAAGAAGCTATAATTGTTGAAGGTCGTTATGATATACAGACACTAAAGCAATGTGTAAATACTGTAATTTTACAAACTGGTGGGTTTAGAATTTTTAAAGACAAAGAGCGTTTGCAAATGATAAGAAAAATTGCTCAAAAAAGAGGAATTTTAATTCTAACTGATAGTGACGGAGCAGGGCTTGTAATAAGAAATTTTCTTAAAGGTGCTATTCCTACAAATCAAGTAAAACATGCATATATTCCTGAGATTTTGGGAAAAGAAAGCAGAAAACGTCATGCATCTAAAGCGGGTACGCTTGGTGTTGAAGGTATGTCACAAGATATTTTAAAAAATGCTTTAGTTGCTGCTGGAGCTACAATTTTAGGCGATGAGCAAAAAACAATAAAACAGCTTGTTAAAGCAGATTTATTTGCACTTGGTCTTTCTGGTCAAAGTGGTAGTGAACAGAAAAGAAAAGCTCTTTTAAAAAAGCTAAATTTACCACAATATCTTTCTTCAAATGCACTATTAGATTTTTTAAACGCTGTAAGTAACAAAGATGAAATTTTTGAAATTATTAAAGAAATTGAAAATAATACTTGACATCTTTTAAAACTGCGGTATAATAAAACCGTAAAATTTAGTTCTGTTTCAGGGCGGAGTGAAATTCTCCACCGGCAGTGAAGAGGCTATAAGCCTACAAGTCTGCGAGCCTTTTGGCATGATGGGTTAAATTCCCAACCGACGGTTAAAGTCCGGATGAGAGAAACGGAGACGTGTCTTTATTCATTTGCGTCCACGCCCTTGGAATAATTAAATTCCAAGGGTTTTTCTGTTTTCCCAAGCAAGTAAGTTTTCCCCAAGCAGCAGAACAAGAATAAGGAGTGTTCTTGTATGTCAAAAACTATGAAAATCACCTATACTGCTATTTTTGCGGCACTTGCTACCGTACTTATGTACTTTGAGTTTTATGTGCCTTTTATGCCACCTTTCTTAAAAGTTGACCTTAGCGGTGCAATTATTTTAATTGGTGCATTTATTTTCGGTATTCGTTCAGCAATTACCATGACATTAATTAAAGACCTTATCCATGTAACACAAACTCAAACAGGTGGTACAGGTGAACTTCAAGATTTTATCTTAATTTCTATACTTGTTATTATTTCTGTTTCAATCTATAAAAGTATGCGTACTCAAAAGGGTGCAATTATTGGCTGCATAATTGGTTCTGTTGTAATGTCAATCGCAGGTATGATTACAAATTATCTATTTATTTTACCTTTCTATGCAAATGTTATGAATATGCCTTTAGAAACTATTTGGGATATGTGCCAGAGTGTAAATCCATATATTAAAGGCATGGAAACATATTTACTTATTGGCGTCCTTCCATTTAACTTAATTAAATGTAGCATTATAACTTGTGTAACAATGCTTGTTTATAAGAAATTAAGCGTATTTATTAAATCTAAGCAGGCACTTGTAAACAAAAAGCAATCTGCTTCTTAATATATTCAATCAAAATCAAAATCCCTTTATGCTTTTAATGCACAAAGGGATTTTTTATTTATTTATTAAATTTTAAAGTTATTTTAAATAAATCTCCATCAATTTCAATGGAAAATTGACCTTTCATAAGCTCAGTTAAGCTTTGTGCTATTGATAAACCTAAACCACTGCCTTCTGTTGTTCTTGACGCATCTCCACGCACAAACCTTTCCATAAGCTCATTAGCTTTGATATTAAGTCTTGTTTGGGATATATTTTTAAGTGTAATTATAACTGTATCAAGTTTGTTTGTTAAATCAATATACACTCTTGTATTTGGCATTGCATACTTTACAATGTTACCTAAAAGATTATCAAAAACTCGCCAAAGTAGTCTGCCATCTGCAACTATTGATACTGGTTCATCTGGTGTGTTCATCACTACTTGAAGTTTTTTTTCCTTAAAACGTGAGTCATATTCACCTATACACTGAGCTAATAACTCCTTAACTTCCATTTGTACAGCATTAACTGTTATATTTCCAGTTGTTGCTTTGCTAACTTCTATTAAATCGGTGATTAACTTTTTTAGTTTTACTGATTGCCTATCTAAAACTTCAATATATTCTTCAGCTTCTTTAGTAGAAACAGGCTGAGATTTTAATAAATCTACATAATTTATAATAGAAGTTAGGGGAGTTTTAATATCATGTGATACATTTGTAAGTAGTTCATATCTCATGCGTTCACTTTTTAAACGTTCTTCAACTGCAACTGTCATACCATCAGAAATTTTATTTAAGTTTTCTGCATGGTTTAAAAGTTCACCTTTAAAAGTATCAACAGATATTTTATAATCTAAATCGCCATGTGCTAAATGTTCACCTGCATTTTTTATTTCATTTAGATGTAGACATAATCTATTGATTTTTATAAAAATAAATACATCTAAAACTAAAAATATAAATCCTAAAAATAACGAGTTAATAATTAAAACTAACAATAGTTCAAATAACAGTATAAAAGGTATAAATAATAAATAAATCTTTGCGGTGATACTCATACCACTTGTTATATTATTATATAGTGTATCAGCTTTACCTTTAATATCTGCTGATTTTAAGTTGTTACTACATTTTTCATAAAATTCATTTAGATTAATTTTTTTATCTTTTATATCAAAATTTATATCGTTATTGTTAGTGTTTACATTGTTCTTTTTAGTATCTGCATTGCTTTTTAATTTTAAAAATATATTTTTTATTTTATTAAATAACCATCTTAGAATTTTATAACATAATGTAGACTTGATAAGTGTTTTAGCTTTAATTCTTGCAACAAATGTATGAAACCATGCTAAACAAATAACAAATATTCCTATAATACATGATACAGCTGAACCATATATAAAATATAACACTTCATCTAAATTATAACATATCTCTTCAAAAAGGATAGCCAACAAACCTATAAATACTGGCAATATAATAAATGTTAATACATCAAAAGGTATTTTGTGAATATATTTGACTTCAATTTCACCTGTTTTTGAATTTCTAGCTGAACCTACAAGCAAAATAATATATGCAATAAATCCAATAACAGCTGAAATACCAATATAAGCTAAATAATTATAGCAGTTAGGCAAAAGTTTATTAAAATTATCGTATGCTCTTGTATAATTATCATTTATACCAGAATTAGGATTAAAATACATTTCATAATAATATTCATCACTGAAAACAAAATCTGATATCTTTTGATATTCATTTATTCCAGAATTTTCTACATAATTAAAACCAGCAATAGGCGTTTTATTTCCTTGACTGTCAACTCTAATAAGACCAATGCTTGAATTTTGTAGGTCTTCAGTCAAACTATTTAAGTATTGTTGTTCAGAAAAATTAATTGTTCCAGCTTGCTGTTTTTCATAATGCTCATACCAATTATCAGCCATATATGCATCATTATATTGAGCATTTGAAACAATATAACTATCATACCATTTATCACCTTCTGAATAACAACCTAAAGTAATTGCTAAACTAGCAAATGTTGAAAATACACCAGCGACTGCAATACTTATAATAAGTATTAAAAGTGCAACTATTTTAACTGGTTTAGAATAAATTTTCATAATAAAAACCACCTTTCTTTACTCAATACTAAATTTGTAACCTTGTCCCCAAACCACTTTTAAATATCTAGGTTCAGCAGGATTAATTTCGATTTTTTCTCTTAAATGTCTTATATGAACAGCAACGGTTGCATCAGAACCAGAATAAATTTTATCTTTCCAAACCTCATTATATATTTGATTTGATGAATAAACTTTGCCTGCATTATGCATAAGAAGTGATAAAATATTAAATTCAAGCGGTGTTAAATTTACAATATCACCATCAACAGTTACTTGTTTGCTATCATCATCAAGTGAAACCCCTCCAAATGTTAAAACATTGCTTTGAGGTTTTGGTATAGCCCCAAGCATTGTATATCTTCTAAGCTGACTTTTCACCCTTGCTACAACTTCAACTGGATTAAATGGTTTTGTTACATAATCATCTGCACCAATAGTTAAACCCAAAATCTTATCTGTATCCTCAGATTTTGCTGTAAGTAATATAACAGGTATATTATATTCTTCACGCAGTTTAGCAGTTGTTGCTATTCCGTCAAGCTCTGGCATCATTATATCCATCAAACATAAATGTACTTCTTGTGTTTTTAAGATTTCTAAAACCTCTAAACCATTATAAGCAGTTAAGACTTCATAATTTTCAGCGGATAAATATATTTTAAGTGCCGAAACAATGTCTTTATCATCATCGCAGACAAGTATTTTATACATTTTTAACACTCCCTTTTTCCTTTTTGCTATACATATTATTACATATATATTTTTAAAAACAAAGTAGCTAAATGTTTAAGATTTCTTTAAGATACAAAAAATATACAACGCAAATATATTATGTATAAAAATTGAAGGATAGAGGATAGATTATGACAAATTTTGTTTTTGATATTCCTAAATTAAGTTTAGAAACTGATTTAAAACAAGTAAGTTACATACTAAATAAATATTCTGAATTTAATTCTCGTCAAAAATATCCGAAAATATGGAAGATAACAGATGTATTAACAGATACAAAATCTAATAAACATAGAACTTACAAATCAAAGCTTTCATCTTCTTTTCGCAGTTGGACTGTGGGATTATTTTTAATTATCTCACAGCTTATAGACAATAAATTTAATATATTCTTTTTTATAATTGGATTAGCATGTTATATTTTAGGTATAATTACTCTATTTATGGTTAATAAAAACTTACTTGGTCTTTTAAGTGTTGTACAAGTTTCAGCTATTTTAATAGCTTTATTTATAAATGTAAATAAGTTTAAAATATTAATTCCACTTGCTATTCTAAGTTTTATAGTAATATTATGGATTATTTTAGATAAGAGCATAGAAAAAAGATTTGATAAAAGTGCAAAAATTCTTATAGAAAAATTAAGTAATACACCAGAAAATAGCAAAATTATTTTTAATGATGATTTTATAACACTTTATATAGATGATAATAATAAAACTACTATTAACTATAATAATCTTAGATATGTAATTGATAGTGAAAATTTAATTGGCATAGTTTACGATGATTATATAATTATTGCTAAAAAATATGATAATTTTAATACTTTTAATAGTTTTATAAATAGAAAGATAAAATAAATTTTTTATCGGCTTTGCATTATTTTTTGTAAAGTCGATTTTTATTTTTAATATAAACATGTTATAATAAATTAGTACTTTCATAAAAGTAATAAATTTGTTATAATAACAAGGTATATAAATACAAGGAGGAATTTATGGATATTTCCCTTGAAATTGAAAAATTAAGAGAACTTATTAACTATCATAATAAAAAGTATTATGATGATGATGCTCCAGAAATCTCTGATTATGATTATGACCAGTTACAAATCAAACTAAGAACTCTTGAAAAAGAATATCCAGAGTTTGCAAGTGAAAATTCACCAACTCAACGTGTTGGTGGTCATGTTAGTAAAAAATTTGATGAGGTTACTCATGAATATCCACTGCAAAGCCTTCAAGATGTTTTTTCTTTTGATGAGCTTAATGATTTTTATAATCGTGTAGAAAGTGTTGTAGATAACGCTGAATATGTAGTTGAGCTTAAAATAGATGGTCTTTCGGTTGCACTTGAATATGAAAATGGCATTTTTGTGCGTGGTGCAACTCGTGGCAATGGTCTAGTAGGTGAGGACGTAACAGAAAATCTTATGACAATCAAAGATATTCCTCACAAAATAGAAAACGCTCCTAAGCGTTTAATAGTTCGTGGTGAAGTTTATATGTCAAAAAAGGTTTTCATTGAGCTTAATGAACAGTTAGAGCTTTTACAAAAACCTTTATTTGCAAATCCACGAAATGCGGCAGCGGGTTCTTTAAGACAAAAAGATAGCAAAATTACAGCAGAACGAAAGTTATCTATGTTTTGTTTTAATATTCAAAATACTGACGAACTTACACTCAAAACACATTCTGAGTCGCTTGATTATTTAAAAAGCTTAGGATTTAAAGTAAGCCCTTATTATCCTGTTATGAAAAATCATAAGGATATAGTTAAGGAGATTGAGCGAATGGGTGAACTTCGTGGTTCACTTGATTTTGATATGGACGGTGCTGTTGTAAAAGTAAATGATTTTAATCAGCGTGAACAGTTAGGTTCAACAGCTAAATTTCCACGTTGGGCAGCCGCTTATAAATACCCACCTGAAATTAAGCCAACTATTTTAAAAGATATTATTATTTCAGTTGGTCGAACAGGTGTGTTAACTCCTAATGCTGTATTAGAGCCTGTACACCTTGCAGGTACTACAGTTTCAAGAGCTACACTTCATAATCGTGATTTTATTAGGGATTTAGATGTAAGAATAGGGGATACCGTTTTAGTTAGAAAAGCGGGTGAAATTATCCCCGAAATTGTAGGTGTGCAAAAAGATAAACGCCCACAAGATGCTATTATGTTTGAAATGCCTAAAAAATGCCCTGTTTGTGGTGCTGATGTGTTTGAAGATGAAGATGAGGCTGCAATTCGTTGTACAGGTGCAGAATGTCCAGCACAACTTCTTAGAAATTTAATGCATTTTGCTTCTCGTAATGCTATGGATATTGATGGTTGTGGTGAGTCTGTTTTAAAGGCTTTAATAGATGCTGACCTTATCCATTCAGCAGCAGATTTATATTATCTATCTACTGATGATATTATGTCTCTTGATAGAAAAAAAGAAAAATCAGCTAATAATCTATATAATAGTATACAAGACAGTAAACAAAGGGATTTATCACGTCTGCTTTTTGCATTTGGTATACGCCATGTAGGAGAAAAAGCTGCTAAAATATTATCAAATCGTTTTGGTTCACTGGATAATCTTTTAAATGCTTCTCCAGATGAACTTACAGAAATTCGTGATATAGGTGAAACCACAGCTCAATCTATTTGTAGTTGGAGAGAGCAAGAGCAATCTAAACATATTATTGAAAAACTGCGTCAAGCAGGTGTAAACTTTATAGGTGAGCAAACAGTAACTTCAAATAAACTTGAGGGTATGACTATTGTCGCTACTGGTTCACTAACTTTGTTTACACGAAAGGAAATAAATGACCTTATAGAGTCTTTAGGCGGTAAGGCATCAGGTTCGGTTTCCAAAAAGACAAGCTATGTTGTAGCAGGTGAGAATGCAGGTTCTAAGTTAAAAAAAGCAGAGGAACTTGGTATACCTGTACTAACTGAGGCTGAATTTAAAGCGATGATTGAAACATAATGTTTTTATCTATATATAAACAGGAGGTTTTTAAGATATGGCAATAGAAAGAAAAGAAATTGAACATATCGCAAAGCTCGCAAGACTGGATATCAGTGGCGAGAAATTTGAACATCTAGCAGCGGATATGCAAGGCATTGTTGCAATGGTAGACCAGCTGCAAGGACTTAATTTAGATGATATTACCGATGTAATCGATACAGAACGTAAAAATGCGTTCCATGAAGATGTAGCGGTGCAAGAATACACCCCAGAAGAGCTTATTGCTCCAAACGCACCTGATTTTCAGGCTGGTGGCGTTGCAGTACCACGTGTTGTGGAATAAATTGAGGTGAAAAAGAATGGAATTATTTAAAAAGACTGCTACAGAACTTTCTTCTATGCTTAAAGCTAAAGAAATCAGTGCTGTAGAACTTACAAATGATATTTTAGCTCGTACTGAGGCTGTTGAAAGCAAGGTACAAGGTTATGTAACTTTAACTGCTGACGCTGCTCGCAAGCAAGCTGAAGCTGTTGACGCTAAACGTTCAGCGGGTGATGAGCTTTCAGATTTAGCGGGTATTCCAGTTGCTATTAAGGATAACATCTGTACAAAGGGTACATTAACAACTTGTGCATCTAAAATGCTTTATAATTTTAATCCTCCATATAATGCTACTGTTATGGAAAAATTAGCAGCTCATGACATCGTTATGACTGGTAAAGCTAATATGGACGAGTTTGCAATGGGTTCTTCTTGTGAAAACTCTGGTATGCACCCAACCCACAACCCACATAATTTAAATAAAGTTCCAGGTGGTTCTTCTGGTGGTTCTGCGGCTGTTGTTGCTGCTGGTGAAGTTCCTCTATCACTTGGTTCTGATACTGGTGGTTCTATTCGTCAACCAGCGTCTTTCTGTGGTGTTGTTGGTCTAAAACCAACATATGGTGCTGTTTCTCGTTATGGTCTTATCGCTTTTGCATCTTCTCTTGACCAGATAGGCCCATTCGGTCGCTGTGTTGAAGATACTGCTATGTTATTTGATGCTATTACAGCACATGACCCTAAACATGATTCAACTTCTGTTAAAACTCCATTTGAAGGTACTACTCGTGCAAATTTAAATGCTGATATGAAGGGCAAGAAAATCGGTCTGCCTAAAGAATATTTTGGCGAAGGTATTTCTGAAGAAGTTCGCAAAAGTGTTTTAGCTGCTGCTGAAACTTATAAATCTTTAGGTGCAGAAGTTTTTGAAATTTCTCTACCACTTTCTGAATATGCACTTCCAATTTATTATATTTTATCATCTGCTGAGGCATCTTCTAACCTTGCTCGTTTTGATGGTGTAAAATATGGTTATCGTACTCCAAATGCTGATGAAGATTTAATTGCTCTTTACACTAAATCACGTTCCGAAGGATTTGGCGAGGAAGTTCAGCGTCGTATTATGCTTGGTACTTATGTGCTATCTTCTGGTTATTATGATGCTTATTATAAAAAAGCTCGTGCTGCACAGCGTAAAATTAAAGCTGAGTTTGCAAGTGCCTTTGAAAAGTGCGATGCAATTTTAACACCAGTTGCACCTACAACCGCTTATGAAATCGGTTCTAAAACTACAAATCCACTTGAAATGTATGCAGGTGATATTTGTACTGTTTCTGTAAACATTGCAGGTCTGCCAGCAATGGTTCAGCCTTGCGGTTTTGATAGCAATAAAATGCCTATTGGTATGCAGTTGATTGGTCCACGTTTTGGCGAGCAAACTCTGCTTAATGCTGGTTATGCTTTTGAAAAGGCTACTGGTCTGAAAAATATCATTGCAGAGCTGTAAATTAGGAGGATAAATAAAAATGAAATATGAAGCAGTCATTGGTCTTGAGGTGCATGCTGAATTATCCACCGAAAGCAAAATTTACTGTTCTTGTTCAGCAAAATTTGGTGCTGATATAAACACTCACACTTGCCCAGTTTGTACTGGTATGCCAGGTGCACTTCCTGTTTTAAATAAGCAGGTGGTACATTATGCGGCTAAAATGGGTCTTGCTACTGGTTGTACTGTAAACCGACTATGTAAGGCTGACCGTAAGAATTACTTCTATCCTGACCTTCCTAAAGCTTATCAAATTTCACAGTTTGATATTCCAATCTGTGAAAATGGTGAAGTTTTCTTCTATGTTGATGGTGAAAAGAAGTCCTGTCGTTTAGAGCGTATTCACTTTGAAGAAGACGCTGGTAAGCTACTTCATGATGAAATTGATGGTACTGTTGTTGACTTTAACCGTTGTGGTGTGCCACTAATCGAAATGGTAACTAAGCCAGACCTTCATTCTTCTGCTGAGGCTAAGGAATTTTTGGAGATGATTAAAACCACTCTGTCTTACTTAGATATTTGTGACTGTAAGATGGAGGAAGGCTCTATTCGTTGTGATGTTAACGTTTCTATTCGTCCAGAAGGTTCTACTGAATTTGGTACTCGTGTAGAAATGAAAAATATTAACACTTTCTCTGGTGCTGTTCGTGCTATTGATTATGAAGTTGCTCGTCAGATTGAAGTTGTAGAAAATGGCGGTACAATTCAGCAAGAAACACGCCGTTGGGACGATGTTAAGCTGAAAAACACTGTAATGCGTACCAAAGAAGATGCTCAAGATTATCGCTATTTCCCAGACCCAGACCTTATTGCTGTTGAAATTGATGATGAATGGTATAAGCAAATCGAAAGCGAAATTCCAGAACTGCCAATCTCTCGCTATGAGCGTTACTTAAATGAGTATGGCATGACTGCTATGGAGTCACGTCAGCTTATGGACTCTTATGCTAAAGCTACTCTGCTAGATACAGCAGCGGCTTCTGGTAAGGTTAAGCCAAAAGCAGCGGCTAACTGGATTTTATCTGATATTTCTAAATATCTCAATGATAAAGAACTTGAGCTTGAAAATACCAAGATGACAGCTGAAAAGCTAGTTGACTTAATTTGTTTAATTGATGCTGGTACAATTTCTGGTGCGGCTGGTAAAAAAGTTCTTATTCAGCTATTTGAAACTGATGAAACCGCAGAACAAATTGTAGAACGTCTTGGCTTAAAACAGGTATCTGATGAAGGTGCAATTCTTGAAATCGTAAAAGACGTGATTGCTAAGAACGAAAAAGCAGTTGCAGACTTTAAAGCTGGTAAGAATGTTACAGGTTTCTTAGTTGGTCAGTGTATGAAAGCATCTAAGGGACAGGGTAACCCTCAGATTATTAATAAATTAATTGCTCAAGAGCTTGCAAAACTATAATAAATTTTACGGGCAGAGAAAATATCTCTGCTCGTTTTTTCTAAAATTTCGAGAAGGTGTATATATTGGTTTTAATAGTATGTACAGATGATAAAAATGGAATGATGTTTAACAATAGGCGTCAGAGCAGAGATGAATTTGTTATAGCTGATTTAATTGAAATTATAGGTGAAAATAAGCTATATTGTTCTGAATATACATCAAAGTTATTTGATGATTTTGAGTTTAAGCCTAATATATGTAATGATTTTAACAATCTGTCAGATGACAGCTATGTTTTTATTGAAAATCCAAATGATATACCAAAAAATATAACTAAAATAATTAAATATCTATGGAATAGACATTATCCATCAGATAAAAAGTTTAATATCAATATTTTAGATTTCAAACTAGAGTCAAGTTATGAATTTTGTGGTAAGTCACATGAAAAAATAACAAGGGAGATTTATATTAAATGCTAAATACAATAAAAAAGATTTTATCACTTTTAATGTGCTTTGTTGTTTTAACAGGTTGTGATATAATACCTGTTGAAAACCCTATAAACCAAAGCTCATATATTTTAAGTGAAATTCCAGAGTTTTCTGGCGAGCCTTATGTTATAATAAACGATAATAAACCAGACTTTGAAACAAGTTCACTTAATGCTAAAGCATTTGAAGAATACAGCGAACTTGATAGCCTTGGACGTTGTGGAGTTGCAACTGCAAATATAGGTCAAGAAATTATGCCTACTGAAAAACGTGGAGATATAAGCAGTGTAAAACCTAGTGGCTGGAAAAATAAAGAATATGATAAAAATCTTGTAGATGGTCGTTATATTTATAACCGTTGTCATTTAATAGGTTATCAGCTAACAGGCGAAAATGATAATGAAAAAAATCTTATAACTGGCACTAGATATATGAATGTTGAGGGAATGTTACCATTTGAAAATATGGTTGCCGACTATATAAAAGAAACAAATAACCATGTAATGTATAGAGTAACACCAATTTATGAAGGCGATAATCTTGTTGCAAGCGGTGTACAAATGGAAGCATATTCAGTAGAAGATAATGGAGAGGGTATTTGTTTTAATATTTATGCATATAATAATCAGCCTGAAATAACTATTGACTATGCAACAGGTGATAACTGGCTTTCAACTGAAGCACCAACAAATAATTCTAACACTTCTGAAAGCACAGATAGTAATACTTATGTTTTAAATATAAGTTCTAAGAAAATTCATAAACCTACTTGTGGAGGTCTTGCAAACACAAAAGAAGAAAATAAAAAAACTTATACAGGTGATATTCAAACCCTTTTAGATGAGGGTTATGAAAAATGTAAAACCTGTAAGCCATGATTTTTAACGGATACATTTGTATCCGTTTTTTTCTTGACACATAGATTTATTTGGTCTACAATTATTTATAATTGAATGTATAAAAGTGCTTATATATTTTTATATGAGCTTAAAAGGGAATGGGGTGCAATTCCCCAGCGGTCACGCCGCTGTAAAGATGTAGTTTTATGCAAATATTGCCACTGTTTTTTCGGGAAGGCTGCAATAAAATGTTGATATCTAAGCCAGAATACCTGCTTTTATATTTTATTTACAGCAGTTACGAGCGATGACTGTTCTGTTTGCTTTTTGCCCTATTTCTATTTAGGGCTTTTAAGTTTTGCTCAGAACAGTTTATTGTGTGCTTTCACACTTTAAACTGTATTTTTTATTTAAAAAGGATTTTTCAATGCAAACTGTTTATAAAAATGGCAAAAAACTTAGATATGGCTATACAACAGGTTCTTGTGCTGCCGCTGCCGCACAAGCTGCTACTTTATTACTTCTTACAAATGAATGTCCAGAAAAAATTACACTTCATACACCAAAAGGCATAGATTTAATACTTACGCCTGAAGATGCAAAAATAGAAAATAATATCGCAAGCTGTGCTATTCGCAAGGATAGCGGTGATGACCCAGATATAACAAATGGAATACGTATTTTTTCATATGTTAAAAAAATAAATGACAATAGAATTATAATAGATGGTGGGCAGGGTGTAGGTCGAGTAACTAAAGCAGGTCTGGCAAATCCTATAGGTTCAGCTGCTATAAATCCTAAGCCTTTACAGCAAATTAAAAATGCTGTAAAACTTGCTATTCAAAAAGCTAATTATACAGGTGGATTATCTATAATTATATGTGCAGAAAATGGCGAAGAAATCGCAAAACAAACATATAATGAGCATTTAGGCATTATCAATGGTATATCTATTTTGGGAACAAGTGGCATTGTAGAGCCTATGAGTGAACAAGCTCTTATGGATACAATTCATTTAGAACTTGACTCATTATATGCTCAAGGTCAAAAAATAGCTTTTTTATGTCCTGGTAATTATGGTGTTAATTTTGCTAGAAATATACTTGGCATTGAGCTTGAAAAAGCGGTTAAATGTTCTAATTTTATCGGTGATGCTATTGATTATTCAGCTTTTAAAGGTTTTAAAAAAATATTGCTTATAGGTCATGCTGGAAAACTAATTAAAATAGCCGCTGGTGTTATGAACACGCATTCATCTATTGCAGATGGTAGACAAGAAATATTTACTTCTCATGCGGCTCTTTTAGGTGCATCACATGATATACTTAAAAATTTAATGAATGCTATAACTATTGATGAATGTTTAGAAATATTAAAAAATACAGATTTATTAAATCCGATACTTGAAAGTATAGGTAAAAGCATAGAAAAACGACTTAATATGCGTGTTTATAATAAGATACAAGTTGAATATATAATGTTTACCAATCAATTTGGAATTTTATCTAAATCTGATGGAGCTTTAGAACTTTGTAAGGAGTTGAAAAATGAAAAATAAAGGTATTTTATATGGCATAGGTGTAGGCCCTGGAGACCCTGAACTTATGACATTAAAGGCGGTTAGAATTTTAGAAGAATGTGATATAGTTGCAGCACCTCAATCTGATGGCAATGATAAAACAGCTATAAACATTGCTGCTGAATTTATCAAAGGTAAGACTATTTTATATTGTGATATGCCTATGACAAGGGATAAGCAAAAAATGAAAGAAAGTCATAAATTAGCAGCTGATAAAATATGTAGTTTACTTGATGAGGGTAAAACAGTAGCTTTTTTAACATTAGGTGACCCTAGTATTTATTCCACATACTGGTATGTACATCGCTTGGTTTTAGAACGTGGTTATAATGCTCAAATTATAGCAGGTGTTCCTTCTTTTTGTGCTGCCGCCGCATCATTAAATATGGCTCTTGTTGAAGGAAGTGAAATGCTTCATATAATACCAGCATCACATAAAAGCACTGATGAAGGGCTTTCTCTTTCTGGTACAAAAGTGCTTATGAAAGCGGGTAAATCTATACTTGATGTGCGTGAAAAATTAAGAAAACAAGGTAAACTAAAAAATGCTGCACTTATAGAGCGTGCAACCATGCCAGAAGAACGTGTTATATTAAATCTTGATACTTTAGATAATCCAACTGGTTATTTTTCTATTATAATTTCAAAGGAGAACTAAATTTATGATTTATTTTGTTGGAGCGGGTTCGGGTGCACCTGATTTAATAACTGTAAGAGGTGCAAACCTAATAAAAAAAGCTGATGTTATTGTTTATGCTGGTTCTCTTGTAAATCCTGAAGTTTTAAATGATAGAAAAGAAACATGTAAAATATATAACAGTGCAAAAATGACTTTAGAAGAAGTTATGCAAGTTATGATTGAAGCAGAAAGACAAGGGAAATTTGTTGTGCGATTGCATACAGGTGACCCATGTGTTTATGGTGCTCATAGAGAACAAATGGATTGGCTAGATAAAGAGGGTATTTCATATGAAATTTGCCCTGGAGTATCTTCTTTTTGTGGTGCTGCTGCTGCACTCAAGGCAGAATACACACTTCCAGATGTATCCCAAACAGTGATTTTAACACGTATGGAGGGAAGAACCCCTGTCCCACCTAAAGAGAAAATTGAACTTTTAGCAGCTCATAATGCTACTATGGTTATTTTTTTATCTGCTGGCAGATTAAAAGAGCTTTCTAAACGCTTAATTGAAGGCGGATATTCAAAAGATACTCCAGCGGCTATTGTTTATAAAGCAACTTGGTCAGATGAAAAAGTTATATATACAACTGTTTCTAGGCTTTATGAAGATGGCAAGGATATAACAAAAACTGCACTTATAACAGTAGGTAATTTTTTGGGTAATGAATATAATCGTTCCAAATTATATGACCCGTCTTTTACAACTGAATTTCGTGAGGCAAGTCTATGATTTGGGGTAAAATTATATCATTTACTGATAATGGTGCTAAAATTGCCGAAAAAATTATAGATTTATTACCTGATGACAAAATAGAAATTTATAGAAGAAGTATTGATAGTTCACTTGATAATACATCACTTAAACGTATGGTTCAACAAGCTATGGTTGATTGTAAACTAATTATTTTTATTGGTGCAACAGGTATAGCTGTTAGAGCTATTGCACCGTATTTACAAGGTAAAGCATATGACCCAGCTATTTTAGTTATAGATGAACAAGGGAAATTTGTTATTTCTTTGCTTTCTGGTCATCTGGGAAATGCAAATGACATAACTAAAATGCTTGCTGATAAATTAAATGCTATACCTGTTATAACAACTGCTACAGATATAAGAGGAGTTTTTGCGGTTGATACATGGGCTAAAAATAACAAATGCACCGTTATTGAACCAGATAAAATAAAATATATTTCTGGAGCTTTATTAAAAGGCGAAAATATAGGTTTAAAAAGTGAATTTTTGGGTATTAGACCTATAAATATGGTTAATTTCGCTAAAAATGGTTTTACAGTTGCTTTTAATGCAAATGAAAAGCCATTTGAAAATACTTTGCATTTAATACCTAAAATTTTACATATCGGTATAGGTTGTAGGAAAGATACCCCATTAGATAATATTTCACAAGCTGTAAAAATAGCTTTAGATAAATATAATATTGATATTCGTGCTGTATGTTCGATTGCATCAATAGATTTAAAACAAAATGAAGCGGGAATTTTAGCTTTTTCCAGAGAAAACAATATCCTGTTTAAGACATTTACAGCTGATGAACTAAATAGTTTAGATGGCGAATTTACAAAATCTGAATTTGTTAAAAAAACTGTAAATGTAGATAATGTATGTGAACGCTCAGCGGTTTTAAGTGCTAGAAATCATGATTTAATATGTAAAAAATTATCGTATAATGGCGTTACAATCGCTATTGCTAAAGAGAAGTGGGAGATGAAATTTTGAATATACAAATGATAGGAATTGATTTTCATAAAGCGGATATTTCTAAACGTGAACCACTTTCTTTTACTCAAAATCAAGTAACTAATTTATTACCTAAGCTTGCAAGCAGTGAAAATGTACTTGCTTGTGCTTTACTTGCAACTTGCAATAGAACAGAACTTTATCTACACACAAAAGAAAATATTGATGCTTTAAATTTGCTGTCAAACTGTGCTAATTTAAATAAAAATGATTATTTGGATTGCACTATATCAAGATATAATGATGATGCTATAAGACATTTAATGGAAGTAGCTTCTGGTTTACAATCTCAAATTTTTGGTGATGACCAAATTGTAACCCAAGTCAAAACAGCTATGCAGCTTGCAAGAAATTCAAAAACGCTTGATAATGTGCTTGAAACATTGTTTCGCAGAGCAGTAACAGCGGGAAAACGTGTCAAAACCGAAACGAGATTTTATACAGTTCCACCGTCTGCCGCTGCGAAAAGTGTACAAATGGCTAAGGAGTTTTTCGGTGATTTGTCCGGTAAAAAAGCTGTTGTAATTGGAAATGGTGAGATGGGCAGACTTGCAGCTTCACTTCTTGCAGAGCAAAATTGCGATGTTACAATTACCCTGCGTACATATCGCCATGGTCAAACTATAGTTCCAGCAAAATGCAAAACTCACTCATATGATGATAGATTTAATTTAATAGATGGTGCAGATTTGGTTTGTAGTGCTACAACAAGCCCTCATTGTACAATTACCTATGAAAAACTTTTAAAACTTGCTAAATTACCTAAGCTTTTTATTGACTTAGCTATGCCAAGAGATATTGACCATCAGATTAACAAGCTAACGACTGTTTGGAATTTAGATGATTTAGGTAGCCTCAATAATGAGAATAAAGAGGAAATAAAACATGCAAATGAAATTTTAGAAAAAGAAATTTCTGATTTTTATGCTTGGAATAATTATCGCTCTGCATTGCCTGTAATTTCACAGATAAAAGATGATATAACAAAACGTGTATATTTTGACAAACAATATGATGATTTTAAACAGGATAATGATATAGATAGTTTAATAGAGCTTTCTGTTAATAAAACAGTTGATTTGTTATTAAATGGTATGAAAGATGCAGTCAACCAAGATAGACTTTTACAATGTTTAAACCACATTAAGAAGGGATTATAAAATATGAAATTATACGTTATAGGAATTGGCCCTGCAGGTGAAGAACAAATGACACTTCGTGCAGTTCGTGCATTAAATAAGTGTGATTGTGTTGCTGGTTATAATTTATATCTGGATTTAATTGAAAATTTAATAGCAGGCAAAGAACGTATACAAACTGGTATGATGAAAGAAGTTGACCGATGCATAGCCGCAAGAGATGCTGCACTTAACGGAAAAACTGTTGCAGTTATTTCATCTGGTGATGCAGGTGTTTACGGTATGGCAGGTCTTATGTTTGAAGTGTGTGAGGATTATCCACAAATAGAGATTGAAGTAATATCTGGTATAACTGCTGCTTGTTCTGGAGGAGCTGTATTAGGTTCACCTCTTACATGTGATTTTGCTGTTATTTCTCTTTCTGATTTGCTTACACCTTGGGACGTTATAGAAAAGCGTGTTAAAAGTGCTGCACAAGGTGATTTTTGTATGGTATTATATAATCCTGCAAGCAAAAAACGTATTGACCATTTAAAACGTGTTTGCGATATGATTTTAGAATTTCAATCACCAGAAACAATCTGTGGTATTGTTAGAAATATTGGCAGAGAAGGGGAAAGTTCTAAGCTTATAACACTTGAAAAATTACGTGATACACAAGTTGATATGTTAACAACTGTTTTTATTGGAAATTCTCGCACTAAAATTATTTCTGGAAAAATGGTAACACCAAGAGGATATCGTGGCATATGAAATTAGTAATATTCTCTGGTACAAGCGATGGAAACAAACTCTGTCAATGGCTTAGTAAACAAAATATAACTGCTGATGTTTATGTTGCTACTGAATATGGTGAGCAGGTAATGCCAAAAATGGAAGGAATAAATATTCATATTGGCAGGCTAAACACATTTCAAATGGCTGAAATTATAGATAATAACACATGTGTTATTGATTGTACCCACCCATATGCAAGTGAAGTAACTATAAATATAAAAACTGTTTGTGAGCAAAAAAATGCAAAATATTTAAGGTTTTTAAGAGAAAGTCTTTTCTATGATGAAAATATTATATCTGTTAAAAATACTCAAGATGCTGTAAATTGGCTTTCTAATACCAGTGGAAATATTTTATTAACAACTGGTAGTAAAGAGCTTGAATTTTATACAAAAATTCCGAATTATCAAGAAAGATTATTTGTTCGTGTGCTTCCAACAGCATCGGTTTTACAAAAATGTGAGTCATTAGGTTTTAAAGGTTCACATATTATTGCAATGCAAGGGCCATTTTCTCAAGAAATGAATGTTGCAATGTTAAAACAAATAAACGCTGAAATTCTTGTAACTAAGGACTCTGGAAAGTCAGGCGGTTTTATTGAAAAACAACAGGCAGCCAAACAAGCAAATGTTAAAATGCTTATGATTGAACGCCCTTTATCAGAAAATGGGTTAACTTTAAAACAGATTAAAGATGAAATTTTAAAATTAAAAGAATATCCACGTTTTCCGCTTTTTATATCGCTTGTAAATAAAAATGTTTTGATTGTTGGTGCTGGGAAAATCTCAAAACGCAGATTTGAAGTTTTAAAGCGTTTTGGTGCTAATATCACTGTAATTGCAACAGAAAATCGTGCTGATATAGAAAATGTTATAATTAAATCATACAGTGAAAATGATTTAAATGATATGGCTTTAGTAATTGCTGCAACAGATGATAGAGCAACAAATCATAAAATATATCTTGATTGTAATAAAAGAAATATACTTGTAAGTGTGGCTGATTGCTTTGAAGAAAGTTCATTCTTTTTCCCTGCAATATGTCAAAATGATATTTTAACTGCCGGTTTAGTTTCAAATGGTAAAAATCATACTGCGGTGTCTACTATGGCGAAAAAAATTCGCAATTTATTGGGGGGTGAATGAATGAAAATCGGAAGTAGAGACAGTAAACTTGCTATAATCCAAGCTGAGGAAATTATAAATAAACTTGGTATACCTTGCGAACTTATAACAATGAAAACCACAGGTGATATGATTTTAGACCGTACACTTGATAAAGTTGGTGGCAAAGGTCTTTTTGTTAAAGAGCTTGACAGAGCTTTAATGTCTGGTGAAGTTGATTTAACCGTTCATAGCTTAAAAGATGTTCCAATGGAACAACCTGAATGTTTTCCGATTGTTGCATACTCTAAACGTGAAGACGCTAGAGATGTACTTGTTTTACCTAAAAATGTTAATAACATAAATGCTAAAAAACCGATTGGTTGCTCAAGTGCAAGACGTCGTGTACAATTAAAACGTCTTTTTCCAGATATGGAGATTAAACCAGTTAGGGGAAATATTCAAACACGTTTAAAAAAATTGGATAATGGCGAATATTCTGCACTTGTTTTAGCTGCTGCGGGATTACATCGCTTATGTTTACAGGATAGAATATCAAAATATTTTTCTGTAGATGAAATTTTACCAGCAGCAGGGCAGGGAATATTAGCAATACAAGGAAAGGCTAATACCTTTACAGAACTATTAAAAACGGTAAATAACAAAGAAGCAGAACTGTGTGCCATAGCTGAAAGAGCATTTATATCAGAATTTGGCGGTGGTTGTTTTTCGCCTATAGCGGCATATGCAACTGTTAATAAAAAACAAATAACTTTACGAATTATGTACTTATCTGATGATGAAAGCAAAATACTTTACAGGTCAGATGTTGAAAATATAGATAATGCTAAAAAATTAGGTATAAGACTTGCACAGCAAGTTAAAAAGGAGGTGCAATGTTGGAAACTGGAAAAGTAACTCTAATAGGTGCTGGCCCAAGCGGTCTTGATTTGCTTACATTAAGAGGATTTAACGCTTTACAACAGGCTGATGTTGTAGTTTTTGACCGATTAGTTGAACAGGATATTTTAGATAGTATACCAGAAAAAGCAGAAAAAATAGATGTTGGTAAACAAAATAATCATCACCCTGTACCACAAGAAGAAATAAATCAAATTTTAGTCAATAAAGCAAAAGAATGTAAAAATGTTGTTCGTTTAAAAGGTGGGGATTGCTTTCTTTTTGGCAGAGGTGGAGAAGAATGTGAGTACTTAGTGGAAAATAATATACCATTTGAAGTTGTATCTGGTGTATCAAGTGCCATAGCTGCACCTGCATATGCTGGTATACCAGTAACACATAGAGATTTCTGTTCATCAGTTCATATAATAACTGCTCATGCCAAAGCAGGCAAAAAGTTAGAAATTGATTTTGAAAGCTTGGTTAAATTAAAAGGTACACTTGTATTTTTAATGGGGCTTTCATCAATCAATGATGTTATGCAAGGGCTGATAAACGCTGGTATGAAAAAAGATATGCCTGCGGCTGTAATAGAAAACGGTACTCGTTTAACACAAAGAAAAATTGTAGCTAATATATCAAATATAAGTGAAAAAGTTAAAGATTTAAACTTTAAAAGTCCATCAATTATTGTTGTTGGTGAAGTTTGCACTTTATCTAATTCTCTTGATTGGTTTTCTAAACAGCCATTATATGGTCAAACTGTTGTTGTAACACGCCCTAAAGAAAGAATAGGAACTTTATCTGAAAAACTTCGTAGACTTGGTGCAAATGTTATTGAATGCCCTTGCATACAAACAATCAATGAAATAGATACTGATAAATTTAATATTGCATTACAAAGACAATATGATTATATTGTTTTAACAAGTCCTGCTGGCGTTTATGCTATGGTAGAGGCTCTTGATAAAATAAATAAAGATTTAAGAGTTTTTTATAATTGTAAATTTGCTGTTATTGGCTCTGGAACAGCTAAAGAACTTAAAAAATATGGTATAACTGCTGATTTAATGCCAGAAATTTATGATAGTGAACATCTTGGAAAACTTCTTGCAGATAAGCTAGATAGTAATTCATCTGTGCTTATTTTAAGAGCTAAAGAGGGTTCAAATGAGCTTACAAAAGCCCTCAAAGAAAGAAATATAAACTTTTTAGATATATCTACTTATAGAACAGAATATTGTTGTGATAAATCAAAAATGCTAATAGAATTAATTAAAAACAATTCTGTAAATACAATAACCTTTACAAGTGCATCAACAGTAATTGGATTTGTTGAAAGTGTAAAACTTGACAAGTATAACAACTTTACAGCACTATGTATTGGCAAGCAAACAGCTAAAAAAGCTGAATTTTATGGTATGAAAATTAAAATTGCAAAAAATGCGACAATTAATTCGATGGTTGCTGCTTTATTGGAGGAAAATCATCATGTTTAATCAAATTATACGTCCACGCAGACTACGCACAAGTGACAATTTAAGACGCATGGTACGTGAAACAAGAATTTCTGCTGACAGCCTTATTTGGCCTATTTTTATCGCTGAAGGTGAAAATATTTACAGGGAAATAGACTCTTTACCTAATCAGTATCATTATAGCCCAGACCAACTTTATCGTATGGTTGAACGTGCTAAAAAACATGGTGTATCTCGTGTTTTGCTTTTTGGATTGCCAAAAGAAAAAGATGCGGAAGGCTCTGGTGCTTGGGACGAAAACGGTATAGTTCAGCAAGGCATAAAAAAAATCAAAGAACTTGCACCAGATATGTATGTTATAACTGATGTTTGTATGTGTGAATATACAAGTCATGGTCATTGTGGAATATTATGCGGTCATTATGTTGATAATGATAAAACATTAGAGAAATTAGCACAAATAGCACTTAGTCATGTTAAAGCTGGTGCAGATATGGTTGCACCAAGTGATATGATGGACGGCAGAGTTGCAGCTATTAGAGAAATTCTTGATAAAAACGGTTTTATTAGCACTCCAATTATGGCATATTCAGCAAAATTTGCATCTAGTTTTTATGGACCATTTCGTGATGCTGCTGGTTCTGCACCAGCTTTTGGTGACAGACGCTCTTACCAAATGGATTTTCATAATGGTAGAGAAGCTATGCGAGAGTGTGCTTTAGATGCGGCTGAAGGTGCAGATATTTTAATGATTAAACCAGCACTTGCTTATTTAGATTTAGTGCATCAAGCTAAGCAAAATTTTGATATCCCAATCGCTTGTTATGCGGTTTCTGGTGAATATGCAATGATTAAAGCCGCAGCAAAAGCGGGTTTAATTGATGAATATAAAATTATGTGTGAAAGTGCTGTTTGTATGTATAGAGCTGGTGCAGATATTGTTATAACATATTACGCATGTGAACTTGCTGATGCTATAAGAAAAGGGGATATAGGTTAAATGAATTTAAATAAATCTAAAAAAATGATTGAAAGAGCCAAAAATTTCTTGCCAGCAGGAGTAAATTCTCCTGTTAGAGCATTTTGTGCTGTTGGTGGCACACCTCCATTTATTGTAAAAGGCAAGGGAAGCAAAATCTGGGATTTAGATGGAAATGAATATATAGATTTTGTTGGTTCATGGGGACCTCTTATTCTTGGTCATAGTTATGAACCTGTGCTTAAAGCTGTGAGTGATACAATGCAGTATGGTCTTTCATTTGGTGCACCAACAGCTCTTGAAGTCGATATGGCTGAAAAAATAGTATCAATAGTACCTAATATAGATATGGTTCGTATGGTAAACTCTGGCACAGAAGCCGTTATGAGTGCTATTCGTTTAGCTCGTGGTGCAACAGGCAGGGCAAAAATAATTAAATTTTCAGGTTGTTATCATGGTCATTCTGATGCTATGCTTGTAAATGCTGGCTCTGGCTCTTTAACTCAAGGTGAGCCAAATTCTGCTGGTGTTACAAAAGGTGCAGCAGAGGACACCTTAACCGCTGAGTATAACGATTTAAAATCAGTAGAACAGCTTTTTAGTTTAAATATCAATCAAATTGCAGCGGTTATAGTTGAACCTGTTGCAGCTAATATGGGTGTAGTTGCTCCAAATAATGACTTTTTACAAGGGTTAAGAAAACTATGTGATGAAAATGGTTCACTTTTAATTTTCGATGAAGTTATAACGGGTTTTCGCCTTGCTCTTGGCGGTGCTCAAGAATTTTTTAATATTCGTGCAGATATAGTAACCTTTGGTAAAATTATCGGTGGTGGAATGCCAGTCGGTGCTTATGGTGCAAGTAAAGAACTTATGCAAAATATAGCACCTCTTGGCAGTGTTTACCAAGCAGGCACACTTTCAGGCAATCCAGTTGCTATGGCAGCAGGTTTGAAACAACTTGAAATACTAGAACAAAATCCTCAGTATTATACCGAAATAAATGAAAAAGCTGAATTTATTGCAAATAATCTGCGTGAGAGTGCAAAAAAGCATAATGTTGCTATGACAGTAAATCAATGTGGCGGACTTGTTTGTCCTTATTTTACAAGTGAAAATGTTACAACTTTTTCAGATACTCAAAAATCCAATCTTGAGCAGTTTAAATGTTATTTTCATGGTATGCTTGAACATGGAATTTATATTGCACCAAGTCAATTTGAAGCTATATTTATCAATGTAAGTCATTCAAAAGAAGATATAAATGCTCTTTGCTCTGTGGCTGATGAGGTTTTAAGCACTCTTTAATTGGAGGAAAATTATGAATTATAGTGCATGTCCAAGATTGCTTATTGCTGGTACAAATAGCGGCTGCGGAAAAACAACAATAGTAAACAGCATTTTACGAGCTATCCAAAAACAAAATATTGCTTTATGCGGTTTTAAATGTGGACCAGATTATATTGACCCTATGTTTCATAAAGCTGCACTTGGTATACCTAGCTATAATCTTGATTTATTCTTTTTAAACGAAAAAGAGTGTAAAAATCTTCTTGTAAAACATACCCCAAGTGATGGAATAGGTATAATTGAAGGTGTTATGGGTTTTTATGATGGTGTTTCAGGTACAACAGATATTGCATCATCAGCACATCTTGCAAGAGCAACTGATACACCATCTGTTTTAGTTGTTAACCCTAAAGGTCAATCATTATCAATGGGGGCAATGCTCTACGGTTTTAAAAATTTTGCACCAAACACATTAAAGGGTGTTATATTTAATGAAATTTCAGAGGGTATGTATCCACTTTATAAAAAAATCGCACAGGAAATCGGTTTAAAATCATATGGGTATTTGCCTAAAATTAAACAAATAGAAATTCCTAGCAGACATCTTGGTTTAGTTACTGCAGATGAGCTTTGCAGTTTACAAAAACAGCTTGATATCTTAGCTGATGAAGCAAAAAAATCCATTGATATAGCGGGTTTAATAGAATTGGCAAAAACTGCTCCTGCACTTGAAAATAAATCATATAAAACAAAAGATAAATCTATACGAATTGCTATTGCAAAAGACAAAGCTTTTTGTTTTTATTATCAAGATAACTTGGATTTACTTTGTGAACATAGTGCAGAACTTGTGCCTTTTTCACCGATTAACGACAAATATTTGCCTGAAAATGTATCAGGGCTTTATATTGGCGGAGGATATCCAGAACTTTATGCTGAGCAGCTATCAAATAATAAATCTATGCTTTTAAGTATAAATTCTGCTATAAATAATAAAATGCCAACTATTGCAGAATGTGGCGGATTTATGTATCTTCATTCCAGCATTACAACATTAGATGGTATTAATTATCCTATGGCTGATGTAATAAAAACAACTGCACAAATGACAAATAAACTGCAAAATTTCGGATATATCACTATGACTTCACAAAAAGATTGTTTGATTGCAAAAAAAGGTGAAAGCATAAATGCACATGAATTTCATTATTCAAAATCTGAAAATTCAGGCATTGATTTTTATGCCCAAAAACCTAATGGGAAGTCATGGAGCTGTGTTTATGCAAATGATACCATTTATGCAGGTTATCCGCATTTATATTTTAGAAACAACAAAAATATTGTTTTACGTTTTTTAAATTCCTGTGCTAAATTTGGAGGAAATCTATGAGATTATTACAACAAACAATAGAGAATATAAATCCACTTGATAAATCTAGCATAGAAAAATGTAAGAAACGTTTTTCAAATATAGCAATGCCACTTAATGGACTTGGACTTTTACAAGATGCTATTATTCAGCTTGCAGGTATTCAAAAAAAAGAAAAACCAGATATATCAAAAAGAGCTGTTATTGTTTTTTGTGCAGATAATGGAGTTGTGGCTCAAGGTGTAACACAATGTGGTCAAGAAGTAACTGCTATTGTCACTGAAAATTTAAATAAAGGATTAACAAGCGTTTGTTTAATGGCTAAGTCTATAAATATTGATGTAATTCCTGTCGATATTGGTGTTGCAAAAGATATACAAGGTGAAAAGATAAGAAAATATAAAATTCGCTATGGAACAGCTGATATTACGAAAGAGCCTGCTATGACAAAAAATGAGGCAATAGAAGCCATTGAAACAGGTATAAAACTAGCTTTAGAATGTAAACAAAATAACTATAATTTACTTTGTGTTGGTGAAATGGGAATAGGCAACACAACAACCACAGCAGCTGTAACTTCTGTACTTCTTGGACTTAAACCAGAAATAATAACAGGCAGAGGAGCAGGGCTTTCAAGTGAAGGTTTAAATCGTAAAATCAACGCTATTAAAACAGCAATTAATTTACATAAACCAAATCCAGATGATGTTATTGATACTTTACATAAAGTTGGCGGTTTAGATATATGCGGAATGGTTGGAACATATTTAGGCGGTGCATATTGCAGAATACCTGTTGTAGCTGATGGAATTATTGCCTGTGCTGCTGCATTATGTGCGGTTAAACTTTGCCCTCAAGCAAGAAATTATATTATTTTTTCTCATAAATCGTTTGAGCCTGCGGGAGAAAAATTACTTGATGCATTACATGCTAAACCGTTTATTGACGCTAAAATGAAGCTTGGTGAGGGAACAGGTGCTGTTGCAGCTGTTTCACTTTTAGACCTTGCACTTGCACCATATATTAATATGGCAAGTTTTGAAGAAATAAATATAGATGCTTATAAACCATTAATATAAATTATGAAAATTATTATTACAGGTGGTTCTGCAAGCGGAAAATCAGCTAATGCAGAAAAAATTATATGCAAATATGCGAAAAATAAATTATATCTTGCAACTATGCAACCATTTGGACAAGCAGCACAAAAAAGAATTGAACGTCATCTCAATTTAAGACAGGGCAAGGATTTTGATACAGAAGAATGTTTTACAAATCTTGCTGATTTTAGACCTAAAAAACAATATGATGGTATTTTACTAGAATGTATATCTAATTTACTTGCAAATGAAATGTTTTCACCAGATGGCATTGGTTTTGATAATGCAATAAATCATATTTTACAAGGTATAAATAATCTTGAAAAATATTGTAAAGTGCTTGTAATTGTTACAAGTGAAATATTTTCTGATGGTGAAACTTATCCATATGAAACTATGCAGTATTGCAAATTATTGGGTCAAATAAATCAAATTCTCTTTAATTTATCAGATATGGCTGTTGAGTCAGTTTGCGGGATTTTATTACAACACAAGGGGGACAATCTTTTATGAAAAGTGCTTTAAGTGGAATTCTTGTTGCATTTTCTATGTATTCTACAATACCAGTTAAGCAAATTCCATGGCAAAAAAGTACAATGCGTTGGGCGTTATCTTTTTTACCAATTATAGGTTTAATTATTGGATTATTTGAATGGCTTTGGTATATATTTTGCACTTATTTTAATGCTTCTCCTGTTTTTTATTCAATTATTGCTGCAATTATCCCGATTATAATATCTGGTGGAATACATTTAGATGGTCTATGTGATACTTGTGATGCTCTTTGTTCATTTGGTGATATTGAAAAAAAACTGACAATTTTAAAAGATGCTCATATCGGTGCATTTGGTTCTATGTGGCTTATGGTTTTTTTACTTTTTGAAATAGCTTGTTTTGCACAGCTTTATAAAACACCAAAATATTTGATTTTTGTATTTATAGGCTTTTCCATTGCTAGAGCTTTAGGTGGAAGTAAAATTGTTTTATTACCATGTGCTAAAAATTCTGGACTTGCACATATTTTCTCACAAAATAGTGATAAAAAAATAGTATTATTTACGCTTATTTTTGAGGCTATATTATTTTTAATTTTAACTACACTAGCTATTTTTAATATAAATAATAGTATTTTTATCTCAAAAATTCTAATTTGCATTGTTATAATTTGGTATTTTATTCATAATAAACTTTGTAAAGATATTTTTGGTGGTATAACTGGTGATTTGGCAGGTTTTTTTATTTGCACAACTGAACTTATCTTTTTATTAGTTCCAACACTTGGAGGCATGATTTTATGACTGTTTTAATAATTGGTGGTGCATATCAAGGTAAAAAAGAATTGGCTAAAAAACTTTTTAACTTAGATGATAATGATTTTATAGGTAGGGACAGCAAAGCAGTATATAATCTACATGAATATATAAAAACAAACAATATAACTGATGTATCTAATTTTGCTAATAGTCTAAAAGATAAAATTATTATATGTAATGAAATCGGTTGTGGAGTTATTCCGCTTGATAAAAAGCTTGATGATTGGCGTGAAATTACTGGTCGTGTATGCTGTGAAATTGCAAGTTTTGCTGATATAGTTATAAGAGTTATCGCTGGTGTTCCACAATTTATTAAAGGGAGGATATAACAAATGCACCATGAACATGGTGGAAATATTTATAAATATGAAAATGATAACTTAATAGATTTTTCTGCAAACATAAACCCTTATGGAATACCTCAATCTATTAAACAGGCTATGCATAATGCAATAGATTTATGTGTGCATTATCCAGAACCAAATGCAAATAAGTTAAAACATGCACTTGCTGAAAAATACAACTTAAAAGCTGAAAATTTTTTCTGCTCAAATGGTGCGGCAGAAATTTTTTATAGACTTGCAAATGTTGTAAAACCTAAGACAGCAATTATTACAGCTCCAACTTTTTCAGAATATGAACAAGCATTATCAAGTGTAAACTGTAATATAAAACATCATTTTTTATTAAAAGAAAATAATTTCAATCTTAAAGATGATATTTTAAATGATTTAGATGATAATATAGATATTTGTATTTTATGTAATCCAAATAATCCAACAGGTAAAATTATAAATACTGATTTAATGAATAAAATCATTAAAAAGTGTGATGAAAATAATATTTATTTAATTATAGACGAATGTTTTCTTGATTTTACAGGTAATGAAAAAGAACATTCTGTATTATATAATAAATCTAACAATTTGATTGTTATTAAGGCATTTACAAAAATATATGCATTAGCGGGTGTACGTTTGGGCTTTTGTGTAAGTCATAATGTTAATTTTATAAATAATTTGTCTTATTTTGGTCAGCCTTGGAATACATCTGTTATTGCTCAACAAGCGGGATTAGCTGCATTAAAATTAAACGATTATCCTAAACAAATAGCACAAAATATAAAGATTTTAAGGGACAAACTATATTTAGAACTTAAAAACTTAAATTTAACCGTTTTTTATGGTTATGCAAACTATTTACTTTTTTACACTTCTGATTTTAATTTACATGAAAAGTTATTAAAACATAATATTTTAATAAGAAATTGTGAAAATTATATTGGATTATGTAAAGGTTACTATCGTATTGCTGTAAGGACAGAGAAAGAAAATAATAAACTAATTAAAGCCTTAAAGGAGGTTTTAAACTACTGATGGCAAAAGTTATTATGGTGCAGGGTACAGCATCAAATGCAGGCAAAAGTGTATTAGTTGCTGCTCTTTGTCGTATTTTTAAACAAGATGGCTATAAAGTTGCACCATTTAAATCGCAAAATATGGCTTTAAACTCTTTTATAACTGATGACGGTTTAGAAATGGGCAGAGCTCAAGTTATGCAAGCTGAAGCTTGTAATATAAAGCCAGATGTAAGAATGAACCCTATTTTATTAAAACCTACCAGTGATTGTGGCTCTCAAGTAATTTTAAATGGAAAATCCATAGGAAACAAAACCGCAAAAGAATATTTTAAAAACAAATCTGCTTTAAAACCATTTATAAAACAAACTTTTAATTCACTTGCTAATGATTTTGACATTATTGTTATTGAAGGTGCAGGAAGTCCAGCTGAAATAAATTTAAAACAAGATGATATTGTAAATATGGGTATGGCAAAACTCGCAAATGCACCTGTTTTACTGGTTGGCGATATTGATAGAGGTGGTGTATTTGCGTCACTTTATGGAACAGTTAAATTGTTAGAACAAGATGAACAAGATAGAATTTGTGGTCTTATAATAAATAAATTTCGTGGTGACAAAGAAATTCTTTCTTCTGGTCTTGATATGCTTGAAGATTTAACAAAAAAACCAGTTTTAGGTGTTGTACCATATATGCCGCTTGATATTGATGATGAAGATAGTTTATCTAGCCGATTAGATAATAAAAGCTTTGTTAACTTAATAAATATTGCAGTTATTAAATTACCACATATTTCAAATTTTACTGACTTTGACCCACTTTCAAGAATAAATGGTGTTGGGCTTAATTATGTAGAGAGACCAGAGCAGCTTGAAAATGCAGATTTAATTATTATTGCTGGCACGAAGAATACAATAAGTGATTTAAAATGGTTAAGAGAAAATGGTTTAGAAGCTCAAATACTTAAATGTCATGCTAGAAACATTCCTATTTTTGGTATATGTGGCGGCTATCAAATGATAGGACAGCTTATTTCAGACCCTGAAAACACTGAAGGCGGCGGGCAAATAAATGGTATAGGTCTTTTACCTGTAAAAACAGTATTTTGTAAAAATAAAACCACAACACAAGCGACAGGTAATATTTTAAATATAGATGGCATTTTTTCATCACTTTCAGGTAAAAATACGGTTGGATATGAAATTCATATGGGTGAAACTAAACTTTTAGAAGGTGCAAAACCTTTTCAAATATTAAAACGTGGTGAAATAGAAATTTTTGATGGCTGTTATAATAATAATGTTTATGGAACTTACTTGCATGGTATTTTTGATAACTCGGAAATAACATTAAGCCTAATAAATTCAATCGCTAAAAAGAAAAACATATCTATTGAAAATAATCATATAAACCTCTATGAATATAAGCAAATACAATATGATAAACTTGCAGATTTAGTTAGAAATTCACTTGATATAAATAAAATTTATTCTATTATGGAGGATTTTTCATGCAAAGAACAACAGGATTAATCCATATTTATCATGGTGATGGCAAGGGAAAAACAACATCAGCTATGGGGCTTGCTCTTAGAAGTTTAGGGCATAACCATAAGGTTGTAATTGCTCAATTTTTAAAAGATGGCACATCTGGCGAGTGTCGTATGCTTGCAAAATATGATAATTTAACTTTACTTGCAGCAAATCCATATTCAAAATTTACTTTTCAGATGACAGATGAAGAAAGAGAGCAAACTAAGCAGAGCCTAAACCGAATGTTTAATGCTGCAATAGAATTCTGTAAAAAAAATTCTGTTAATCTTTTAGTTTTAGATGAAATTTGTGCTGCAATAACAACAGGTATGTTTGATGAGGATATTTTAATAAATTTTCTACAAAACAAACCAATCAACTTAGAAGTTGTTATAACTGGTAGAAACCCATCAGAAAAGCTGATTTCACTTGCGGATTATGTAACCGAAATGAGAAAACAAAAACACCCATTTGACCAAGGTATTGCTGCAAGAGAGGGAATAGAACAATGAGCTTTATTGTAAAACCATCAGAGATAGAAAAAACCAGTTTTGAAATTATAACAAAAGAACTAGGAAACCGAACTTTTCCAGATGGACAATCTGAGGTTGTAAAAAGAGTTATTCATACAACAGCCGATTTTGATTATGCAGACAATCTTTGCTTTTCAGAAAATGTTATAGAAAACGCTAAAAATGCAATTTTAAACGGTGCAACTATAATCACTGATACAAATATGGCTCTTTCTGGTATAAATAAAAAAATACTTGCACAGTTTGGCGGTCAAGTTCGCTGTTTTATGGCAGATGAACAGGTAGCCAAAGAAGCTAAAGAACGTGGTGTTACAAGAGCGATTGTAAGTATGGAATATGCAGCAAAATTAAAAGAGCCTTTAATTTTTGCTATTGGCAATGCTCCAACTGCACTTATACATTTATATGAGCTTATTAAACAGGGTGCTGTAAATCCTGCTTTAGTTATTGGTGTGCCTGTGGGTTTTGTAAATGTAGTAGAGTCAAAAGAGCTTTTTATAAACTCAAATATTCCGCATATAATCGCAAAAGGCAGAAAAGGTGGCAGTAATGTAGCCGCTGCTATTATAAATGCTCTACTTTATCAGCTTGTAACAAGAGAGGGATTTGAGAAATGAATAAAAAAGCGATAGCAGTTATAAGTTTTGGTACAACATATCCTAAAGCAAGACTTGCAATAGAGCGTATTGAAAACAGCTTAAAAGAAGCTTTTCCAGAATATGATTTTTATAGAGCATTTACATCTAAAATGGTTATAAATAAGATTGAAAGAGAGGAAAATATTAAAATTCTTACTCCAGAGCAGCTTATGCAAAAGCTTTTAGATGATGGATATGAAGAAGTTTTATGTCAAAGTCTGCATATAATGGCTGGTTTTGAATATGAAAAAATGCTTCATCAACTTTTTAAATTTGAAGATAAATTTAAAAAATTATCTATTGGTGTACCTATGTTATTTAGTGAATATGATTATGAGCATATTTGCTCAGAGCTTATGGAGCATATGCCAAAACTTGGACAAGATGAAGCGTATATTTATATGGGCCATGGTACAGAACATTTCGCAAATAGCGTATACAGTCAAGTTGAAAATATGTTTAGATATCTTGGAGCTGAAAATGTTTATGTAGGCACTGTTGAGGGGTTTCCAAATCTTGATTATGTTATAAAAAGACTTAATAAGCATAATATTAAAAAGGTAACTTTAGCACCTTTTATGATTGTAGCGGGTGACCATGCTCAGAATGATTTAGCAGGTGATGAAGAAGATAGCTGGAAATCCATACTTCAAAGCCAAGGTTATGAAACTAATGTAAATTTAATAGGTTTAGGCGATTTAGACTGTGTATGTGATTTATATTGTAGACATGCAAAAATGGCTTTGGAAAGATAAGAACGACAAAAAATTGTCGTTCTTTTTTTCGGCAAAACACACAAAAAAGATTATGTTTTTTCTCTGTTATATAAAAAAATATTTGCCTTTAGGGGTTGAAAAATTTTGGTCAAATGATAAAATAAACTCAACAGATAGCTTTATGCTTCAACCTTTTAAACCAAGGAGAGATTTATAATGGATAAAATCAAATGGGTAGCAAATACCATGCCTAAAACTGATGACTTACAACTTTCGGTCATGAGCTTAGAGAATGTAGATAAAGCTAGAGCGTTTCATAAAAGTTTTCCTCAATATAGTGTAACACCTCTTGCAAACCTTAATAATATGGCTGAATTTCTAGGGCTTAAATCTCTTTTTGTAAAAGATGAAAGTTATCGCTTTGGGCTTAATGCATTTAAAGTGCTTGGCGGTTCATTTGCAATGGCTCGTTATATTGCAGAACAGCTTGGCAAAGATGTTTCACAAGTTGATTATAATTATCTTACAAGCGATAAGCTAAAAAATGAGTTTGGTAGGGCAACATTTTTTACTGCAACTGATGGTAATCATGGTCGTGGTGTTGCTTGGGCTGCAAACCGTTTAGGACAAAAAGCGGTTGTGCTTATGCCTAAAGGCACAGTTAAATCCCGCTTTGATAATATAGCAAAAGAGGGTGCTGATGTTACAATAGAAGATGTAAACTATGATGAATGTGTTCGTAAAGCTAACCAAATGGCAGAACAAACCGAACATGGTGTTATGGTTCAAGACACAGCTTGGGACGGTTACGAAAAAATACCTGCTTGGATTATGCAAGGTTACGGCACAATGGCAAGTGAAGCCGCAGAACAAATAACAGATAGACCAACACATATTTTTATACAAGCTGGTGTTGGCAGTCTTGCAGGTGCTGTTCAAGGTTATTTTGCAAATCTTTATAAAGACAATCCACCAAAAGTAATTGTTATGGAGGCTCAAGCAGCCGATTGTTTATATCAAAGTGCAAAAGCGGGTGATGGTAAAATCCGCTTTGTAGATGGTGACTTAAATACTATAATGGCAGGACTTGCTTGTGGTGAGCCTAATACAATATCCTTTGATATACTAAAAAATCATTCAGCATTTTTTGTATCTTGTCCTGATTGGGTATCTGAAAAAGGAATGAGAATGCTTGCTGCTCCTATTAAGGGAGACGTGCAAGTTACATCTGGCGAATCAGGTGCTGTTGGCATGGGACTTATTTATACTCTAATGAAAAATCCTGAATATAAGGAACTAAAAAATGCAATAGGTCTTGATGAAAATAGTTCAGTTCTCATGTTTTCAACCGAAGGAGATACTGACCCAGAAAATTATAAAAAAATCGTTTGGGGCGAATAATTAAGGAGGCATTATAAATGGATTTTCAACTAATTCACAAGGCAGCAGAAAACTATAAAGATGATATGACACGTTTTTTACGTGACCTAGTAAAAATTCCAAGTGAAAGTGCAGAAGAAAAAGGGCATATAATGCGTATTAAAGAGGAGATGGAAAAACTCGGCTTTGATAAAGTAGAAATTGACCCTATGGGTAATGTACTTGGATTTATGGGAAGCGGTAAAACACTTATAGGATATGATGCACATATTGACACTGTAGGTATAGGAAATCGTGACAACTGGGAGTTTGACCCATACGAAGGTTATGAAACTGATGAGGAAATAGGCGGACGTGGCACATCTGACCAGTTAGGCGGTATTGTTTCTGCTGTATATGGTGCTAAGATTATGAAAGACCTTGGTATGCTAGATGATAGATATCAGGTGCTTGTAACTGGTACAGTACAAGAAGAAGATTGTGATGGTTTATGTTGGCAGTACATTATAAATGAAGATAAGATTAGACCAGAGTTTGTTGTATCTACTGAACCAACTGATGGCGGTATCTATCGTGGTCAACGTGGACGTATGGAAATCCGTGTTGATGTAAAAGGTGTTTCTTGTCATGGTTCTGCCCCAGAACGCGGTGATAATGCTATTTATAAAATGGCTGATATTCTTCAAGATGTTCGTTCATTAAATGAAAATGATGCTGAGGACGCTACCGAAGTTAAAGGCCTTGTTAAGATGCTTGACGAGAAATATAATACTGAATGGAAAGAAGCTCGTTTTCTTGGTAGAGGTACAGTCACTGTTTCCGAGATTTTTTATACATCGCCTAGCCGTTGTGCTGTAGCTGATGGCTGCTCAGTATCCCTTGACCGACGTATGACAGCAGGTGAAACATGGCAAAGCTGCCTTGATGAAATTAGAGCATTACCATCTGTCAAAAAATATGGTGATGATGTAAAGGTTTCTATGTATGAATATGCTCGTCCATCTTGGACTGGTCTTACATATCCAATAGAATGCTATTTCCCTACATGGGTAATTCCAGAAGACCATAAAGTTACAAAAGCTCTTGAAAAGGCTTATCATGGCTTGTATGGTGATGAACGTGTGGGCTGCACAGTGACAGAAGAAATGCGTAAAGCTAGACCTCTCACAGATAAATGGACTTTTTCAACAAATGGCGTATCTATTATGGGTAGAAATGGTATTCCATGCATTGGTTTTGGTCCAGGTGCAGAAGCCCAAGCTCATGCCCCAAATGAGCATACTTGGAAAATTGATTTAGTACGTTGTGCAGCAGTTTATGCCGCTTTACCTCAGACATATTGTGAATAAGGAGAATAATTATTATGGACGCAAAATTACAACAGTACATTGACAAACTAAATGCTCTTAATTTTAAAGAAATGTATGAAAATGATTTCTTTCTAACATGGGAAAAAACAGATGATGAAATAGAAGCTGTATTTACAGTTGCAGACGCTCTACGTTATATGCGTGAAAATAATATTTCCACTAAGATTTTTGAATCTGGTCTAGGCATTAGCTTATTTAGAGATAATTCAACTCGTACACGTTTTTCATTTGCCTCAGCTTGTAACCTTTTAGGTCTTGAAGTTCAAGATTTAGACGAAGGTAAAAGCCAAATTGCTCATGGTGAAACCGTTCGTGAAACTGCCAATATGATTTCATTTATGGCTGATGTTATCGGTATTCGTGATGATATGTATATTGGTAAGGGTAATGCTTATATGCATGAAGTTGTAAATGCAGTTACAGAAGGACACAAGGACGGTGTTTTAGAGCAAAAACCAACACTTGTTAATCTGCAATGTGATATTGACCACCCAACTCAATGTATGGCTGATATGCTACATATAATTCATCATTTTGGCGGTGTAGAAAATCTAAAGGGTAAAAAGGTAGCTATGACTTGGGCATATTCTCCATCTTATGGTAAACCCCTATCCGTTCCACAAGGTGTTATTGGTTTATTTACCCGCTTTGGTATGGACGTTGTACTTGCTCACCCAGAGGGCTACGAAGTAATGCCAGAAGTAGAAGAAGTAGCAAAGAAAAATGCTGAAGCTACTGGTGGCACATTCACAAAGACAAATTCTATGGAAGAAGCATTCAAAGATGCTGATATTGTATATCCAAAGAGTTGGGCACCATTTGCAGCTATGGAGAAACGCACAAATCTATATGCTGAGGGTGATAGCGAAGGTATTAAGGCTCTTGAAAAAGAACTGCTTGCACAAAATGCAGAACATAAAGATTGGTGCTGTACTGAAGAAATGATGTCTAAAACTAAGGACGGAAAAGCATTATATTTACACTGCTTACCAGCAGATATAAACGGTGTATCATGTGAACAGGGCGAAGTTGAAGCATCTGTATTTGACCGTTATCGTGTTCCACTATATAAAGAAGCATCATTCAAGCCATATATTATAGCTGCTATGATTTTCCTTGCAAAATGTGAAAATCCTCAAGAGATGATTAAAAAACTAGCCGAAAAAGCAAAAGAACGTCAAATGAAATAAAAAAACAATATATAATATAGAAGCGGGGTTATAAGCTGCCCCGCTTTTGTACTTTCAAGGAGATGAGAGATTATGAGGATAGTAATAGCATTAGGTGGTAATGCTCTAGGAAACACATTAACCGAACAAATGACAGCTGTAAAACATACAGCAAGTGCAATAGCTGATTTAATAGAGCAAGGACATAAAGTTATAGTTTCACATGGAAATGGCCCACAAGTGGGAATGATACATCATGCAGTTAATGAATTAACTCATGTTGTTGAACAAGACTTTCCCGTTATACCACTATCTGTATGCGTAGCAATGAGCCAAAGTTATATAGGATATGATTTGCAAAATGCACTTCGTGAAGAACTTTTAAACCGTTCTATATTAAAACCATGTGCAACAGTTATAACACAGGTTATAGTAGACCCTAATGATATTGCTTTTAAAAAGCCAAGTAAGCCTATTGGTAGGTTTATGAGCGAAGAAGAAGCTAAAAAACTAGCCGATGAAAAAGGCTATCAGATGATGGAAGACGCTGGTCGTGGTTGGCGTAGAGTGGTCGCAAGCCCTAAACCTAAGGCTATTGTTGAAATTGAAACTGTTCGTTCTTTATTACAAGCTGGTCAAGTTGTAATTGCTGGCGGTGGTGGCGGTATACCTGTTATTGAAGAAGGAAACCATCTAAAAGGAACAAGTGCAGTAATTGATAAAGATTTCTGTTCATGTTTAATGGCTGAACTTGTTGATGCTGATTTGCTTATTATTTTAACCGCAGTTGAAAAGTGTGCAATTAACTTTGGTAAACCTAATCAAGAATGGCTTGATAATATAACAATTAGTCAAGCTAAAGAATACTGCAAACAAGGTCATTTTGCCACAGGTTCTATGTTACCTAAGGTTGAGGCTGCTATAAAATTTGCTGAGTCGGCAAAAGGAAGAAAATCGCTTATCACACTTTTGGAAAAAGCAAAAGATGGTATAGAAGGGAAGACAGGCACAGTTATATATAATGCATAAATAAATGCATGCTAATTTGTGTATAATTCATCATATTGACTAATTATTGTAAAGATGTTATACTGTATAAAATAAGATTTTACTATTTAACCAACGCAGTGACAACAGTAGGAGGGCTTATAAAATGAAATACATTTTACATAGCGGCACAGTTGTGACCGGTGGCAAACAAAACAATATAATAGAAAACGGTGCAGTTGTATGGGGAAATAATAAAATTCTAGCTATTGGTGATGAAAAAGAGCTTTTAAATCGCTTTGCTGATGCTGATAGAATAAATGCAAATGGTGGAATTATCTTTCCAGCTTTTATAAATGCACATCATCATATCTATTCGGCTTTTGCTAGGGGACTTTCAATTCCAAATAATACACCAAATAATTTTCTTGCAGTGCTTGAAGGAACTTGGTGGAATATAGATAGGCATTTAACAAATGCTATGACACGTTATTCCGCTTATATGACACTTATTGAATGTATTAAGTCAGGTGTAACAACTGTTTTTGACCACCATGCATCTTTTGGTGAAATCACTGGCAGTTTATCAGAAATAGCCGTGGTTTCAACCGAACTTGGTGTTAGGTCGTGCTTATGTTATGAAATCTCAGATAGAGATGGTGAGCAAAAAGCAAAACAATCTGTACTTGAAAATGTTCGTTTTGCAAAAGAATGTGAAAATGATAAATCTGGGCTTTTATCGGCTCTTTGTGGTATGCACGCTTCTTTTACAATTTCAGAAAAAACAATGACATTTGCAAGAGAACAAATGGATAATGGTTTCCATATTCATGTATGTGAAGGAAGTTATGATAGAGATGATTGTGAAAGATTATACCATGAAAGTGTTATTTCACGTTTAAAACGTCATGATATATTAGGAGAAAAGACAATCTGTGGTCATTGCGTATATTTAACATCTGAGGATAGACAGATATTGGCTGATACTAACACTGCTGTTGTACATAATCCTCAATCTAATATGGGTAATGCTGTTGGTGTTACTGATGTTTTAAAACTATTTAATAGTGGAGTTACTGTCGGACTTGGTACGGACGGCTTTACAAGTGATATGTTAGAGTCTATGAAACATGCAAATGTATTAATTAAGCATGAAAACAAACACCCATCTATGGGTTGGAATGAAACCTTTGATATGGCACTTACTAACAATGCTTTACTTGCAAACCGTCATTTTAATGGAGAATTTGGCGAGTTAAAAGAGGGGGCTAATGCTGATATTATAGTTTCTGATTATAAACCATTTACACCACTTACAGCAAATAACTTCCAAGGTCATATGTTATTTGGAATGAATGGCAGAAATATTGTAACCACTATTGGCAATGGTAAAATCCTTATGAAAAATCGAGAACTTTTAACTGTAGATGAAGAAAAAGTGCGTTTTGAGTGTCAAAAACAGTCAAAAGAGCTTTGGAGTATACTTTGTGGAGGTGAATAAATTATGAGTGATTTAATGCACGGAATACCTTTTAAGCGATTGCTTACTGATACTATAAATGAATATAAAAATAATAAAACTTGCTATTATGTGCCTGTTTTTGAGCTTAAACAAAATGATTATACAGTTGCAGGAAAACCTGTAAGTTTACCTATTGGCCCTGCTGCTGGTCCACATACTCAGCTTGCACAAAATATAATTGCAGGTTTTATAGCGGGTGCTAGAATTTTCGAGCTTAAAACCGTCCAAGTTATGGAGGGTGAAGAATTAGGTATTATTAAGCCTTGTATCTATGTAAGTGATGAGGCTTATAACACTGAATGGTCTACAGAGCTTACTGTTTCTCAGGCAGCAGAAGAATATATAAAAGCATATATTATGCTTCATATTTTAGCTAAAGAGTTTAATTTAAAGCCTGATTTTCAATTTCATATAAGTGTAGGTTATGACCTTGCAGGTATTAAAACTCCTAAAATTGATAACTTTTTAAATACAATGCAAGATGCATCAAATAGCGATATTTGGAAAGAAAGTATAAAAACTGTTTTAGACAATATTAATATATTTAAAAATATTGATACTGAATTTGTAAATAATCTTTCACCAAAAATTTCTGAACTTGTAACACTCTCCACAATGCATGGTTGCCCTCCAGAAGAAATTGAAAAAATCGCAACATATCTTATAAATGAAAAAGGATATAACACATATATTAAGTGTAATCCTACTTTAATCGGTTATGAAAAAGTTAGAAAGCTATTAGATGATAATGGATACACAGATATTAGCTTTGATACTTCACACTTTGAACATGATATGAAGCTTGATGATGCATTAAGCATGATAAATCGTTTAATGAGCGTCGCACAAGCTAAAAACCTTATCTTTGGCGTAAAATTAACAAATACATTTCCAGTTGATATAAAAAATAGTGAGCTTACAGGCGAAACAATGTATATGTCTGGTAAACCTTTGTTTTTACTTGCTATTCATGTTGCAAAAGTATTATCTGAAGCTACTAATGGCACACTTCCAATATCATTTTCTGGTGGAATAGATACTCATAATATAAATGATGTGCTTTCTTGCGGTATATCTCCAGTTACAGTTGCGACTTTGCTGCTTAAAGCGGGAGGTTATAAAAATTTATCCAAACTTGCCGAGTTAGCACCTGAAAAAATCCCAGATAAAGTTGATATAAATAAATTATCTGAGCTATGTAATAAACTTGCAAGTGATACATATTATCAAAGAAAGCAAACAAAACAAAATATAAAATCTTCTACACCTCCAGACGCTTGTTTTAAGTGTAAAAACTGTGTTGATGTTTGCCCAAATCGTGCAAATTTCCCATTAAAAGATATTAAAGCTTGCGTTCATATAGACTCTTACTGTAATGAATGTGGTAACTGTGCTTGTTTATGTCCGTTTGGTTATGTTCCTTATCGTGATAAGTTTACATATTTTGAAAATCTATCCGACTTTGAAAACTCCAATAATGATGGTTTTCTAAATAAAGATAAGTATCGCTATAAAGGTAAAGTTTTTGAAGATTTAAACCAGCTACCTGATGAATTGCAACAAGTTGTTTTGCGATTTATGCAGGGAGGCGAAAAAGATGAGTAAACTTATAAAAAATGGAACTTTAGTGTTTTCAAATGAAACTAAAAAGGCTGATTTACTTATTGATGGCGAAAAAATTATTCAAATAGGTGATAATTTAACAGGTGATGAAGTTATAGATGCTGAAGGCTGTTTTGTATTTTCTGGGTTTATAGATGGTCATACACATCTTGATATGCCTGTATCTGGAACTGTTACTGCTGATGATTTTTCTACTGGTACGGCTGCTGCACTTGTTGGCGGAACAACTATGATTATAGATTTTGCAACACAAGATAGAGGGCACACTTTAAAAGAAGCATTGGATATTTGGCATAAAAGAGCCGATGGTAATTGCAGCTCAGATTATGGCTTTCATATGGCAGTTACAGACCTTAACGAGCAAACAAAAAAAGAGCTTTTCACAATGAAAGAACAGGGTATAACATCATTTAAATGTTATTATGCTTATGATGCATTAAAGCTTGATGATAGCAAAATGTATGAAATGCTATGTATAATGAAAGAAATAAATGGTGTTTTAGGTGTTCACTGTGAAAATGGAGATATTATAAATCATTTACAGCAAAAAGCCATAAATAATGGTCATTTAACTCCAGATTATCACCCTAAAACCCGTCCATCGCTTTTAGAAGGTGAGGCTGTAGGTAGATTTTTAAGACTTGCAGATTTAGCGGATGCTAAACCATGGATTGTACATTTATCTAGCTCAGATGGACTTGAAGAAATCCGTCTTGCAAGAAAACGTGGTCAAAAAGTCTATGTCGAAACCTGTCCACAATATTTAACACTTGATGAAAGTGTATATAATTTAAGTGGTTTTGAAAGTGCAAAATATGTTTGTTCACCACCTATTAGAAGTAAAAATGACCAAAGTTCACTTTGGAATGCACTACAAAACAATGAAATTGATATTATCTCAACTGACCATTGCTCTTTTAACTTTAAAAATCAAAAAGAGCTTGGACTAAATAATTTCACAAAAATACCAAATGGTCTGCCTACAATAGAACATAGACCAGTTATTATCTATACCTCAGCAGTTAGCACAGGAAAAATCACAGTTTGTGATATGCATAGAATGCTTAGTGAAAATCCTGCAAAGATGTTTGGTTTATATCCTAAAAAGGGTATTCTTTCAATTGGTAGTGATGCAGATATTGTAATTTATGACCCTAACAAAAATAAAGTGATAACTGCACAAAATCAAACACAAAATTGTGATTATACACCTTTTGAGGGATTTAAAACGGTTGGCAGTGTAAGAGATGTTTTTTTGAGAGGACATCATGCAGTAAAAAACGGAAAAATAGTAAAACGTAATTTAGGATTATATATAAATCGGGGTGATTGTGAATGTATACCATCACAGTAAATGACAAAGATTATACCTTTGAGCAGGACTACAAACTATTAGATGTTTTGCGTAATAAATTAAAACTTAAATCAGTCAAAGACGGCTGTTCTGAGGGTGCTTGCGGCACTTGTACAGTTCTTGTTGATGGGAAGCCAGTTAAGGCATGTGTTCAGAAAATCTCCCGATTTGAAGGCAAAAAAATCCTTACAGTTGAAGGCTTTTCTGATTATGAAAAAGAGCTTTATGTATATGCATATGGTGCAGCGGGTGCAGTTCAATGCGGTTTTTGTATTCCTGGAATGGTCATTTGCACAAAAGCACTTTTGGATTTAAACCCATCACCGACTAGAGCAGAAATAACTGAAGCTCTTAAAAGTAATTACTGTCGTTGCACAGGCTATAAAAAAATTATAGATGCTGTTGAAATTGCGGCAGAACTTAAACGAACAGGCAAACCTATTCCAAAACCAGAAAAGATAACTGGTATTGGTCAACGTGCTGCAAGAATAGATGTAAGAGAAAAAGTATTGGGTGAAGGAAAATATGTCGATGATTATGACGAAAAAGACTTTCCAAATATGCTTTATGGTTCTGCACTTCGTTCCGCTTACCCTCGTGCAAGAGTTTTGTCAATAGATACAAGTGAAGCTGAAAAAGTAGAGGGTATTGTATGTGTTGCAACTGAAAAAGATATTCCTGGACAAAATAAAATCGGACATATAAAAAGTGACTGGGCAACACTTATAAAAGTCGGAAATATAACCCGCTATTTAGGTGATGCTATTGCTCTTGTCTGTGGAGAAAATTTAGAAGCAGTTGAAAAAGCTAAAAAGCTTATTAAAGTTGAATATGAGGTTTTACCCGCTGTATTTGACCCAATTAAGGCGATGGAACGTGGTTCTCCATTTGTTCATAAAGAGGGTAATATATTAGCTTTTGAAAGCTTAAAGCGTGGTGATGCTGATGAAGCTATAAAAAATTCTGCATATGTTGTGACAAACGAATATGAAACACCATTTACAGAACATGCTTTTTTAGAGCCTGAATGTGCTATTGCCACTTGTAATTCACATGAAGAAGGAGTTACAATTTATTCTTCTGACCAAGGTGTTTATTCTACTCAACATGAATGTTCTATGATGCTTGGTTTAGAACCAGATAAAGTTCATGTTATAAATGCACTTGTAGGCGGTGGCTTTGGTGGTAAAGAAGATATGACTGTACAACATCATGCAGCACTTCTTGCTTGGCTTACACTTAGACCTGTTAAAGTTAAACTCACAAGACAAGAAAGCATATTAATTCACCCAAAACGCCACCCTATGAAGATGAAATTTACAACCGCTTGTGATGAAAACGGCTATTTAACAGGTATGAAAGCAACTATAATAGCTGATACTGGTGCTTATGCCTCTTTGGGTGGCCCTGTACTTCAAAGAGCATGTACACATGCAGCTGGTCCTTATAATTACCAAAATGTTTGGATTGAAGGCACAGCTGTTTATACAAACAATCCGCCTGCTGGTGCTTTTCGTGGTTTTGGAGTTACACAAAGCTGCTTTGCTACCGAATGTAATTTAAATCTTTTAGCTGAAATGGTCGGTATTTCTCCATGGGAAATACGTTATAGAAATGCTATAAGACCAGGACAAGAACTCCCAAATGGTCAAATTGCTGAAGAAGGTACTGCACTTGTAGAAACTCTTGAAGCTGTCAAAGAAATATATGAAAGACACCCTAGAGCGGGTATTGCTTGTGCAATGAAAAATGCTGGTGTAGGTGTTGGACTCAAGGATTGGGGACGTTGCAGGCTTACAATAGAAGATGGTAAAATGTATATTCGTGCTGGTGCATCTTGTATTGGTCAAGGTTTAGGCACAGTTTTAGTACAAATTGCTTGTGAAACCACTGGTTTAGATGCTGATGATATTATTTATATGGCATCTGAAACAAATGCTGCTCCTAATTCTGGTGATACATCTGGCTCACGCCAAACACTAATTACAGGTGAAGCATGTCGAAGAGCATGTGTTAAACTTATGGAAGAACTTGGTGATAAACCTCTATCAAGCTTGAATGGAAAAGAATTTTATGGTGAATATTTAGCTGTAACTGACCCAATGGGTGCTCCAAAGAAAAATCCAGTTTCACATGTTGCTTATGGATATGCAACACAGGTTGCATGTTTAAATGAAGATGGAACAGTTGAAATGATAGTTGCAGCTCATGATGTAGGCAAAGCTATAAATCCATTATCAGTAGAAGGGCAGATTGAAGGCGGCGTTATAATGAGCCTTGGATATGCACTTACTGAGCAATTTCCACTTGAAGAAGGCAAGCCAAAAGCTAAATTTGGTACTTTAGGTTTATTTAGGGCTAATAAAACACCAGATGTTCAATCGGTTATTGTTGAGAAAAACCCATCTAAACTATCATATGGCAGTGTTGGTATAGGCGAAATAACATCTATTCCAACCGCACCCGCTATCCAAGGTGCTTACTATAAAATGGACGGAATATTTAGAAATAAATTACCTCTTGAAAACACCCCATATAGTCGTAAATGATTTTATAAACAGGCTATCATAATATTTGATAGCCTGTTTTTATATTTATTACTAAAAATTTATGTATTTATATTTTAATAAATATATATTTTACCAGTTGCCTACAGCTAACCTAACATGTTATTATATTTGAGCGACAAAAAAGAAATTTTTTTACAAAAGGGTTAGCAGTGGCTAATTCATAGGAAGGGAATTTATGAGAAAACATATTTCAACTATAATTTTATTTGTTTTACTTTTAATAGCATCTTTGACATCTTTGTTTTTGGGTGTACTAGAAATGAATGTTTCCGGTTTGATTTCTGGAAATCTTGAGCAGATAGAAACTCTTTTAATCTCAAGACTTCCAAGGCTGCTTGCTATTCTTTGTACTGGTATAGGGCTTAGTGTTGCAGGTCTTATAATGCAACAACTTTGTATGAATAAATTTGTGTCTCCATCTACTGGTGCTACAATTTCTTCCGCACAGTTTGGTATTTTAATAGCACTGCTTTTTATGCCTAATTCAACACTTTGGAGTAGAGCATTTTTTGCCTTTGTTGCGGCAATTCTAGGCACATGGCTTTTCGTATGGTTTATTCAAAAAATCACATTTAAAGAAGCTGTAATGGTGCCTTTAGTGGGCATTATGTTTGGTAATGTAATCGGAGGTATAACAAGCTTTTTATCTTATAAATATGAAATGACACAAGCTCTTTCAACTTGGCTTGTTGGTAGCTTTTCAACTATTTTAAGAGGTCAATATGAACTGGTTTATTTAACTGTTCCACTTGTAATTATTGCTTTTATCTTTGCAAACCATTTTAATATTGTTGGTATGGGAAAGGATTTCTCACAAAATCTTGGTATATCCTATAATACGGTGTTATTTATGGGGCTGACTATTGCAGCGGTTTTAACCGCAAGTGTAGTTGTGGTTGTTGGAGCTATTTCCTACATAGGTCTTATTGTTCCAAATCTTATTGCAATGTTCAAAGGAGATAAAATTCAAGGAACGCTTATAGATACAGCTCTTTTTGGTGCATTATTTGTACTTGTTTGTGATATGGTAGGTAGAACTGTTATTGCACCTTATGAATTACCAATAGAACTTATTGTTGGTATTTTAGGCAGCATATTATTTATTGGTTTGCTGTTTTATCGCCTTAAAAATGGCAGAAAAAGTATTAGTCTAGGTGCTAATAATACAACTTGCTGTAATTGCACACCTAAACTGGAGGAAAATTGATGAATAAAGCGATTTATGCAAATAGAAAAAAACTTTTAGGGCTTTTTATATTGGTTTTGATTGCATCTGCTCTGTATATGCTTGTAGAAGTTAATTTTGCAAATGAAAAACTATTTAATTATGCAATGAAAATACGTACACCTAAACTTATTGTTATGCTAATTGCTGCATTTGCAATAGGTGGTGCATCTATAGTTTTCCAGTCGATTATAAATAATACTATTGTCACACCATGTCTTTTAGGTATGAACTCACTTTATAGTTTAATACACACATCAGTTGTATTTTTTGTAGGCTCTGGAAGTATACTGGCTGTAAATGCTAATTTATCATTTATTGTTGATTTACTTTTAATGGGTGTAATTGCAACAATAATATATAGTTATTTATTTAAGAAAACAAATCATAATGTGCTTTATGTATTGCTTATTGGTACAGTATTGACATCATTCTTCACAAGCATACAAACAACCTTAACAAGAGTGATGGACCCTAATGAATATGATACACTTCTTTCAAGTTTAGTTGCAAGTTTTAATAATATTAATTCAGAAATTATTATGTTCTCACTTATATTATTAGCAGCTTTGATTTTTTGGCTTAGAAAAGATTTAGCTTTACTTGATGTTATAACTCTTGGAAAACATCAAGCAATAAATTTAGGTGTTGATTATGACCGATGTATTAGAAGACTGCTCTTAGGTGTAACACTTTGTATAGCTATTGCAACTGCTATGGTTGGACCTATTTCTTTCCTTGGGTTAATTATAGCTAACTTATCAAGACAGCTACTTAAAACATATCGTCATTCACAGCTAATTCTTGGCTCTACATTTTTCGGAATGATAGTGTTAGTAGGTGGTCAAATGATTGTAGAACATATATTTACATATTCTGTGCCTATTAGTGTGTTTATAACTGTTAGTGGTGGACTTTATTTCCTTTATTTACTTTTAAAAAGCAGGAGAGCTTAAATAAAATGATGAAAATAAATAATCTTATAAAGAAATACGGTGAAAAAACCGTTGTAAATGATGTAAGTTTTGAAATACCAAAAGGTAAAGTAATATCTATGATTGGTCCAAATGGTGCAGGTAAATCAACCGTTATGGGCATGATTTCAAGACTTATTGAACCAAATACTGGTCATGTGGAATTTCATGGTCAAAAACTTCATCACTGGAAAAGTAAAGAACTTTCAAAAAAACTTGCAATTCTAACACAAAGCAATAATATTCAAATGAAACTTACGGTTAGAGAACTTGTCACTTTTGGACGTTTTCCTTATTGTGGAGGTAGAACAACAAAAGAAGACGAACAAATAATTGATAAAGCTATAGCTTATATGGAGCTTAATGAATTTGAGAACCGTTTTATAGATGAACTTTCAGGCGGTCAACGTCAAAGAGCATATATTGCAATGGTAATTGCTCAAGATACTGAATATGTGCTTTTAGATGAGCCTACTAACAACCTTGATATTTATCATGCAACAAATTTAATGAAAACTGTTAGAAAACTTTGTGATGAACTTGGTAAAACTGTAATTCTTGTTTTACATGAAATCAACTATGCGGCATTTTATTCTGACTATATTTGTGCATTTGTAAACGGTAAAATAGCTAAATTTGGAACAGTAGAAGAAATTATGACAAAAGAAACATTATCAGATATTTACAAAGTTGATTTTGAAATTATGAATATACATGGAAAACCACTTTCTATCTATTATTAAAAAGTTATTACATCTTAAAAAAGGAGATTTTATATTATGAAAAAGTATGTAGTAAAAAGATTTATAGCCCTAACACTTGCACTTGCAGCAACAGCCTCTTTGACTGCTTGTTCATCTGCAAATAATAATGCTAATTCATCAGCAGCAAATAGTAGCATTTCAGCTGAACAAAAGCAAAGCATTACAATTACATCTTTAAATGCAAATAAAGAAGAAATTCAGCTTGAAGTTCCTTATGATGCAAAACGTATTGCAATTTTGGATATGCCATCACTTGATATTATTGATAATCTTGGTTTAGGTAACAGAGTTGTCGGAACAGCAGACACATCTATTGAATATTTGACTGATTATGTTGATAAAACTGAAAATCTTGGCACAATTAAGGAAGCTGACCTTGAAGCTGTTATGTCTGTAGAGCCAGATATTATTTTTATTGGTGGTCGTCTTGCAAGCTCTTATGATGCATTAAGTGAAATTGCCCCTGTCGTATTTCTTTCCACTGATACTGAACTTGGTGTAGTTGAAAGTATTCGTAAAAATGCAACAACTATTGCATCTATCTTTGGTAAAGAAACAGAAGTAGATGCTTTAATGGCTGATTTTGATGAAAGAATTGCTAAATTAAATGAATTCTCAGCGGGAAAAAATGCTGTTATTGGTATGTGTACAAGCGGTTCTTTTAATACTCTTGGTAATGATGGCAGATGTTCTATAATTGGTAAAGAAATCGGCTTTACTAATATTGCTTCTGAAGATGTAACTTCTACACATGGTAATGAATCCTCTTTTGAGCTGCTTGTAGACTTAAACCCTGAATATATGTTTATTCTTGACCGTGATGCAGCTATTTCAACAGAAGGTGCTAAACTTGCTGAAGAAATTATGAATAATGAACTTGTAGCAAAGACAGATGCTTATAAAAATGATAATATAATTTATCTTGCACACCCATCTATTTGGTATACTGCTGAAGGCGGTATTACTGCTCTTGATTATATGCTTTCTGACCTTGAAAGCGAACTTCTATAAAAGTCAAAACACCTGTGATTAAAATTCACAGGTGTTTTTTTATCAACAGTATTTTTGTTTTAACTCATCTAAAACTTTTAAATAATACTCTCTATCACTTTTAGTATTATTTTCAAATTGCTGGGTTTCAATATTTAATCTTTCAAGTGTTTCAGCAGATAATGTTCTTTGACCAAATGGATAAGCTACTCCATTTTCTTTAACAATATGTCTTTCTAATAAATCACAATAAGCTGATATATTGGTTATAATCTGAAGCTTAATCTGAGTAGATGGTGTATATTTATCTAGTGCTTTTTCAAGCTCTGATAAATATAATCTACCTAAATTATGCTCAACAAGCATACCATTGTTAACCATTTTTTGAGCAGCTCCACCGATTTCATTAACCATTGCATTAAAAAGAATATCTTCTTCCTTTTTATGGTGTAAGTTATCAGCGTAAACCTTGCCAAAATTAAGCATTTTATTTAAATCTTCCAAAGGAATATCATTACCTTCTATTATGCTGCAACAAGCATTTCTTGCTACAGCTATAAAATCTGTAATTCTTTCATGTTCCTCTAAAAGAACATCAATACAATACATTTAAGTTTTCTCCCTTAGTCTATAACTTTAAGAAGCTTTTCTATAACTTCATCTACAGAAATACCATGTACAACACATGCATCACTTAAAGCTTCAGCTTGTGCAGATGGACAACCTAAACAATGCATACCACAAGACATTAGAACTTCTGCTGCTTGTGGATACTTACGAAGAATTTCACCCATAGGCATATCAGCAGAAATTTTATTGATAACTACATCATCACCGAAAAATAGTTTCATATCATCTTCAACGGTTGTAATGCCAGCAATACCAAAGTTTTCAACAAGTACCTTTGCTACATTTTCAGATAAAAATGCTGGTAGAGTTGGACCAAGATGAATATTTTTAACTCCTAGATATAGTAGAGAAAGAAGAACAATTACAGCCTTTTGCTCATACCAAGCAATATTATAGATAATTGGAAGGTCATTAATATCATCGAGACCAAATACCTCTTTGAGCTTTAGGGCAATAACTGCAAGTGAATAAGAGTCATTACATTGACCTGCGTCAAGGACTCTTGGAATGCCGCCAATATCTCCTAGATTTAACTTATTATACTTATATTTAGCGCAACCTGCAGTTAAAATAACTGTATCCTTTGGTAGAGCTTTTGCAAAATCAGTATAATAGTTACGGCTCTTTGCACGACCGTCACAACCTGCCATAACAACAAACTTTTTAATTGCACCAGATTTAACTGCATCAACAACCTTATCTGCAAGAGCTAACACCTGTGCATGAGCAAAACCACCAATAATTTCTCCCTGTTCAATCTGGGTAGGAGGTGCACAACGCTTTGCATGTTCAATTATAGCAGAGAAATCCTTATTTTCTCCAATTTCACCCGCTATATGTTTACAACCAGCATAACCAGCAGCACCAGTTGTATAAATTCTATCTTTATAGCTTTCACGAGGTGGAACAATGCAGTTTGTAGTCATCAGAATTGGACCGTTAAAGCTTTCAAATTCTGTTGTTTGTAACCACCATGCATTACCATAGTTACCTACAAAGTTATCATATTTTTTAAATGCAGGGTAGTAGTGAGCAGGTAGCATTTCAGAGTGAGTATATACATCAACGCCAGTGCCTTTTGTCTGCTCTAAAAGCATTTCTAAATCTCTTAAATCATGACCAGAAACCAAAATAGCAGGATTATTACGAACACCAATATTAACCTTTGTGATTTCTGGATTGCCATATGCTCCTGTATTAGCACTGTCAAGCAGTTGCATACCATCAACACCAAACTTACCAGTTTCAAGAGTTAATGCAATAAGTTCTTCAACTGTTTTTGAGTCATCAAGTGTTGCTGCAAGTGCTTTTTGTAGGAAAGCATCAACTTCTTCATTATCTTTTAAAAGTGCATTTGCATGTTTAGAATATGCGGAAAGACCTTTTAAACCATAGGTGATAAGCTCACGCAGTGAACGAATATCTTCATTTTCAGTTGAAAGCACACCCACAGTTTTAGCGATTTCTTCCCAATTTCCATCACCGTCCCAAGTAGATGCCTTTGGCAGAGAAGTTTTATCTTCAATTTGTTTTAAAAGCTCTTTACTTGTGATTAATGTTTTTTCAATACGGTTAATAATTGCCTCTTTGTCAAAATTAGCATTTGTAATAGTGATAAATAAATTAAGTGTAATTAAATGATTGATTTCTTTTGAAATAGTTTGACCTTGCTCACGCAGTCTAACTGTGATAGCAGAAAGTCCCTTTGTTACATATACTAATAAATCCTGCATAGCTGCAACATCTGGTTTTTTACCACAAACGCCAGATTGTGTACAACCTTTACAGCCTGCTGTTTCTTGACATTGATAGCAAAACATTTTATTTTCCATAGTTTAAAACCTCATTTACTGTTTTATTCATGAGCTAAGTATATCATTTCATTTTGTTATTTTCCGTAACAAATGTTACGATTTTTAAAATTCTAATTAATTTCATCAAAAATATTTAAATCAAGTATTTTTATATTATTTTTTTTAATTTCAATAAGTCCATCTGCTTGCATCTTCATAAGTTCACGTGAAACAGATGGGCGAGTAGAGCCTAAAAAAGCGGCTAATTGTTCACGTCCAAAAGGTATTTTAGCGATATCGTCATTAGTGTATTGAAAAATAAGTTTTATTAATTTAGCTCTTAGAGAATTACATGATAAAATTTGAACTCTTTGATTTAAAAAATATGCTTTATCTGCCAAAATACAAAGCATATTAGCAATTACTTGGTTATGTTTTTGACATGAGTTATTACAAGGTGAATATAAAAAGCGTTTTGGTATACATAATATATCGCAGTCTTTTTCTGCATAAGCAAAATTTTCATATAATCTATTAAATGAAAATAAAAAAACTTCTCCAAACATATCACCTGCATTATCAAACATACTTATTATATTTTGATTTCCATTAACAGTATTATTTGCAATTATAACTTTACCTTTTAATAATATATTGATAAATTCAGGTTCATCACCTTGAGAAAATATAGTGCTTCCCTTTTTATATTTTTTCAATATTGCCTTACTACATGTAATTAAACTTTTAACATTATCTATTGATATATTATTAAACAATCTACAATTTTCTAGCAAAATATTTAAATCTATATCCGTCATTTTACACCTACTGAATACACATATTTTTATATATAATACCACATTATTATACAAATATCATTGATATATTTTATCATAATGATAATTTTTACAGCTTTTAGCAACTTTTAAAGTAAAGTTATATGCCTTTACTTTTATGAATTGTAGTTAAAAAATCTTAATTTTTACTAGAAAAATACCTAAAAAATCATAATTTTTAGTTAAAATTTCGTCGTTTTTCCATGTAATATTTTTACATATTTTGTTGACATTTGAGAAATTTTTATTTATCATATTTTATATCAAATTACTAGATTATAGAGGATTTTAAAAAATGAATTCTAAGCAAATTATTTCTGGTGTTTTGAGTTTGGCAATGACAAGCAGTATTTGCACTTATTCTATTCCTAGTGCATATGCAACAGATACTCAGGACACAAAAATTGTCAAAGCAAATAATGCAGTTGGAGAGATTGCATTTACAATAAACTTTGCACTTCCACAAATAAAAGCCGAAGTAGAAAGTAGAAATATCAAACTTACTTTAACAAAAGGCTCAAGTTCAAGCACAATTACTCTTTCAAATAATAATATAACTGGTTCACTTTTATCATCAGATAAAGTGTCAATATCACCACTTGAAATATCTGATAAACAATTCGGCTCTTACAATATTGTTTTATCTGGTCTTGAAACTGGTGAATATAGTCTTGAATTAACGGGCGATGGATATACAAATATATCTGAAAAAGTGGATTTAAACCAATACTCTAAGCATCTTATAGTAAGCACCGATGATGGTACATTTTCTCTTGGTGATTTTAATAATGATGGTATTGTAGATGTATATGACCAAAAAATGCTTCAAGAGGTACTTGGCAGTAAATACAATGAAACTATAGCTAAATTTGATTTAGATGGCGATAAAGATATTGATATTACAGATTTATCTTATGTAAACAGAAATAAAAATCTTACTGGTAATGTAATAGTAAAAGAAACAAGTTTAATAGCTGATGTTTCAGTTGAAACTAACGATATTATTGTTGAAGAAGGAAATATAACAGATATCTTTACAACAAATAATCAATCTGTTGTAAAGATTTCTTCTACTAGCGAAAGCTCAGATATTCAAATACCTGTTACATTATCAGATTCAGGTGTTGAACTTAGTGAAATTAAAATCACAACTCCAGTAACTGATGGTGCAATTAAAGAAGGTATTGCTGTAGTAGAACTTGCTAATGGTGAAACACAAGAAATTAATTTTTCTCAGCTTTCAACTGAAGCAAGAATGGCAAAAGCAGCTATTGATAATGTAATCACTATAAATTTAGGTCAGAAAGTGGCTGTTAAGAAAGTTACTATAAAAGTAACTAAGGTTGAAGGTGATGTTGGTTATGCAGCAGTATCACAAGTTCAGTTCTTGAAAGATGTAAATATAAATACTGAAGATACATCAAAAGTTAAAAATCTTGCTGCTTCAGCAGGCGATAAGCAGGTAAATCTTGCTTGGTCTGCTGTTAATAATGTTACTGGTTATACTGTTTATTATGGAACAAGTAAAGATAATATAAATAATACTCTCTCGGTTTCAACTAATAGTGCAACTGTTGATGGTCTAAAAAATAACACAACTTATTATTTTAAAGTAGTTGCTACAAGTGAAGGTTGGACTGGTACAGAGTCTTCTGTTATTTCTGCAACTCCTATACCTGCTGAAGTTCCAGGTAAACCATCAAATATACAAATCAAACCAGCAGACAGTTCTTTACGTATAAGTTGGTCTGATACTAAAGATGCTACAAAATATCAAGTTTATTATCGTGAACAAGGTTCAAGCGAATTTATTAAATTTGGCAATGATATTTCATCTACAAATGCAACTATTACTGGTTTAACAAATGATGTAACATATGAAATTGTTATTAAAGCGGGTAATCAAGTAGGATTTGGCGAATATTCAGATATAGCAACTGGTAAGCCTGAAAAAGAAGGTTTTGAAATGCCAAATCTTCCAACTGAAGATAGAATAAATTCTATAACATCAGTTAAAATGGGTAATGCAAATAATGTTGATAAAAATCTCTGTCCTAATTTTAATGTAAATCAAGTTATTGATAATGATGTTAATACATATTGGGTTGCAGGAGATTGGTGGTTAGATAGCTCATTTACTTATACATTTGACACTCCACAGGATATGAATTATGCTATTCTTGTGCCATATCTATCTGACAAACACAAAAAGGTTATTAAGACATATAGTGTTGTTGCTCGTGATGCTGAAGGTAATATAGTAAGTGAAGTTACAAACCGTTCTGCTAGATTAACAAGTGATAATTATATTATTTTAACTTTCCCACAAGCTAAAAATATTAAAACTCTTACTATTTCACTTGCAGAAGTAGAGGGTGGCGGTGCTAGAGTAAGTATTTCTGAAATGGCATTTTATAAAAGCTCTACACTTGCAGATGATATTGCAAATCTATTTGCAGATAATGCATTTACAAGCCTAAAACCTGATGTACAGCTTAGCGATATTGAAGCTTTAGAAGAAAAGCTAAATGCAACAAGCAGTTATTATATGGATATAGAGCGTTTAAGAGATGAAATAAATCTTGCTAAGGATTTATATAGCAGTGATAATTCTTCACTTGGTCTTATAAAGAATGATTTCGTTTCCCGCTCAGCTGGTAATGATAATTCTAAATTTGGACAGTCTGCTAGTGCTTTACAGCCAATAGGCATTACTGCAAAAGCAAATTCAAATATAGCTATTTATGCAGAAATTCCAGAAGGCGAAGATGTTTATATTGTACCTACACAATATTATGGCGAATCTGGCGTATGGAAAGGTAATGCTATTAAATTAGAAAACGGAAGAAATTATATTACTATACCTCAAATTGGTAATCTATCTGCTACAAGAGGTGGTGCATTATATCTAACTTATTCTGGTAATAATGCAGATGATATTAAAATTCATGTTCGTGGTAATAACAACGAAGTTTTTAACACTCCAATTCTTGATTTATCAAATTGGTATAATATGAGTGTAGAAGATAGAAAAACTACAATTTCTACATATATAACAGAGCTACAAAATTATATTGATAATATGAATGTAAATGATTTACCATTATCAATCAGAAATGCTACTGAAATTGCGACTCCAAGTATTTTATTATCTATGCCTGCTGACCAGATTTTAAATGGTTTTGTAAATGCTGGCACATCTAAAAACAACATATATAACAACTTAACTTCTATTTTAAATACTGCAAATGTTGAAAGCATGACTGAAGCTATGTATCAAAATGTACTTGCATGGGAAGAAGAAATGTATGTTGCAAATATGGTTCAGGGCATTATTCCAGCAGATACTGAATTTAAAAATTATCAATATCCAATGGAAACCCGCCAAAATATCCGTTATATGCGAATGTTTACAGGTGCATTTATGTATGCAGCGGGTGAACATATAGGTGTTGAATACGGCTCATGTGCACCACTTGTACAAGGCAAACCAACAAGTATGACTTCTGGACAAGCTGAAAATGGATTATTTGGTTGGGGTATTGCTCATGAAATAGGTCATAATATGGATAAAATCGGTTATGCAGAAATAACAAATAATATCTATTCCATGGCTATGCAGGCTTGGGACGGTTCAGATATGACAACTCATATGACACGTCTTACAACTGATGGACGTTGGATTAAAATATTTGAAAAGACTGCACAGGGTAGAGAAGGCATGGCAAATGATGTATTTGTACAACTAGGTATGTATTGGCAATTACATCTTGCTTATGATAATGCTGAAAATCCACTTGCTTTTTATAATAAGTTCTTTACTGAGCTTAAATGTAATAAATATTCAGGTTATACCAAAGAAGAAAGAATTGCTCTTATTGCGTCTGAAATTACAGGCTATGATTTAAACGAATTTTTCACTCGTTGGGGTATGAAGCTTGGTGAAAGTGCACTTTCTATAATTCAATCATATCAAGATGAAAATCGTGCAATTTGGTATTTAAACGATGAGTCAAGAAATGCTCGTCTTGACAATGTAAGTGCTAATAGTGGCACAACTTCAGTTAGCACAAGTGTTAATGAAAACACTGTAACACTTACTATTTCAAATACTGATGAAGCAACTATTCAAGGTTATGAAATTATCAGAAATGGCGTAACAATCGGCTTTACAACAACAAATACATATAAAGACAATCTAGGTGCTGCGAATAATTTAGCTTATACTTATAAGGTTGTTCCAGTAGATATTCTTGGTAATGTTGGTAAAGCTGTTACATCTGATGAAATTCATATTTCTTATGATAAAACAATAGATGCAAGTTTGTATGATATGGTTAAAAATGAAGATGGCACTATTATTGTTACTATGAAAGATGGTGCATCAATTCCTGTTACAGGTCTAAAGATTACAGATGCAAATGGTTCAAATGTAACTGTTAAAGTTAAGAGTGTGTATGGAATTTCTGATGATACTGAAATAACTTCCTTAACTCAAAATAATGAGCAACTTAACAACTGGATAGTAGCTAAAGATAATGTTTCAATAACAAGTGATAATTGCAATATTTATTTTAATAAGCCAAATACAGATAGTTCTGATACACGTATTTGGACATATGATGTTGCTGTTATGGAAATTTCAGGTGTTCCAGAAAATGCAACTGTTAAACTTTTAGATTATCCGGGAGATAAGGTTGATTTTTATGAAGGCTCTACAGCGGGTATACTTAAAAATGATTACAAATATGGCGATAACGCTGATGATATCATAAAAGCAGGTACTCTGGTTATTATTGGTACATATCGTGGTGACCCAGCTTATAACTATGTGGAAGTTATGGCTACTTATAACACCACTTCTGAAGCTCAAGAAGCAAATGAAATTACAACTATTACTCGTCCTATGAATGGTTATACACTTATGTTTGCAGAAATCCCAGAAGATGGTGCAGTAAGTGATACAAGTGATGGTTTCTTTATCTTTGTTCCAGATTTAGAAGCTGAAAAAGAGCTTAATAAAACAGATGGTGTAACTGATAATTTACCACTTGAAATCAAATTAAATATGTATCGTACTGATAGTGCAGATAATACAGATAGCAAAAGACTTACAAGTGAAACCTTATGGCTAAGCTTCCCAGACGAAAATTCACTTCCACAAATCGAGTTTACAAATAATTCAGGAGTAAAATAATGAACAAATTTCGCTCATTAGTTATTAGTGCTATTATGGCAGCTATGGCGATACCCGTTGCATATGCAGCGGGTACACCAAGCTTAAATATCCCAGCCAATGAAAGCACTCAACAATCTGTAAGTTTTAATAATATATCAAGTGATGTTAAAAACTTACAAGTAACTATTAATTTAGAAACTTACAACAAAGAACAAACTTATAATTTTTATAGCGATTTATCAAAGATTGCAGGTGTTGAAGTTTATTACAAACAAAACTCAGCTAATAGTATTACAATTTATATAACATCAAATATCAATCCATTAACCACCACTGGCAATATTAATCTTGGTACTATTGAGGCTAATGAAAGTTTTAAAATAACAAGTGCTACCAATATGAAAATCACTGATGGAATTAATTCACAAACTCCTTCAATGGATAATAGCACAGGTGGTAATGATAACTCCAATGATTTAGATGATTCTAACAATTCAAGCGGCTCTAATAACTCAAATGGTTCAAATAGTTCCAATGGTTCTAATAATTCAGGCAATTCTAACAATAATAACTCCAATGATAACACAGATAACGAGCCTGAAAATACGGAAACTACTATTCAATTTACAGATGTAAATGAAAATGATTGGTATTATGACGCTGTAAAATATGTATATGTTAATGGTCTTATGTCTGGTGTATCTGATACAACATTTGCACCTAATGCAAATACAACCAGAGGTATGATTGTAACCGTATTATATCGTATGGAAAATCAACCAAATGTAACTATTGATAATTCATTTAACGATGTAAAATCAACAGATTATTATGGTAATGCTATTTATTGGGCAAAACAAAATAATATTGTATCTGGTTACAACTCAACAACATTCGCACCTAATGACAATATCACAAGAGAACAAATAGCAGCTATATTATATCGTTATGCAGCTTATAAAGGTTATTCAGTAGATAAAACATCTGATTTATCTAATTTTAATGATACCTCTAATATAAGCAATTATGCTTTAACACCTATTAAATGGGCTGTTTCATCTGGACTCATTTCTGGCATGGGTGATAGCACTATCTCTCCAATAGGAAATGCATCTCGTGCACAGATTGCAACTATTTTAATGCGTTTTATTGAAAATCTATAAAAAACGTCGGAAATTTTTTCCGACGTTTTTATTATACAACTATTATACAATTTTATGGTATATGTTTTGTTGGGGTGAGATATCATGTTCAAGATTATTAAGACTATTATTGTATTTGCTGTTGCAGTTTATATTGCTTCTATTACACCTATATATTTAATAAAACCATTATATTTAGTTATAAATCCAATAATAGCTATATTAGCGACATGTCTTTTTATTAAGATTTGGTCAAACAAAAACCCTAAGCACTAAAGCTTAGGGTTAATTTATGGTGCCGGTGACCGGACTCGAACCGGTACGGTGTCGCCACCGGTGGATTTTGAGTCCACTACGTCTACCAATTTCATCACACCGGCATGTAACAAAATATATTATAAAGTATTTATTTAAAAAAAGCAAGAGAAATTTTAAATTATATGATAAAATAATTAGAAAAAAGGAGTTTTTTATTATGCCACTTAATACACTTGGTATAGCACATGATTTTTTAAACAGAACAGTAAAAACAGGTGATTTTTGTATAGATGCAACAGCAGGCAAGGGGAGAGATACTGAATTACTTTGTAGACTTGTAGGTGAAACTGGCAAAGTATTAGCATTCGATATACAACCAGAGTCAATAATTCAAACAAAAGAAAGACTTCAAAAAGCAGGATTACAGAATTTTGAAACTGTGCTTGATAGTCACAGCAATATGTTAAACTATGCTGATAATGAAAGTGTTGATTGTATTGTTTTTAATTTTGGAAGACTTCCAAACGGAAACCCTAATATATTTACAACTGAAAAAACATCTATTCCAGCAATACAAGCTGGTCTTTTATTACTTAAGGCAGGAGGTGTTATGAGTTTATCCATTTATTATGGCGGTGTAAATGGATACAATGAACGTGATAGCCTACTTGAATATTTAAAATCACTTGATGATAAAAAATATAGTGTTTTATTATCATCATGGCATAATAGACCAAATGACCCACCAATTTCGGCTATTATATGGAAACACTAATATATTCTCATTTGTTGCTCATATAAATTGTCTATTTCAAGCCCTTTACGTTTCGCACATCTAAGTGTAAAAGATGTGCCTCCTTCCGTACCATCAAACCAGCAAATTAGTCTTGAACTTCCATCAACCATAAATTTATTTCTGGCATAAAAACAATTAGGTGTATATTGTTTTGCAATGGAATAAACATAATCTGACTTTAAAATAATATCATTATATTGTTTTTTTAAGTTATCAGACCAATATAAATTTTGTTCATCAAAAGGTATAGCACAAAATAGTTTTATTGGATAAATCTTTTTGAGTTTTATAACTTGCTCGGCTGCCCATAGGTCAAACCCTCTACTCATTCCACTTATAAAGAATAAATACCCGCTTTTATATGCTCTTATTATAGCTTCTTGTATTGAATTTGCTACTTCTTCAGGCGGAAAGCCATTTGGCAAATCCCAACCTTTAACTTTTTCAGGTCTATACCCTGCAAAACAGCAGGTTTGCAACGGATTTAACATATTTTTCACCTTTTAATTCAAATCAAACATTTGTTCGTAATTAGTATATCAATATTTATATATAAAATCAAGTCGAACTATGTATGATAAAAAATAATTGTAAATAGTAAATAATTTTGATAAAATATAAGCATATTTATTTAAAAAGGGGAATGTAAATGTTATTTGGACATAATGGTATAATACACAGAGTTGTTAGACAATATTTCAAACTTGGTATATCACAGTCTGCTGCTGAGTTATCATATTTTCTTTTATTTTCATTTTGCCCTATACTAATGTTTTTAACAGCTGCACTTGCTAGAATAAATTTATCAGAAGAAACAATATATACTTTTACTCAATTACTACCTAAAAGTATTCAAACTATGATTAAAGGATATATAGATTATATATCCAATGAACCAAGTATAAGACCTATGCTTGTGGGCACATTATTAACACTTTATTTTCTTTCAAGAGCAGTTAGGTCTATGATGTATACAATACATCAAATATATGATATAGAAGACCATAAAACTATATTCTATAGATGGATAATGTCATTTGTATTTACATGCGGATTTTTGCTTGCTATTATTGGTACCCTTTTACTTGTGATTTTTGGAAGAATGGCACTTAACTTTATAAGAACGTGGCTTCCAGTATCATACAATATAACAGATTATCTTGCTAGTATGTCAATGCCAATTGCCGTATGTATTATATTTATTTTTGTATTGCTTGTTAATAAACTAATGCCTGCTATAAAACTTAAATTCTCTCAAATTTTACCTGGAGCTTTGTTTTCTTTTGTTGCATGGTTTATTATTTCAGGTGCATTTTCCTTTTATGTAAATAATATAGCAAGATATTCTTTACTCTATGGTTCACTTGGTGCTATTATTATCCTTATGCTATGGCTATATATGACAAGCATTACCTTACTTTTAGGCCCGCTTTTAAATCGAATTTTGCTTAAAAAAGATGATACCCATTAAAGGGTATCATCTTTTATTTTCAAGAACAGCTCTAGCCATTTTTATTTTATTAATATCTGTTTGCCATATTTGATATTCACTTATATTTTCAAGTCCCATAAACACATTTTTATTTTTATATTTCATTTTGCTTTGTAAAACACTTTTGCCTGACATATGGAAACTTTTAAGTTTAGGTATTTCATCAAGCAATAATTTAATAATGTTAGCATCTATTCCTGCACCTGCTAAGATTTCTATATTTTCTGCATTAGCACACAGTTGTTTTATAAGCTCTTTGCCTTCATAAGCACTATTTTTTGCACCTGATGTTAAAATTGTGCTTATTCCAAGTTTTTTGGATTGTTCTAATGCTTTCATTGGATTTGCACATACATCGAATGCTCTATGAAGTGTTATAACTAAATCACCTGCTGTATATATAAACTTTTCCATAGATTTTATATCTAAATCACCATCTGGATTTAAACAGCCTATAACAATACCATCTGCACCTAAATTTTTAAATGTGTTTATTTCATCGTTTAATACATCTATTTCATAGTTTGTATAATAAAAGTCACCAAAACGAGGTCTAAGAAGAACACGAATAGGCAAACTTACATATTTTTTTATCTGATTAAATAGTGAAGGACTTGGAGAAGTGCCACCTATAATTAAATTAGAACATAATTCTAAACGAGTTGCACCGCCTTTTTCAGCCGCAATAGCTGATTGTACACTATCAACACAACATTCAAGAGTAAAATTTTCCATTTGTTATTTCTCCTTTTTATTTATATTATCATACTATATTACACTTGTATATAGCTTTATTATTGTAAACTTATTTTTAAATTATAGTTGACAATAATTCAAAAATCGTTTACTATATTTACGAAAGGGGTTTACAATCATGCAAAAGACATCAACAAAACAATTAACTCTTTGTGCTTTATTTACAGCACTTGCAGCCGTAGGGGCATTTCTTAAAATTCCAATGCCACTTTGCCCAATAACTTTACAATTCTTATTTACTAATTTAGCAGGGCTGATTTTAGGTAAGCGTTTAGGCGGAGCAGCAATAAGTGCTTATGTAATTATAGGTCTGCTAGGTCTGCCAATTTTTACAGGCGGTGGGGGAATAGGTTACATATTTCAGCCTACATTTGGTTTTTTGGTTATGTTTGCTATTGGTGCGGCTGTCGCTGGCTGGTTTGTTGAAAAATTTGGAGCGGGAAAATGGCAATGGTTTGCAGCTAGTATGTTAAATCTTATTCTTGTTTTTGTTTTTGGTACAATCTATTATATTTGGATTACAAATTTCTATTTACAAAGCGGAAAAAATATTCTAGATTTAATAATTGCTTGTGCTATTTTGCCATTACCAGGTGATATCTTGCTTTGTGTGGTTAGCACAATGATTTTAAAACGTATAACACCTGCTGTTTCTTCTTTTTGGACTATTCCTGGAACAAATAAAAAAGTTAACGCATAAAAGAAAGAGAGTTTCATTTTTTGAAACTCTCTTTTATAATATTATCTAATTGTGTTAATATCAATCATTTCACAGTTTTCTATTTTCATACCAGACTCTAGACAGCTTAAAAGTGCATTAGCTGTATCAATAGCTGTTAAACATGGAATAGAATGTTCTACTGCTGCACGACGAATTTTTACACTAGCACGTTCTGGGTGACGTCCCTTTGCAGATGTGGAAACAACATAATCAACCACACCATCTTGTATCATATCTAAAATATTAGGGTGTTTATCTGGCTCTGATGCATTATAAACCATATTAGTAGCAACCATATGACGGTTAAATGTATTTGCAGTACCGCTTGTTGCATAAAGTTCATAACCTAGAGCTTCAAAACGGCTTGCAATAGAAACAGCCTCTTGTTTGTCCGCAGGGCGAACAGAAATTACTACTGCACCAGTTTTCTTTTGCATTTTATAACCAGAACCAACAAGACCTTTAAACAGTGCCTCTTTAAAAGATTTAGATACACCAAGAACCTCACCAGTAGATTTCATTTCTGGTCCAAGTTGAGTATCAAGGTCACGCAGTTTTTGGAATGAGAACACAGGAACCTTTACTGCATAATAATCACTTTCTGGATATAAACCAGTACCATAACCCATATCTTTTAGTTTTTCACCAAACATACAACGTGTTGCAAGGTCTACCATAGGTACACCTGTAACCTTTGAAATATAAGGAACAGTACGAGAAGAACGTGGATTTACTTCAATTACATAAACTTCATCATTATATAAAACAAACTGAATGTTTACAAGACCAAGCACAGCAAGATTTTTTGCTAAAGCTTCTGTATACTTAATAATAGTATCTTTATGTTTTTGCTCAATATTGATTGAAGGATAGATTGAGATAGAGTCACCAGAGTGAACGCCTGCACGTTCAAAATGCTCCATAATACCTGGGATTAAGATATCATCACCATCACAGATAGCATCAACTTCGATTTCTCTACCCATCATATATTTATCAACAAGTACAGGATTTTCAACCTTGTTTCTTGTGATAACTTTCATAAATTCACGAACATCATCTTCAGAAAATGCAATTTCCATACCTTGACCGCCAAGGACATAAGATGGACGAACAAGCACAGGATAACCAAGACGGTCAGCAACTTCAACCGCTTCATCTTCAGTCATAACTGTGTCACCCTTAGGACGAGGAATACCACACTTTTCAAGAATAACATCAAACTTTTCTCTGTCTTCAGCTGCATCAATAGACCAAGCTGGAGTACCAAGAATAGGAACACCTAATTTTTCTACATGCTGAGCAAGGTTAATTGCAGTTTGACCTCCAAACTGTACAATAGCTGCATCTGGTTTTTCAGCATTGATAACACCTTCAACATCTTCTGGGGTGAGTGGCTCAAAATACAGCCTATCTGCTGTATCAAAGTCTGTTGATACAGTTTCTGGGTTATTATTTATAATAACAGTTTCACAGCCTAGCTCCTTGAGTGCCCATACAGAGTGAACAGAACAATAGTCAAATTCTATACCTTGACCAATACGAATAGGACCAGAACCAAGAACAAGAATTTTCTTGCGTCCATCAGCTTCTTTAACTTCGGTTTCATCATCAAAAGTAGAGTAATAATAAGGGGTTTCTGCATCAAATTCAGCCGCACAAGTGTCAACTGTTTTATAAACAGGTAAACGCTTTAAATCACCTATTTGTTTACCACTCATCTGTTCGATAGTTTTATCAAGGAAACCTAACTTTTTAGCTCTTAAATATATATCTTTGGTTAAAGTATCGCAAGCAGCAAGTTCTTTTTCCATATTTACGATATTCATAAAGCCATGTAAGAACCATGTATCAATTTTTGTGATTTCAAACACTTCTTCAATGGTCATAATATCTCTACGGAAAGCCTCACAAATAACAAATAAACGTTCATCATTTGTCTTGGATACTCGCTCTTTGATTTCTTCATCTGATAATTTTTGCAGTCTTGGCATAACAAGGCTATCGAGCTTAATTTCTGCACCACGAACAGATTTCATCATAGCTTGTTCAAAAGATGGAGCAATAGCCATAACTTCACCAGTAGCCTTCATTTGAGTGCCAAGGGAATTATCAGCATATACAAACTTATCAAATGGCCAACGTGGGAATTTTGCCACAATATAGTCGATTGTAGGCTCAAAACAAGCATAAGTTTTACCTGTAACTGCATTCATAATCTCATCAAGACCATAACCAACAGCGATTTTTGCAGTTACCTTAGCGATTGGATAACCTGTCGCTTTAGAGGCTAGGGCAGAGGAACGGGATACACGAGGGTTAACCTCAATTACAGCATATTCAAAAGAAGTAGGGTGAAGTGCAAACTGTACATTACAACCGCCCTCAATACCAAGTTCAGTGATAATATTTAGTGCGGAAGTTCTCAGCATTTGATATTCTTTATCACAAAGAGTTTGAGAAGGAGCAACAACAACAGAGTCACCAGTATGAACACCAACAGGGTCAACATTTTCCATATTACAAATGGTTATTGCATTGCCTTTACCATCACGCATTACTTCATATTCGACTTCTTTCCAGCCAGTGATACATTTTTCAACCAGAATTTCATCAACACGAGAATGTAAAATACCAGAAGCCGCAATTTCACGAAGCTCGTCCCAAGTATAAGCAATGCCGCCACCAGTGCCGCCAAGGGTATAAGCAGGACGAATAATTACAGGTAAACCAATTTCTTCAGTAAATGCAACCGCATCTTCAACTGTATGCACAACTTTAGATGCAATAACAGGTTCACCGATTTTCTCCATAGTATCTTTGAACATCTGACGGTCTTCAGCTTTTGCGATAGTTGTAGGGTTAGCACCAAGTAGTTTTACACCCATTTCATCAAGAAAACCTTGTTCGCAAAGCTCCATAGCAAGGTTTAAACCAGTCTGACCGCCAAGGTTTGGAAGTAATGAGTCTGGACGTTCTTTTTTAATAATCTCTTTAACAGCCTCTATGGTCATAGGCTCAATATAAACCTTATCTGCCATAGCTTTGTCGGTCATAATAGTAGCAGGGTTGGAGTTTACAAGTACAACTTCCAGACCTTCTTCACGTAGTGCTCTACAAGCCTGTGTACCTGCATAGTCAAATTCAGCAGCCTGACCAATAACAATTGGACCAGAGCCAAGTACCATTACTTTTTTAATATCACTTCTTAAAGGCATTTTACTTGTTTCCTCCATTTTCAATATTGCTTAAAAATCTGTCAAACAGGAAAGAGGTATCCTGTGGTCCTGGACAAACTTCTGGGTGAAATTGAACAGTAAATACAGGGTGATTTACATAATCAAGACCTTCTACTGAATTATCATTTAAGTTTACATAGCGAACAGTAGCAATTTCAGGATTTACACTTTCAGCAACAACCGCATAACCATGGTTTTGGCTTGTTATATAAGTTCTATCAAGCTGTAGGTCTTTTACAGGGTGATTTACGCCACGATGACCAAAACGCATTTTTTTAGTTTGTGCACCAATAGATAAAGCCATAAGCTGATGACCTAAACAAATGCCAAACATAGGAATATTAGATTCAACTAAAACCTTAATATTTTTTATAATCTCGACATTTTCGGCAGGGTCTCCAGGGCCATTTGTAAGCATAACACCATCATAACCACCGTTTATTATTTCATTTGGCTCAGTGTCACCAGGGAGAATGGTAACTTCGCAACCTCTTGCTTGAAGTTCACGTTCAATATTATACTTAACACCAAAATCAAGCAGAGCAACACGGTATTTAGTTTCACCCTCAGCCTTACAAATAGATGGCTGATTACATGTTACAGTGCTAACAGCATCTTTTACAATATAATCCTTCATATCAGCAATATCTTGTTCAGTTGGTTCATGACCTTCTGTATAGATAATACCATTCATAACACCAGAATTTCTTAAAATTCGGGTCAATCTACGGGTATCAATGACTTGTAGTCCGACTACTTTCTGGCTTTTTAAATAGTCATCAAGAGTATGTCTGCAACGCCAATTTGATGGATACTCACAAATCTCACGCATAATAAAACCTGAAACCCAGCTTTTATGAGATTCATAATCCTCAAAGTTAATTCCATAGTTACCAACTAACGGATATGTCATAGTAACTATTTGACCGTAATAAGATGGGTCAGTTAATACTTCCTGATATCCTGCCATACCAGTATTAAATACAACCTCGCCGATTGATTTACCTTCATATCCACACGCTGTGCCTTCAAACAGTGTGCCATCTGCGAGGAGTAAAAATGCTTTTTTCATAATCGGACTCCTTTTATATCAAAATTTATATCTTTAAATGTGGTTTTTTGCTTATATTGCACTTACAATATCATCACGCATACGGATAGCTTCTACACGAGCAGCTTCTTGATAATCTGTACCGTTATTGCCAGTTTTCTTCCATGCACACATAATACCACGAGAGGAGTTTACAATAGCTCCTAAGCCATCATCATTAAATGCATTAGCAATATCCTTTGCAGTAGCACCCTGAGCACCATAACCTGGAACTAAGAAATAAGCTTTAGGAATTAGATTACGAACTATCTTTTGTTCTTCTGGATAAGTAGCACCTACAACAGCACCGACTTGATTATAACCACAAGGAGTGTCTAAACCTTCGCCCCATTCATTCATTTTTTCAGCTATACGAACAAATAAAGGTTTACCTTCCATATCACGATTTTGGAACTCACCAGATGATGGGTTAGAAGTCTTAACCAGAACAAAAATACTTTTTTCTCTAGCACGACATTCTTTTAGGAAAGGCTCAATCCCATCAGTGCCAAGATAAGCATTTACTGTGGCACTTTCACAGTTATATACTGGAAGCTCTTGACCCCAAACATTAGATTTTCCAAGGTAAGCTTCTGCATAAGCTGAAGCAGTAGCGCCTATATCATTACGTTTAACATCAGCGATTACATACATGCCTTTTTCTTGTGCATAGCTGATAGTTTCCTTTAGCACACTAGCACCAGCTGGACCTAAAAGCTCATAATAAGCAGCCTGTGGCTTAATAGCTGGAACAATATCATAAAGAGCATCAATTAAACCTTTATTAAAACGGAGCATAGCCTTTGCAGCAGCTTCTAAAGTAGCACCGTATTCTTTGCGGATATCTTCAACTAAGCATTCTGGAATATATTCAAGTCTTGCATCAAGACCTGCAACAGTTGGATTACCTTTTGCTTTAATATTTTCAACTAATTTTTGAATAGACATAATTATTTTTCTCCTATTATTTTGCTAATATTACGACTGCATCGAAGCCGTCAATTTCATTTAAATTTACACAAACTCTTTCTGATTGGGAAGTAGGTAAATTTTTACCAATATAATCAGGACGAATAGGCAATTCACGATGACCTCTGTCAATCATAACTGCAAGCTGAATACAACTAGCTCTACCCATTTTAAGTATTGCGTCCATTCCAGCTCTTACAGTTCTGCCTGTATAAAGTACATCATCAACCAAGATAACAATTTTGTTTTGTAAACTTGGAATATCAGGATAAGATATTACTTTTTGATTGTCACGAGGTAAATCATCTCTAAGCTGAGATATATCAAGCTCTATAACATCAGGTTTTGAGCCTTCAACCTCACCGATTTTATTTGCTATTCGCTCTGCTAGTGGAACACCACGAGTACGAACACCCGCAAGGATTATATCCTTTACGCCATGATTTTTTTCAATAATTTGAAATGCTATACGAGTTAGAGCACGTTGCATTGCACTTGCGTCCATAATTTCAGCTTTTTTCTGCAAACACATCACTCCTTTTTATCAAAAAAAGCTTCTCGAAACAAGACCGAGAAGCTTTAAATAGACACACTAAACCCTTAATTTTAGACGTAAGAATAGTGTAAAAGTATCAACTTAACTTCGACCTTGTAGGACTCACAGTTCCTCACTTAAAGGTAGACTAGCATTTATATTGTTAGTATTATAACTTAAACTTTTAAACATTGCAAGTATGAAATATATAAAAAATACAAGCCCAAAATCATATTTTTTGATATTTTTATCAATATTAGTTATATTATAGATAAAATTACTATTATATATACATTTATTTTATACTATGATAGATAGAAAATTAGCGAAAAACTGGTGTTTATTGATATGCAAATTTTTTAATTTAGCGGGCAAACTTATTTTGAAGTCAATTCAGTGGACTTTAAAAAAACCGAGGAGGAGATTAAAATGAGAATGACACCAATTATTACAGGTATGGCAGGCATGGTAGCAGGTGCAGTTGTTTCTGCCATGGCAACAGGTGCAATGAGTAATCCATCAACAAGAAGAGCTGTAAAAAACTCAGCTAAAAATATGTCACATGCAGCAAAAAAGGCTGCACATGATATCAGCAATAGCATGATGGGATAACCTTCTATAAAAAAGGCATTGCAAAAGGTTAATTTGCAATGCCTTTTGCTTATTTTAAACCAGAATAAGCTGGATTTTCATTTAAATCATATGAAAATATAGTATTTACTATCATTTCATATTCTTTAAGATTTTTAGCTTTTCTAAGCTTTTTCCATACACTTTCATTTGCATTAAATAAAACATTCATATAAAACCAAATTTCTTTCATTTTATGAAGCACAGGCACGTCTCCAGAAAGTTTTTCCTTATATGTGTTATATAGCTTATCATGAAATTCTTTTATTATTTTCTTATCAAAAATATTTTCACCTTTAATATTTGATACTAAAAATGGATTTGCAATTAATCCTCTACCAAGCATAACAGCATTTACATTTTCTATTTTTAAATCACTTTCTTTAAATATATCGCCATTATAACAAACTGGTGCTTTTATTTTATTCAAATATTTATAAAACGCCTCTTTATTTACAGGATTTTTATAAAAATCTGTCTGTACACGAGGGTGTACAGTAAGTTCATACACTGGATATTTATTAAAAATACTTAGTATTTCTTCAAATTCATCAGCAGAATAACGACCAAGTCTGGTTTTTATAGATATATTCACATCAGTTTTATTGTATATATCATATAAAAATTTATCAAGTGCATCAAGCTCAGTTAAAAATCCAGAACCTTTTTTCTTTGCTACAACTGTACCCGATGGACAACCCAAATTTAAATTTATTTCAGTATATCCCATTTTTTTAAGTTCATTACAAGCCCAAATAAAATGCTCTGAATTGTTAGTAAGAAGCTGTGGAATAACATTTAAACCAATGTTATTTTCGGGTAATACATCATTTTTTTCACGACTTGAAAATTTTTTATTTTGGCTAGGGCTTAAAAATGGTGTAAAATATTTATCAAGTTTACCAAAATACTCTGCATGTATATTTCTATACACATAATTAGTTAATCCCTCAAGAGGGGCAAAATAATATTTCATATAAAAACTCCAAAAAATCAAGCCCTGTGGAGTTTATCCTCAGAGCTTGATAACAAAGATAATCAATTATGGAACAAGACGTGTCATATCACGAGGGAACATAGACGCATCACGTACATTTTGCTGACCTAAAAGCTGCATAGTTAGACGTTCCAGACCAATACCAAGACCGCCATGAGGTGGCATACCATATTTATGCATCATTGTAAAGGACTCAAATAAAGTTTCGTCCATATTGCGGTCACGCAGTTTTTGAATTTGTTCATCATAATCATTGATACGCTGACCACCAGTTGTAATTTCAAGACCTCTAAACAGTAAGTCAAATGAAAGAGCCAACTTTGGATTTGCCTTGTCGTCCATAGCATAGAATGGACGTTTTGCAGAAGGGAAGTGAGTAACAAAACAGAATTCACAGTTATGTTCTTCTTGAGCCCACTTACAAAGCATAACTTCTTCATCAGGGTTCAAGTCAAAACGGTTTTTAGACTTATGACCATATTTTTCCTGCATGATTTCCTTAGCCTCAGCAAAAGTGATTGTAGGGATAGTATCAATAACAGGTAATTTAACACCTAAAAGCTCAATTTCTTCCTTAACATGTGTGTTTAGGTATTCCATCATATATTTAAGCATACCAGTTTCCATAGCCATTACATCATACATGGAGTCAATGTAAGCCATCTCAAAGTCAAGACCGATATATTCATTTAAGTGACGGGAAGTGTTATGACGCTCTGCACGGTATACATTGCCAACTTCAAATACACGACCAAAAATACCCGCTGTATACTGCTTGTAAAACTGTGGTGACTGTGCAAGATAAGCCTGCTGACCAAAATAATCAAGCTTAAAGATATTAGCACCGCCTTCAGCACCAGAAGAAACAATTTTTGGTGTATGAATACGAGTAAAGCCCTGTTTAATCATATATTCAGAGAAACCATCAGCGATAGCAGCCTGAATACGGAATACCGCACGCTTGCGAGGGTGACGAAGGGTAATAGGGCGAAGTGGCAAATCAACATCAAGTGATAAGCCCATATATTTTTTACCAAGAGGAACAGGGAGTTGTTCTGCTGGCTTAGCCAAAATTTTAATATCAGTTAGCACAACTTCAAAGCCATGTTCTGCACGAGGTTCTTCATGAACATCACCAGTAACTTCAACAACCATTGCATCTTTAATATCAGTTTTATTTAAACCGCCAATCTCACCAGAGAACATACACTGAATAAGACCATAGTCTGTACGAATTACAACAAATGCGAAATCAGACATATCACGCACACGATGAACTGTACCTCTAAATGTTACAGACTGACCGATATGTGCTTTACAGTCAGAAATCGCTTCTACATACTGTTTTGGAGTTCCTATAAATTCCATGAAACACAAACGCCTCTCTATCTTATTTTTTATTTTCCACGATTTTCATTATATCCATTTTTAGAGCAACAATCAAGGGAAAACAACAAAAATCAGTCCTCAAATATAATTTTTCCGTCTTTAAATTCCTTGATAATAGCAAGTGACTCCACATGGATACCTTCACCACGAACAAGTTTTCCACCTGTGTCAAAGCCTTTTTCAATACAAATACCAGCACCGACAATAGTAGCACCTGACTGACGAACTAATTCAATCAGACCTAAAAGGGCACTACCTTTAGCTAAAAAGTCATCAATAAGTAAAACTCTGTCATTTTCATTAAGGAAATTTTTTGAAACAATAACGTCATATTCTCTTTGATGGGTGAAAGAAGTAACTTTACTTGTGTAAACTTCACCGTCAATATTTCTTGACTGAGTTTTTTTAGCAAATACAACTGGAACACCGAAATGCTGTGCTGCAATACAAGCAATACCAATACCGGAGGCCTCAATTGTTAGAATTTTGTTTACACCTTGATTTTTGTATAAACGATGGAATTCTCTGCCTATCTCATTTATAAGCTGAACGTCCATCTGATGATTTAAAAACGCATCTACTTTTAGTACATCGCCATCTTTAACACGACCACGTTCTAGTATAGCATCTTTTAAAAGCTTCATATATGCTTTTGCCCCCTGCATTCATTCAAATTATAAATATTTCATTTATTATAGCACTTTCGACTATGTTTGACAATGTTTATCATAACAAAAGTTTAAAAAACTTAACACCATATTTACAAACATATATAAAAAGCGTTTATGTCCCAAAAAACATAAACGCTTTAATTTATTCACTTAAAAGCATACGGTCATTATCAATATTAAACTTATCAAGCAAATCTTGCACTTTGAGATTTTTCTTTTCTTCACCGCTTATATCAACAACAACCTTACCATTATGCATCATAATAAGTCTGTTGCCATATTCAATAGCATGTCGCATATTATGAGTTACCATAAGCGTTGTAAGATTATCTCTTTCAACAATATCTTTAGTTATCTTTAAAACCTTATCTGCAGTTTTAGGGTCAAGTGCTGCTGTATGTTCATCAAGTAAAAGTAAATTAGGCTTTTTAAGTGTTGCCATAAGCAGGGTAAGGGCTTGACGCTGACCGCCAGATAAAAGACCTACTTTACTGGTCATTCTGTCTTCAAGCCCTAAATCAAGCATTGCAAGGCGTTCACGATATAGCTTTCTCTCCTCATTTGATATACCAGTTTTTAAACCTCGACGCTCTCCACGTCTATATGCAAGTGCCAAGTTTTCCTCAATGCCCATATTAGCCGCTGTACCACGCATAGGGTCTTGGAACACTCGACCTAAAAATCTAGCCCTTTTATGTTCTGGTAAATTGGTTAAATTATATGCATCAAGGTGAATACTTCCTTCATCGGGAGGGAATACACCAGCTATTAGATTAAGTGTGGTTGATTTGCCTGCTCCATTACCACCTATTACAGTAACAAAATCGCCATTGTTAAGTGTTAAATTTAAACCATTTATAGCACGTTTTTCATTTACAGTATTTGCATTAAATGTTTTATATACATTTTTAATCTCTAGCATTTATTAACCCTCCTTTCTTGTTTTTTTAGAGAAATATTTAGCTTTCCAAAATGGAACAGCAAGGAATATAGCAACAACAAGTGCAGTCAAAAGTTTTAAATCATCTGTCTTGATAAGCTGGGTTTGTAACACAATTTGAATAACAAGATAATAAATAATAGCACCGATTGAAACGCTTAAAAGTTTAAGTGCAAAGTTTCTAAAAATCTTAGAAAATAGAACTTCACCAATAATAACCGCTGCAAGACCTATAACAATAGCACCACGTCCCATATTTACATCAGCAAAGCCTTGATACTGAGCAAGAAGGGCGGAAGAAAGTGCTACAACACCATTAGATACCATTAAACCTAATACCTTTACAAAGTTAGTATTTATACCTTGAGCACGAGCCATATCAGCATTACAACCAGTTGCACGAAGTGAACAACCAAGTTCTGTGCCAAAGAACCAATATAACAATGCAATTAAAACAATAGTAAATATAACTCCTACAAAAATAGGACTTTCTATTGTCATTTTACGAACATTTCTAAGCGATACAAGTAAATCATATTTATCTACACTTATCGCCTGATTTGCTTTACCACCTAAAGCTCTAAGATTTATAGAATATAACGCAAGCTGAGTTAAAATACCTGCTAAAATTGCCGGGATACCCATAAATGTATGGAATATACCTGTTAAAAAACCTGCAAGCATACCAGCAATTACCGCACATAAAAGAGCAACCCAAACATTATAACCGCTTGTCATCATAACAATGCACACTGCACCACCTGTACACATTGTACCATCAACTGTAAGGTCGGGGAGGTCAAGCACTTTGTATGTAATATATACACCGATTGCCATAAGTCCCCAAATCAAACCCTGTGCCACTGCACCAGGTAGGGAATTAATAAGAGCTGTAATATTCATTATTTCCTCCAAAATAGGGGATAGGATACAGTGAAATCACTGCACCCTATCAAGTCTTAATTTTTTATTCTATTGCTTCATAATCATCTGGAACAGTTATTCCAAGCTGCTCGCAAATATCAGCATTGTATTTCTTAGTGAAGCTTGGAGCAGACTGAACTTCCATTTTAGAAATATCTTCACCATTTACTAATACATCGTAAGCCATTTCGCCAGTGATTTGACCAAGTTCATAATAATCTACAGAAAGTGTTGCTACACCATAACCCTTACAAGAGTTTTCTTCACCAGCAATAACAGGCATTTTTGCAGGAACTACAATATTACCAATAGTTTCCGCACAAGATGCTGCTACATTATCAGTAGGAGTATAAAGAACATCGCTTGCAGCAACTGCACTTGTTACAACAGCAGAAACATCATTTGTATCTGTGAAAGAAAATTCTGTACATTCATAACCCATTTTTTCAAGTAAAGGCTTGATAACACTAATCTGATAAGATGAGTTAGGTTCAGCTGAACAATATACTAAGCCTACTTTTTTAGCATCAGGGAATAGTTCATTTAGCATTTCTGCTTGACCATCAAGCGGAGCAAGGTCTGTTGTACCAGAAATGTTAGAGCCTGTTACGCCAGTCCAATCATCAATAGAAAGAGCTGTTGCATAGTCTGTTATTGATGTACCCAAAATAGGAATATCAGATGTGCCAGCTTGTGCCGCTTGAACAGATGCAGTAGCGTTTGCCATTATTAAATCCACACCATTTGAAACAAAGCTATTTATAATTGTTGAACAAGTAGGAGAGTCACCAGATGCATTTTGATAATCAAATTTCACTTTATCTTCTCCAAGTTTTTCAATTAAATAATCCTGAAAACCTTCAGTTGCTGCATCAAGTGCTTCATGCTGAGTTAACTGACATATACCAATATTATAAACATCATCAGCACTACTACCATTTGCATTACTACAAGCTGTCATGGAAACTGCCATTGTGCCAGCAAGTAAAGTAGCAAACAATTTTTTTGTGAATTTCATTTAAATCACCCTTTTACTAAAGTTAAACAAGAGTTTTTATCGCTCTATAGTTTTACATTTTAGCAGTTAAAAGTGTTTTGGTCAAGAGTTTTAATTAAATTTCAATATTTTCTTTTTACATTTTTACACTTTGAAAACAAAATGACTGCTTAAAATATAAAAAATTAAGAACGAATTGTTAATTTTAGAAAAAAAACTAAAAACTCTTTTCTTTTGTGTATTATCTATGCTATAATAATGGCGTGAAATAAATCCTCTGGTGCTGCCTAACTGTTGACATTATTATAATGACTCACCATATGGATTATATATTTATTTTGGGAGGTATTTCTAAAATGACCAGAGCAATTAAAGTAAAAAACACAGAAGATATTCAGAAGATTAACCAAATCGTAACCCGTTATGGCTTCGATATTTGGATTCATGGTAAAAGTGGTATGGTAGATGCTAAGAGCCTTTTAGGTATGTTCTTACTATCTTTAAATGAGCCACTACAGTTAGTAGTTGAAGATGATGTTGATGCGTCTGCTCTACTTAAAGACCTTGGCGAATATCTTGAAATTGAAGACTAAAAATTTACAGCTCTCATGAAAAACATGAGAGCTGTTTTTATTAACATTATATCTGTTTATTTTATATGATTATATCGTAAAATAAGATGCACAATAGAGGATACAACTACTATGCCTATTGCAAGTGCTCCCGCTATTCCAACTGTAAAAATACATTGTCTTAAAGCCTGAACTGTATCACCCTTAATACAATAAACCATAGTTTGATATATTCCATTTCCAGGAACAAGCGGTAAAAGTGATATAGCTAAAAAAACTGTAACAGGACTTCTTAAAACCCTTGCACAAACTTCAGAATATATTGTTATTACAACTGTTGCTATAAAATACCTTGGTATATCACTATCTGGGAATAGTGTAGCAGCTAGAAGATAAATAAGCCAGCTAATAAGTCCGCCAAAACCTGCAAAAAATATATGTTTACCCTTAACTTGAAATACAACAGCAAAACATATACATGCAAAAAAACTCATAAGACTTTGATAAATAATCTCGTCCATATTTATCCTCCAAGTAAACCTGCAAAACTAAACGGTACAGCTGCACCAACTGCTATACCCGCTGCAACAAGAAGAGCTTCTGTAAATTTTGTTATTCCCGCCACAATATCTCCAGCTATTAAATCTCTAATTGCGTTTGTAAGCACAAGACCTGGTACAAGTATCATTATCGAACCAATTACCATATTTTCATACACTTTTATTATGCCTAGTTTATAACATAAAAGGGCAGTGGAGGCAATCCAAAATCCACCTACTATATTTATAAAAAGCGTATTTGTTCTTATATGGTTCATGTATTCTATCATATACCATAAAATCACACATGTTGTTAAAGAACAGATAGCTTCTATAACACCACCACCAAATAAAAATGTAAAAAATGCAGCTCCTCCACCTGTAGCCAAACAAAGCATAATTTTAGGATAACCTGTATGCACATCTATTAAATGAAGTCGTTCTTTTATAGAAGCATAATCGAGTTTTTCTCTACAAATATCACGACATAGTGTATTTAATTGGTCTAACAAGCCTAAATTTGTGCTTCTTTTGTGTATTCTTGCTACTCTTGTTATAGGTGCTTCATTATTTCTTGTAAATGATGTAATTATAGTAGTAGGTACTGCATATACATTTATTTCAGTCGCATCATATGATTTACATATACGAAAAATTGCATCTTCTACTCTATATGTTTCAGCTCCACATTGCAAAAGCCTTTGACCTATGTTCATTGAAACTTCTATTAGTTCTGTTGAAGTCAAATCACATTACTCCATTCTGAAAATCAAATATTTATGTAGAAAGAATAACATATTTTTGTTTTAAAAGTCAATATTTATAAAAAACACTCCTGCTTTTACCGTAAAAGAGGAGTGTTTTAATGTAAAAATTTTTTTATTTAAATTTACAAATAACAGAAGATATTTCAGCTCTTGTTATATTTGCATTAGGTTTTAATAAACCATCAGAATTACCACTGATTATTTCAGCAGATACAACACAACTAACTTCATCTTTTGCCCATGATGGTATATCAGCGGCATCTTTAAATGATAGATTTCCAGCGACATAACCTTGAGGTAATGAGCGAGCAATAACTGCCATAACCTCTACACGAGTAATATATGCATTTGGATTAAAATATATCTTTTCGCCAGAACCAGCTTTACCCGACATAATACCTGCATTATATACAGCACTTACTGCACCTTTTGCCCATGATGGTATTTTTTCAGCGTCATCAAATGGAAGATTTGTTGATGATATATCTAAATCAAGTACATTAGACATTAAAACTGCAAATTCCGCACGAGTTAGATTATTATTAGGTTTAAATTGCCATGTTCCATCAGCCGCTTGAGAACCATTCATAATACCTCTATCAGAAAGTAAATTTATATATCCTGCAGCCCATGATTTTGAGATATCTGTAAAATTATTATCTGTGCGTGTGCCAGCGTTCACTGTTAAAACTTTTCGTGATAAGTTACCAGCATCATCTGACACTTCAATTATAATAACATGTGTTCCCGCAGATAATGCATCTGTTGTTATCTGTAGTGTACTAGAACTATATGATGAATTTATTAAAATACCATCTAAATAAACTTTTATGTTTTCACTACGAACAGGGGAAGAAGCTCCATTTTGTGTTATCTGTGCTGTTACAGATGCAGATTGACCTGCCGAAATATTTAAATTACTATTAGTTACTGAAATACTAGGTGCATCTGTATTGTTAACAACCATTTCACTTATAAGAATATGGTCGATATATACATTTTGCGAATTATTAGAAAGCCTAAATCCTGTTAATGCTACAGCATTTGATGGTATATCTAGCTTAAATTGAGTATAAGAACTGCTTATACTTTTATCAAATGGAGTTATGATTTCTGAACCCATTGCATCTGTAAATACAGCTTGTATATCACCTTGACCATTTGAACTCTTAGCCCAAAGAGTTAATACTTTTTCACCATTTATTGTCACAGGTGTTAAGCTCAAATTTGCATCTATACCATTTATCTCTAAAGCATTATAACCTCTAAATACATTATCAGTTGTAACACTTAAATTAGCTTGTGATGTAAAAGGTTGAACTTCATTTTCAAAATCAGCTATAACTTGTAGCTTTTGAGCTTCACCCATACCAACTGATACAGAAATATTCTTTGAAAATCCACAACACCAAGCATTTATTGTGCCTGTTCCTGCACGAGTAGGTGTAAATAAACCATTTGATATTGTTCCCAAATCATTACTTACACTCCACACTACTTGGTCATTTGAAGTGTGTACTTGAACACCATTTCTATATGTTATGGCATCTATTTGTATAGGAACTCCGACTTGTGTTGATACAGATGAAACTGCACTGCCATTAAATAAAAGTCCCATTGCAGTTGGTTCATCAGTTACATATATTTGCATGCTGCCTGTTGCTCCACTTGGAGTAGAAGCTGTGATAGTAACTGTACCAGCCTCTGAAGGTGCATGATATATTCCATTATCTACCCAGCCTGCACTTGTTTCATATGTTATCTGCTCATCAGTCACTGTCTTTTTAAATGCACTATCTAATACTGTTGTAGTAAATGGCATTCTACCACCTAAAAGCATATAGTGGCTTTCAGGCTCTAAGTGTATATTTTTAGGTATTCCATCAGATACAGCATTATTTATAAGAAATATATATGTTGAACATTTTCGTTCACTGCCATCAGATGGACTTGTAACGGTTGTAGATTTATCATTAATTGGTTTTTTAACTGTCATTGCTGATGAACCGCCACCATCAAGACATACTGCTGAAACACAGCCTAATTGTTGCAGTTCAGATACAAGCTGTTTTGCAGTTAAACCTTTGCTGTATCCTGACTGAGCACCATCTACTTCATAAAGTACAACTGTTCCATCTGCTTTAATACCTGCCGCAGACCTTGCAGCAAGAGATGAACCAGAGTCAATTCCAGATGTAGTTACAACGCCATCTGTAATTAGTTCTTTACCACCAACCGCATAGACAACATCAGTCCATCTGGAGTCATTTGTATTAAATGATATTGTTATTCTTTCGCCGATTTGATAATCAATCCAAGGCATTGCTTCACAATCATCACGCCTTGTTAAAATCATTTGATTATCAGCAATAGGGAAGGAGTAATTGCCAGAAACTTTATCAACTACTGTTAAAGTTATAGGCTGACCTATTTTAAGTGTTGATGGGTCATCGTACTCCATAATGATACTTTGTCCCGCTGAACCAAAATGTGTTTCATCTGAGTAATATTTATCTAATAAATATAAACCTCTTGTTGTTCTGGTTTTGTTATAATCAAAAACCATTATATTACCACTTGCACCAGACACAACAATACTGCTTATTGGGTCACCTATTATAGCTGAGCCATCAGACATAAAACCTATTGCAGATTCCCAATCAGTAGCAGCTATAAGTCTGCCATTATCTACAAAAAGACCAGTAGGAACTCCATCAGAAAATGAGAAAAAATCTGCATTTATTCCGCCTATTACATCTAATCCTTGAGCTTCAAGTGATGAAGATATCTGTGAAATAGATTTTCTATTTCCATAAAACTCATCACCCGATTTAACACCTATTGGCATTACAGATGAATTAGGTGTATATGTGATAATAGAAGCTTTTTGAACTCCACTTTCGTTATTACCTTCTTGTCTTGTATATGTAGTACCAACACCAATTGGATATGAATATTCTGTCCAGCTAACAAGTGCAAAAGCACTTTGACTAAATAATATTGTACATGCTAAGACAGAACCTACAACTTGTTTTAGTTTTGAAAAATTCATAATAATCCTTTCTTTAAATGCTTTGTAGTAAATCTTCTACAAGTTCACTAAGTCTTGGGCTTCTAACCGACCTATCTGATACATGATGATATATATGCTTTCTTGCATTATAGAGCTTTCGCATTTCTGTCATACGGTCTGCACGTTTATCAAGAAGCGGGCGATTTGATGAACTTTCTAAGTTTTTAACAATTCTGTAAAATGGTGTGTCTAGGTGTATTAAAAATCCTGTTTGCTTAATAATTTTAACATTTTCAGGTTTAAGTACCGCACCTCCACCAAGAGAAATTACTGCACCATCTATCTTACAAATCTCTTTTAAGTATTTTGTTTCAAGCTCACGAAATACTTTTTCACCATCTTGTTTAAATATATCAGATATTGTTCTTTGCTCTTTTTCTTCAAGGTATATATCTGCATCTATATGCTTTAATCCCATAAATTTAGCAAGTTTTTTACCTACAGTTGTTTTACCACTGCCCATAAATCCACAAAGCACAAGATTATTTTTATTATATTTTTCTCTTAAACGTTTAGCTGCCATTTGAGCTAAAACCCTTCTAGCTATGCTATCAAAAACACTCCACTCAAACTGTGTATTATTCCATATGGTTTGTGCTGCTGCTGCTTGCATAACTAACATATATATACCATTTCTAGTCTTAATATCACGTTTTGCTAATTTCATTGTAGATGTTTTTGGAGGGTTATATATAGCATCAAATACATATTTTGTTTTTCTTGGCAGAAAATAAAGAGGTTTTTTCTCCTCTTTTGGATACATTCCAAGGGGAGTACCATTTATAACTATTTCAACATCTTTTGGTATTTGCTTTCTTGTACATACAGTTATTTTAGCACTTGGTATAGATGCTTTAAGCTCGTTTTTTAGCTTATATGCTTTATCAAGCGACCTACCAGTTATATATAAATTAGCTTTTGACTTTGCACAGTGATACGCCATAACAGTAGATGCACCGCCATAGCCTATAACTAAAGCCTTTTTATTTTTAAGCACTATACCATCTTTTTCAAGTGTTGATGCAAAACCAAAGATATCAGTATTATAACCTATTGCTTCACCATTTTTAAACTGCACAGTGTTTACAGAATGTAAATCCATAGCACTTGGGTCTATTGCATCAAGTAAATCTATAACAGCTTTTTTATGTGGTATTGTTAAATTTATACCTTGCAGTTTTTCTTTTGCAAGAGTCATTGCTGTTTCAAGTTCTTCTGGTTTTACAGCTATAGCTAAATAATCAGCTTCCATATTTGCAGCATTAAAAAGCTGAACATGTAGTTCTGGGCTCATTGTATGACCTAATGGCCAACCAAAAAGTGCATATGTTGGACGAACAGGCTTAAACTTTTTAAAATCCTCAAGTGTTAAAACCATCATACGCCTCCTAATTTTTTGAGTGTATCAAAGAAATCAGGGTATGAGATAGCAACTACATCTGGATTTAAAATTTCGCTTTCACCCTCACAACCTAATGCACAAACTGCCATGCTCATAGCAATTCTATGGTCATTATATGTTTCAAAACTTGCACCGCTTAACTTGTTGCCACCATTTATAATCATACCATCATCAGTTTCCTTAACATCTGCACCCGCTTTACTAAGTTCACAAACCATAGCCGCAATTCTGTTAGATTCCTTTACTTTTAACTCTTGAGCATCTTTGATAACAGTTTGACCTTCTGCAAATGCAGCAGCTACTGCAAGAACAGGCAATTCATCAATAAGGCGTGGAATAACTTCACCACCAATAACAGTACCTTTTAGTTTTGATGATTTTACAGTTAAATCACAAGTTGGTTCGACTTCATCTCTAAAGTTGCTCTCTGTGATATCTGCACCCATAGCTTTTAACACATCTAAAATACCTGTGCGAGTTGGATTAACTCCTACATTTTTAATTGTAATTTCAGAGTTTGGAATAATAGCACCTGCAACAAGGAAAAATGCAGCAGATGAAATATCAGCTGGCACAGCTACATCTTTAGCAGTTAAATCTTCTGGTGGAGTTAAAATAATAGTTCTGCCTTCGCTTTTAACATCAGCACCCAAAGCTCTAAGCATACGCTCTGTATGGTCACGAGAACATGCAGGTTCAATAACGGTGGTTTTACCATCAGCATACAAACCTGCAAGTAAAACCGCACTTTTAATCTGTGCAGATGCAACAGGTAATTCATATGTAATACCAGTTAACTTATTATTAGCACCATGCAGAGTAAGTGGACAATAATTTCCATCTACACCGTCAATTTTTGCACCCATTTGGCTAAGTGGAGTTATAACTCTTTTTATAGGTCTTTTTTGAATAGATGCATCACCTGTCATAGTTACATCAAAATTCTGACCCGCAAGAATACCGCAAAGCAGGCGAGTAGTAGTTCCAGAGTTACCTGTATAAAGTTGCTCATCAGGACATTTTAAACCATGCATACCTACACCATGTACAATAACTTCTTTGTCTGTTATATCTACTTGTACGCCCATTTTACGAAAACAATCAATAGTGGAAAGGCAATCTTCACCCATTAAAAAACCTGTTATATGTGTGGTGCCTTTAGCAAGTGCACCAAGCATAACCGCACGATGTGAAATAGATTTATCTCCTGGTACAGTTATAACTCCTTTTAAACCGTTTATCTGTTTAATTTTCATAGTAAACCTCATTATTTTGTGTTATTTGATAGCTGCCTAAAAGCCTAAATGATGAAAGTTCTTCAGAAAGCTGATAAATGAGTGACCTTGTATCTTCATTGGCAAGGCTACCTTCAAAATCAGCGTAAAATCTATAATTCCAAGGGGTTTCTGCAAGTGGTCTTGAATGTATTTCTGTAAGATTTATATTTCTATCAGAAAACATTGAAAGAGCTGCTGCAAGTGTGCCTTGTTCGTGTGGCAGAGTAAATGCAATACTCACACGATTGTCATTTTCACTTGCTGATAGCTTTTTACTAATAGCGACAAAACGTGTCTGATTAGTTTTATCATCATTTATACATGCAGCTAGTACTTTAAGACCATAAAGCCTCGCAGCATCTTCCGAGCATACAGCCGCTTTTGTAATATCATTAAAATCATGTATTTGCTGTGCGGCTACTGCTGTATTAGTTGTTTTGCATAGCTCAAAACCTTTTTCCTTGAGATAGTTTTTACACTGGTCAAGTGCAGGAGTGATAGAGTAAACCTGCTTAACATCATCTATTGTAGCACTATTACACCCTGCAAGGCAATGACGAATGTCATTTATATGTGACCTTGAAATATATAAATCATATTTCATAAGTAAATCACATACTTCATTTATAGTGCCAATAGATGAATTTTCAATAGGGACTACACCAATTTCTGCTTTATCTTCTGATACAGCTTTGAATACATCTTCAAAAGTTTCTACATGAAAAATAACTTCAGCATCTTTAAACATAGCCTTTGCAGCTTGAGATTGATAAGAGGCTGGTAATCCTTGATAAACAACAGTTTTAGGTTTGTTATTTGGCTCTAGATAATGATATTTTAGCTTTTCTGGATTTTGCTTTAACATATACTGATACTGATGCATACGGCTTACCCTAATAGATGTTTTAAGCATAGATATATATTCATGCTTTATATCTTCAGGCATATCATCACTCATCATTTTAATAAGTGCAGTTTCTCTGTCTGGTTTTAAGACCTTATCATTTGTTTCTAGTTTATATTCGGCTACTTGCTCAGCAAGTTTCATTCTTTCAGCAAATAATTTTCTAATTTCATTATCTACTCTGTTTATATCTTCTCGAATTTCATTCAGCATTCGCATAACCATAACCCTCCAAATAAATATCTGCAAGAGCAATAGCCGCCGCTGCTTCTATAACTGGTGCTGCACGAGTTACAATACAAGGGTCATGTCTGCCTTTTATAACTAAATCTTCAACTTCACCAGTTGATAAGTTAAGTGTACGTTGTTTTTTAGATATAGATGGTGTAGGTTTAATAACTGTACGGAATACAATAGGCATACCGCTTGTAATACCACCTAATACACCACCATTATTATTGGTTTCAGTTATTACCTTTTCATCATCAGATAGCATAAAAGCATCATTTGCATGAGAACCTCTAAAATCAGCAAATCCAAATCCGACACCAAATTCAACGCCCTTTACAGCGGGTACAGCAAACAGTATAGAAGAAAGTTTACTTTCAATAGTATCAAACATAGGACTACCTAAGCCAGCTGGAACACCCACAGCAGCACATTCAATAACTCCACCCACTGAATCTTGGTCAAGTCTTGCATCTTCAATAGCAGATAACATAGCTTTTTCAGCAAGTGGATTAATAACAGGATATTCCTGTAATCTTATTTTCTCAAGCTTCTCAGCTGTAACTTCCACATCATCAAATGGCGTATCCTGAATTTGTGCAATAGACTGAATATGTGCACCAACAGTTATACCTTTGCTTTTTAAAAATAGCTTACACATTGCACCTGCAAAAACCAAAGGTGCTGTAAGTCTACCTGAAAAATGTCCACCACCTCTTGGGTCATTATATCCACCATAACGCACTAAACCTGTATAATCTGCATGTGCAGGACGTGGCTGTGTAGAAAAATCTTTGTAATCACCTGAGCGGGTGTCAGTATTTTCTATCATTGCACAAATAGGTGTGCCTGTTGTATAGCCTTGATATATACCTGAAAGAATTTTAGGTGCATCTTTTTCTTTTCTGGCTGTAGATTGTTTATTTCTACCAGGAGCACGTCGCTCCATTTCACTTAACACGAATGCTTCATCAAAAGCAATGCCCGATGGAAAACCATCGAGCACCACACCAATGCCGCCTCCGTGAGATTCTCCAAATATGGAAACTTTAATTGTATTTCCCCATACAGAACCCATGGCAGGTTGCCTCCTTAATAATTTACATTGCCCTAATTAATTTATGTAGTCTGTCAATTTCTATCTTTTCAATCTCTGCTTTTCCCATAGTGCGTACTAAGATAAAATTCATTGTATCGCCCATTTTCTTTTTATCAGAAAGCAAAGCATTAAATATATCTTCCTTTTCATATGGTAGGGAAGTAGGCAGACCTATATTATCTAGTATACCAGATAAATATGATGTTAGGCTATTATCATTTCCAATAACATCTGATAATCTCATAGCCGCTACCATGCCCATTGAAACTGCATGACCATGACTAAATTTAGTATAATCACCTAGTTTTTCTATTGCATGACCAATAGTATGACCAAAATTTAAAATCATACGAAGTCCTGTGTCATGCTCATCAACTTCAACAACATCACGTTTTATCTTTACACACTCATAAATAATATCAGATATATTGTTTTTATAATCTGGCTTGCTTACCATATCAAGAATATCTGCATTTTGTATACAGCCATATTTTACAACTTCAGCCATACCATCTATAAAGATATCCTCTGGTAAAGATTTTAAAACATAAGGGTCAATAAGTACAAGTCTTGGCTGATAAAATGCACCAACTAGATTTTTACCTTGCGGCATATCAACCGCAGTTTTACCGCCAACAGATGAGTCAACCTGTGCAAGTAATGTAGTAGGTATTTGACAAAGTGATACACCTCTTAAAAAAGTAGCAGCTGCAAAACCTGTCATATCTCCAATTACACCACCGCCCAAGGCAATAATTAAATCTTTTCGTGTAATATCTGCATTTATCAAATCTGTGTATATTGTGTTTATTGTTTCAAGCCTTTTATATTCCTCACCAGCAGGAAGTATACTGTGTGTTACTGGAATAGAAAATTGCTTTTCTATATTTTCCAAATATAATGGTGCAACATTTGTATCTGTTACAATATGCACTCTGCTAGAGGAGAACACATCAAGGCACATGTTAGCAACATTATTTATGATTTTTTCATCAATTAGAATTTCAGATATGCCATTTGAACCTGAAAGAGTTAACTTTTTCATTTTAAATCCTCTTAAATTTCACGTCCCATAGCTGCTGCAATGCCACGAAGTGAATTCATAGTTTCCTCAAAAGATTCATATGTTAGTGATTGAGCACCGTCAGAAAGTGCATGAGCTGGGTCATTATGAACTTCAATCATCAGACCATCAGCACCAGCCGCAACAGCTGCACGAGCAAGAGGTTCTACCATCCAGTAAATACCGCCAGCATGACTTGGGTCAACTACTACTGGTAAATGGCTCATACGTTTTAACACTGGTACAGCAGAAATATCAAGTGTATTTCTTGTATAGGTTTCATAAGTGCGAATACCACGTTCACAAAGAATAACATTTTTATTTCCGCCTGCCATTAAATATTCAGCAGACATCAAAAATTCTTCAATGGTGTTTGCAAAACCACGCTTTAAAAGTACAGGCTTATCAGTTTGACCAAGCTCCTTTAAAAGCTCAAAGTTTTGCATATTTCTTGCACCAACTTGGAAACAATCACATTTTTCCATGAAAAGTTCAATATGTGCAGGGTTAGTAATTTCAGTTACAACTGGTAAACCTGTTTCCTTATGTGCCTCATGTAATAAATCCAGACCTTCAGCCTTTAAGCCTTGGAAAGAGTATGGGGAAGAACGAGGTTTCCATGCACCGCCACGCAGTACAGTAGCACCATTCTTTTTAACATTTTTAGCAACATCAATAATTTGTTCTCTGCTTTCAACAGAACAAGGGCCTGCCATAACAACAATCTTTTTTCCACCGACTTCAACACCATCAGCGATTTTAACAATGGTATCTTGAGGGTGCATTTTACGGTTTGCAAGCTTAAAAGGTTCTTGAACCTTTGTTATACGTTCTACATATTTATCTAAAAGCAGAGCATCTTTATCTACAGCACCAGTATCGCCTACAAGTGCAAGAACAGTTGTACCTGTACCATAAATAGGATTTACTTGTACATTAAAACGCTCACTAAGCCAATGTGATAGCTCTGTAATATGTTCTTCTGTTGTGCCATTTTTCATTACAATAATCATAGTTTAAATCTCCTTTTTATGATAAAAATATAAATTTTAGCATATTAAAGCAAGATGGTACAAAAAAAGCCCCTCGTCGCCTTAAAACAAGGGACGAAAGAGCAAAACTTCCGCGGTACCACCCAAATTCAGTATAAAACTGCACTTTAAATCCGATACAAACATATCGTATCCCTATAACGGGGGAGAACCGTCAAAGCCTACCACAAGCAAATAGTTTCAGCTTTACTGCTCAAGAGGGAACTTCACAAAATCAGTATCTGCACTTGTTTACAGTCAGGACAAGCACTCCCTGAAAGATACAACAGATATTGCTACTTTCTCTTTCATCGCATTTACAATATTTGTTTTTATTATACGAACATTATCTCTTTTTGTCAAGCAAATTTCAAAATTTCTTTCATATTTACACATTCATATGAGTATGTATAAAACAGGTGATGAATATGAAGGAAAGAACAAAACGTTTTATACAAGCTTGTGATTGTTTAACTCCCCAGATAAAAAACATTTTAATACATATTAAAGAATGTGAAATTTGTGAAGAAATAAGACTTAGAGCAGGCAAGCCCATATATGCAGTATGGAATGATACTGAGCATAAATTAGGTGAATATATTGTAACCCAAAACAATTTACAAGAAATTTTAAGTCGTGCTGCTAGATATTCGGTACATAGCTATTCTGAATATATTGCACAGGGATTTTTACCGTTAGATGGTGGGCATAGGCTTGGTATTTGTGGAACAGCAGTTATAAATAATGGTAAAATCTCTGGAATAAGAACAATTTCTTCACTTAATTTAAGAATTGCTCAAGAATATATAGGCTGTGCTGACAGTTTAATGCCACATATATTTTTTAAAAATGGACGACCTAAAAATGTTTTAATTTTATCTCCTCCTGCACATGGTAAAACAACACTACTTCGAGACCTTATAAGACAAGTTTCAAACAAAGGTATTCGCATTTCAATAGCTGATGAAAGGGGAGAGCTTGCAGCACTTAATAATGGAGTAGCCCAATTTGATATTGGAATACATACTGATGTTATTGAAGCTCCAAAGGCTGAAGCTGTTCTTCTGCTTTTAAAGACTATGTCACCAAAGATTATAGCACTTGATGAAATAACTTCACCTAATGATTTAAAAGCAATAGATTATGCTGGTAATTGTGGAGTTGGTATTTTTGCATCTGCACATGCTATAAATATTGATGATTTAAAAAACCGCCCGCTATATAGCGAAATGATGAAACTTAACATTTTTGATATTATTATAAGCCTTGAAAAACATGAAAACACAAGAAAAATAAATATTTTACAAGGAGGAATATAAAAATGTTACAGATTTTAGGTGCAATACTTGTTATTTTTTCAAGCACAGCTCTTGGTATTGCAGGAAAACAAAAGCTTTCAAAACGCACTAAAATTTTAGGGGAATGGATTTGTGCTATTGATTTTATAACCGCTGAAATAGAGCAAAATCATACACCAATTCCAGATATATTAAATATGCTTTCAAAACAAGATAATTCATCATTAAAACCTATTTTTATCGAAATGTTGCAACGAATAAATATGCAACATGAATTATCATTTAGTTATCATTGGCATACAACAATCAGAGATTTAGCTTTTTCCCTTGGCATGGAATATGAAGAAATTGAAACTCTTAGAAATACCGCTTCATATTTAGGAAGATACCAAGCAGAAATGCAAATTTCTGGTTTGCTTCATACTCGTTCTAGGCTTGTATCAATACAAACTTCAGCAGTACAAGCACTTCAAAACAAAGGAAATGTATATAGAATGTGTGGCATTGCCGCTGGAATAATAACCGTTTTAATGATTGTTTAAAGAGGTTTTAATATGCAAATAGATTTGATTTTTAAAATAGCAGCAGTAGGAATTTTAGTAGCAGTTTTTAATCAGCTTTTAGTTCGTTCAGGTAGGGAAGAGCAAGCTCTTATGACAACTCTTGCAGGTCTTGTAGTTGTAATGATGATTTTGGTTCAAGAAATAGCAAATTTATTTCAGATGATGAAATCTGTTTTTGGGTTTTAAATTATGAATATTATATCTTTAGTAGGCATTGCTATAGTAGCTTGCATTCTGTGCATTACTCTAAAACCTTATCAACCTGTTTTTGCTTTTGCTATTTCTGCTGTAGCTGGTATATACATACTTTTAATGGCTTTACAGCCTGTATATGAGCTTATACATTCCATAAATACACTAATTAACAGTGTAAACATATCATCAGAAATCTATATGCCTGTTATAAAAATAGTTGGAATATCTCTTGTAATTCGTATAAGCTGTGCAATTTGTAAAGATGCTGGTCAGCAAGCACTTTCAACTAAATTAGAATTTATAGGTTCAGTTGCATGTATAATTCTTTGTTTCCCACTTATTGAACATTTAATATCGCTTGTAAGTGATATATTAGGTCTAGAATTATGAAAAAAATAATTTCATCAATTATATCATCAATAATTTTAATATGCATTTTTTTTCAATTTTCTTTTGCTTTTGATTATTCAAATATTTTAACAGATTCTAAATCTGAAATTCTTGATTCACTTCCCAATAATTCAGCACATATTATCAGTCAAACAGATGATATAGAAACTTGTTTACAAGAACTTTTAAATGGTATAAATACAAAAAGTTTTATAACAAGTTCTATAAGAAGCCTATCTAAAATGCTTATTGTTATTATGCTCGGTGGTATCTGTGCAGGTTTTCAAAAAAATTCAGATTTACCAGTTGTAACAATAGCAACTGCACTTGCTATGACAAGTGTCTTATTTTCAGATTTGCAAGGAATATTATTTCTTTGTACTCAAACTTTAGAACAAATATCTATATTTTCTAATACAATGTTGCCTGTTATGGCGGGAGCTATAACACTATCTGGTGCACCTATTACCGCTAGTGCAACACAATCAATAACTATGCTTGCACTTAGTCTTATTATAGATTTTATCAGCTCTGTTCTAGTGCCTGTAATTTGTGCATATATTGCAATAATAACAGTAAATGCTGCACTATCACATGATTTACTGGATAATTTAGGGCAATTTATAAAGTGGATAACCACAGGTAGTCTTAAGCTTATACTTACAATCTTTATAGCATATTTATCTATATCTGGTGCTATAAGTGGAAGTGTTGACGCTGTTGCACTTAAAACCGCTAAATTTGCTGTTTCTGGTTCAGTTCCAGTAGTTGGCGGAATAATATCTGATGCAACCGAATCAATGCTTGCAGGCATGGTAACTATTAAAAATTCTCTTGGCATAATAGGTTTACTTGGTGTTGTTGCAATATGTATTATACCTTTTTTACAAGTAGGTATAAATTACCTTATTTTTAAAGCAGGAACAGCTGCATTTTCCCCTATATGCAGTCCACCAATAAGAAAACTTATGACAGGAATAGGGGATAGCTTAGGACTTATGCTTGGTATGCTTGGAACATGTAGTGCAATATTATTTTTTGAATTGGTATTTTCAATTTTAATGGTGAACCCGCTATGAATGGAATTTTAAAAGCAATAATTATTAGTGTTACAATATCTTCATTATTTGGCTGTATTGTTTTATCTCTTGTACCTGATGGTGTAATGAAAGAAATAGCTAAATTTACTGTCGGCTTATTTATTGCTAATGCATTATTTACACCTATAACACAAATTAAATTTCCATCTATAGAAAGCATTTTTATGAAAAATGACAGTAAAATACAAACTGAAATAGAAGATGCAAAAAAACAAAGCAATGAAATAATGCTTGAAATTTCAAATCAAAATTTATGCGATAATATTGCCGAAAACCTGAAAAATCAAGGCTATACATGCGATATTAAAGCGGAATTATCTTTAGATGAAGATAATAATATAAATATAGATAGTATTTATGTTTATTCTGATATAAATGATTATTCTAAAATATCAGAATTTATCAAATCTAATTATCAAATAGCAAAGGAGAACATAAAACATGTGGAAACTTAATTTTTCAGAGATTACAGCCAAACTAAATCCTATGGCACAGAAATATAAATATGTTTTACTTATTTTTTTAGTAGGAATTATAATGCTTTGTTTAGGTTCTCCACGAGATGCACCTAATAAAAACAACAATCAATCTAATAATGAAAATACAACAACTACTTTTGATTTATCCGCTTTTGAAGAAGCACTTGAAAAACAACTATCATCAATAAACGGTGCAGGACAAGTAAATCTTTTATTAAGCATAGAAGGTACAGAAGAAACCGTTTATGCTTCAAATATTCGTGAAAGTACATCAGGCGAAAGCAATAATATATATGAAAAAGACCTCTCTGTATTATCTGATAGTAGTTATGGAGAAGAACCTGTAAAAGTTAAAAGTATTTCGCCTACATTTCGTGGTGCTGTTGTGCTTTGTGAAGGTGCAGCAGATATATCTGTTAAATACTCAATAACCGAAGCTGTTTCCGCTGCTTGTGGACTCAGCATGGATAAAATCTCAGTTTTGCAAATGGACACAACACAGGAGGACAAATGACATGAGTAAATCAAGAAAAAAAGGTGCTGTTTATGGAATTATTGCAGTTATGCTTTGTGTAGCTGTATATTTAAACTGGAGTTATGTACAAACACCAGATGATTTATTGAGTGCTTCTCAAACATCTACCTCAAGCCAAACAGAACAGGGAAGTGATGAAGGAGCGAAAGAAAACACTGAACAAACAGCCAATACAGTAACCACATCTGATTATTTTTCTGAATCAAGATTATCAAGAGAACAATCAAGAGATGAAGCAATCAGCATATTAAAAGACACCATAGCAAGTGATACCAGTGATGTAGAAGCAAAAGAACTCGCAAATGCACAAATTTCAGAAATGGCTGATGCATCTGTTACAGAAGCAACTATTGAAAGTCTTATAAAAGCAAAAGGTTATCAAGATGCAGTTGTATTTATTGGCGCTGACAGTGTAAATGTAATTGTTTCAACACCAGAAGCAGGATTTACAGAAACTGATGCATCTAAAATTAGTGATATTGTAGTAGCAGAAACTTCATTCCGTCCAGACCAAATAAAAATTGTTGAAGCAGGTTAATAATTATAGATTTAATAATATGTTTATGATATAATAATCACAATATTATTTATATTTGCTGCAAAGGAGTTTTTAATATGTCTGAACAAAAAGAGTATTGGATGACAACTCATGACCAAGGAAGCATCAAAATCTCAGAAGATGTTGTTGCATCAATAGCAGCTGTTGCCACATCGGAAACCGAAGGTGTTAGCGGACTTTATTCATCATTTACAAATGATATTGTTAGTTTTTTAGGTAAAAAAACACCAGCTAAAGGTGTTAAAGTGACATTTCATAGTGATAACACAGTTGATATAGATATTTGTTATTTAGCTTGCTTTGGAAGCAATATCTGTGATGTTGCTAAAAATGTGCAGGAAAATGTAAAATCTGCTGTTGAATCTATGACAAATCTTGATATTGGTAATATAAATATTCATGTTGCTGGTGTAACGTTTGTTTCTTCTGATAACAAAGAAAATCCTAAAGAAATAAATCTTCAGCCACAAGAAACAAACACTGATGAAATTATTATTGAAGAAAACTAAAATTTATTATTTTTAATTAACACACTAATTTTTTAGTGTGTTTTTTTATTGGAGAGAGGTCTATATATAACTATGCAAAATAAAGATTTTGTGTAGTTAAAAAGAGGGTTTTCAAAATTTCAATCTAAATTTTTCGTTTTTTACATAAATATTCACCAATTAATGTAAATTTATTTAAGTCAATATATTTTGAATACCTGCACTTCTTTTCTACCTTTATTTAATTTTTAAAATAAAAATAAATCCGTTCTAAAAATATAAAGTTTTATATAAAAAGTAAATTGTATTTCAATAATACTGTTTAATCTATTTCAAAATTTTAATTTAAAGAATTATTTTGACTTTATATTATTCAGCTCTATTCTATATTATTGAATTATTTTTTTGTCAACTTTTTTGTTATTTTTATAACAAAATATTCTGGTCTTTTCATTTTTCTTTTTATTTATTGTTGTTTTTTATTTTATATTTTAGTACGAATTATACAAAATAATAATTGTATGTAAAAAGCTGATGGGCTTTTGCCCATCAGCTTTTTACGACAAACGATTTTTAAAATCATCATATCCAAATCGTTTTATAACTTCAAAAATACCATCTTTATGGCATAACACTATTGATGGTAAAGACATTCCATTAAATGTATTATTTTTAACCATTGTATATAACGCCATATCTTCAAATGCTAATCTATCGCCTTCATTTAATTCATTATCAAATGAATAATCACCAATAATATCACCAGCTAAACATGTTGCACTGCTTAAACGATATGTATAAGCTTTTTCGTTTGGCTGACCACTAAACATCAATGGTGGTCTATATGGCATTTCTAAAACATCTGGCATATGGCAAGCTGCTGATGCATCTAAAATGGCAATATTCATACCATTTTTTACTGTTTCAAGTACAGTTGTAATAAGATAACCTGCATTAAGTACAACAGCTTCTCCTGGCTCAAGATAAACTTCAACATCATATGTTTCACGAATATGTTTTATAATGCGAATTAAACGCTCTATATCATAATCTTTTCGTGTAATATGATGACCTCCACCCATATTAAGCCATTTCATATTATATAAATATTTTCCGAATTTTTCTTCAAATGCTTTAACCGTTGTTTCAAGGTCATCAGAGTTTTGTTCGCAAAGAGTATGAAAATGCAGCCCATCAAGTAAAGGTAAAATATCTTCATCAAAATTTGCAAGGGTTGTACCAAGTCTTGAACCTACAGCACATGGGTCATATATGGCATGGTCTCCCTGTGTTGAACATTCAGGATTTATTCTAAGACCAATATTTTTTCCTTTTTCTTTTGCTTTGCTTGCAAATTTTTTAACTTGTAATGGTGAATTAAACACTATATCATCTGCATATTTTAGAATTTCTTCAAATTCATCTTCACGATATGCAGGTGAGAAAACATGTGTTTCTCCACCAAATTCTTCATAGCCTAAACGAGCTTCATATAAACCGCTTGCAGTCGTTCCCGCTAAGTATCTTTTGATAAGCGGATATACCGCAAACATAGAAAATGCTTTCTGGGCGAGCAGAATTTTACACTCTGCTCGCTCAGATACATCTTTTAATATCTCAAGATTGTGTATTAATTTTTCTTCATCAATCAAATAGTAAGGTGTACGTAGTCCACCATCATTAAAATTTTGCATCATAGTTATTAGTCTACCAATACAGGATTATTATCAATTTGCCATGGTAAGCCCCATTTATTAAGAGCTTCCATATATGGGTCTGGGTCAAATTCTTCCACAGTGTATACACCCGCTTTATTCCATTTACCTGTTAATAACATCATAGCACCAATCATAGCTGGTACACCAGTAGTATAAGAAATTGCTTGAGACTCTACTTCCTTATAACATTCTTGATGGTCACACACATTATAAATATAAGCAGTTTTTTCTTTACCATCTTTCTTACCAGTAAAGATACAACCAATATTGGTTTTACCCACTGTACGAGGACCAAGGCTTGCTGGGTCTGGTAAAAGTGCCTTTAAAAATTGAATTGGAACTATGCTATGACCTTCAAATTCAATTGGCTCAGTGGATAGCATACCTACATTTTCAAGACAATTCATATGAGTTAAATAACTCTGGCCAAAAGTCATAAAGAAACGAATTCTCTTCACATTTGGAATATTCTTTGCAAGTGATTCAATTTCCTCATGATGCAGTAAATACATATCCTTCTGCCCTACTTGATCAAAGTTGTATTCACGCTTAATGCTCATTGCAGGGATTTCTACCCAGTGACCATTTTCCCAATAAGAACCTGGAGCAGAAACTTCACGCAGATTGATTTCTGGGTTAAAGTTAGTAGCAAATGGATAACCATGGTCGCCACCATTACAATCTAAAATATCAATAGTATCAATAGTATCAAATAAATGTTTTTGAGCATATGCACAATAAGCCTGAGTTACACCTGGGTCAAAACCTGAACCCAACAGAGCAGTTAAACCTGCCTTTTCAAACTTCTCTTTATATGCCCATTGCCAAGTATAATCAAAATAAGCAGAAAAGCCTTCTTCTTTACAACGCTTATCATATACAGCTCTCCATTCTGGGTCGTTTAAGTCCTCTGGTTCATAGTTTGCTGTATCCATGTAATTAACACCACACTCTAAACAAGCGTCCATAATGGTTAAATCCTGATATGGTAAAGCAATATTCATTACTAAATCAGGTTGCACCTTTTTAATTAGTGCAACTACTTCTTCAACATGGTCCGCATCTACCTGCTCAGTAGTAATCTTAGTTTTTGTTGTGCCTTCGAGTTTTGCCTTTAAGGCATCACATTTGCTCTTAGTTCTACTAGCAATACAGATTTCTTCAAATACTTCACTATTTTGGCAACATTTATGAATTGCAACAGATGCAACACCGCCACAGCCTATAATTAAAACTTTGCTCATTGGAATTTCCTCCTAAGTTTATATATCTATTTATTTAGCGCGAGAAGCATTTCACGCACAATTTTACAAGCAACCGCAGTAGATGCACCACTAGCATCATAATGTGGGCTTAATTCATTTACATCACAACCGACAATATTTAATTTACTACAAACTAATGTTACAGCTTTTCTTAGCTCATCAAAGCTAACTCCACCTGGTTCTGGTGTGCCTGTTCCACAAAAAACCGATGGGTCTAACACATCAAGGTCTAAAGTAAAATATACTGGCTTATCAGCTAGCTTGTCTACAACTTCTTCTAAACCATTTAAATTAAATTTATTAGTTGTAACATGCTCTTTTCCCCATTGCCATTCAGCACGTTCACCAGAACGAATACCAAACTGATAAATTTTATTATCACCTATTATATCCCAGCAACGACGAATAACACAAGCATGAGAAAGAGGTTCACCTAGATAATCTTCTCTAAGGTCTGTATGTGCATCAAAATGAATAATATGCACATCTGGGTATTTTTTAGCGACAGCTCTAAAAGAGCCAAGTGTTACAAGGTGCTCACCACCTAGAAGAAATGGCAGTTTATTGTCAGATAAAATTTGCTCTGTCTGCTTTTCAATCTGTTCTAGTGCATCTTCTGGACCACCAAAGCGAAGTTCTAAATCACCTGCATCTAAAATAGCATAATCCTCTAAATCTTTGTCCTGATAAGGTGAATAACTCTCTAAGCCAAAAGACTCTGAACGTATAGCATGTGGACCAAAACGAGTTCCTGGTCTAAATGAAGTGGTGGAATCATATGGAGCACCAAATAATACTATATCAGCTTTATCATACGGTGTATCACATAATAAAAATGTTTCAACATTCGGACTCAACATCTTTTAACATCTCCTCTACATACGCTGGCAAATAGAAAGCACCTTTATGCAGCGTTGTTGTATAATACTTACAAGGAATAGAATACATATTCCATGCAGTTTCTTTTAAATCTTTTAATGGGTGGTATTTTTTAGATGCAAAGCCAAAAAGCCAATGACCAGATGGGTAAGTTGGTATATGTGCTTGATATACTCTGCTTATTGGAAAAGACTCAACTATACGTTTATGGGCTCTTTGCATAGCGGTAGCATCTGCATCATAAAATGGGCTTTCATGCTGATTTACCATAATACCATCTTCTTTAAGAGCCTTATAGCAGTTACCATAAAACTCTCTTGTGAATAATCCTTCTCCAGGGCCAAATGGGTCAGTAGAATCAACAATAATTAAATCATACTCATTTTCACGAGAACGCACAAACTTCAGTCCATCTTCATAGTGTATTGTAAGTCTTTCATCGTGAAATCTACAAGCAGTTTTAGGTAAATATTTCTTACATACCTCAACAACTAATGGGTCAATCTCTACCATGTCTATATGTTCTATATTATGATATTGTGTAAGCTCACGCACAACACCACCATCACCAGCACCAATAACAAGCACCTTTTTTACATTCGGGTGTACTGCCATAGGCACATGAGTAATCATTTCATGATAAATAAACTCATCTTTTTCAGTAAGCATCATATAGCCATCAAGAGCTAAAAATCTACCAAACTCTGGAGAATCAAAAACATCTATTCTCTGAAATTCGCTTTTCCCGCTATAAAGTTGGCGGTCTACTTTAATTGATAATTTTACATTAGGGGTATGTGCCTCAGAAAACCAAAAATCCACTTTTACACCTCTTTCAGTACATTTAATCGCTCAATTTGTGCATCTTCTGGACCTGTCATAGAACAGCCCTTTTCTTTTGCGTATTTAATATAATCCAAAATTGGCTGTGTTATTTTCTCACCTGGAGTTAAAATTGGTATTCCTGGTGGATAACACATAACAAATTCGCTACAAACTCTGCCCGCTGTTTGCTCTATTGGCAATGACTCATGTTTTGCATAAAATGCCTCTTGTGGAGAAACTGCAACTTCTGGGTCAATATATTCATGCTCCATAAGTCCTGTTTTATCAGATTTAGCAAAACGGCGTTTTACTTCAGCTAAAGCACCAACAAGCCTTTCTATCTCACGTTCTCTATCACCAATAGATAGATAAGCAAGTATATTACCTAAATCGCCAAACTCAATTTGTATATCATATTCATCTCTAAGTAAGTCATATACTTCAATACCTGCAAGACCAATATCAAGGGTATTAACAGACAACTTTGTTGTATCAAAATCATAGATACTATCGCCATTTATAAGTTCTTTTGAGAAAGCATAGTATCCACCGATTGCATTTATTTCATTTCGTGCATAATCTGCAAGCTGAGAAACTCTAGCAAAAGCTTCTTTACCTCTAAGAGCTAAATTTCTTCTTGAAATATCAAGCGAGCTTAAAAGCAAATATGAACCACTTGTAGTCTGAGTTAAATTTATAATCTGCCTTATATGACCTTCACTCATAGATTTATTAGCAAGTAAAAGTGATGACTGTGTAAGACTGCCGCCTGATTTGTGCATAGATACAGCTGCCATATCTGCACCCGCTTTCATAGCTGACACAGGTAAATTTTCACCAAAGTAAAAATGTGTGCCATGAGCTTCATCTGCAAGACATAACATATTATTATCATGTGCCAGTTTTACAATAGAGCGTAAATCCGAACAAATACCGTAATATGTTGGATTATTTACCAGAACAGCCTTTGCATCTGGATTTTCTTTTATAGCCTTTTCTACATCTTTGACACTCATACCAAGAGGTATACCCAGTCGCTCATCACAAGCGGGATTTACATATACAGGAACAGCACCACAAAGCACTAACGCTCCCATAACGCTACGATGTACATTTCTAGGAAGAATAATTTTCTCTCCTCTAGCTACAACCGAAAGTACCATACTTTGAACGGCTGAAGTAGTACCACCAACCATTAAAAATGCATGAGCCGCACCAAACGCTTCAGCAGCTAAAATTTCCGCATCTCTTATAACTGAAATCGGGTGACAAAGATTATCAAGCGGTTTCATAGAATTAACGTCCATCTGAACACAGGTCTCTCCTAGTAGTGCTGCAAGCTCTGGATTTCCTCGACCTCTTTTGTGTCCTGGCACATCAAATGGAACTACACGCATTTTACGAAAACGTTGTAACGCTTCATAAATAGGTGCTTGCTCCTGTGTTAATTTCTTCATACTCATTCACCTTGGCTGTAAATATTTCTACCACTAAAAATTTCTATCATTTCTTTTCTAAGGTTGTGCATAATATCAAGACGAACCTTAGGCGGTAATTCATATGCATCTGTTTTAAATAGATAATTTTGTAAATCTATATCCTTAACCATCATTCTTGTGTGGAATAGATTAGAACCATAAACATTTATATCAACTGCATCATATTTTCTTAAAGTTTTAGGGTCAATATAATCCTGAATTGATGCAATTTTATGGTCTAAAAACAGTTTTTGACCGTTCACATCTCTTGTGAAACCTCTTACACGATAATCCATAGTTATAATATCAGAGTCGAATGAACCGATAAGATAATCAAGTGTAGAAAGCGGAGTAATTTCGCCACAAGTTGCAACATCTATATCTACTCTAAAAGTTGCAAGACATGTTTCTGGGTGATACTCTGGGTAAGTATGAACAGTAACATGGCTTTTATCAAGATGTGCTACTTGAGTTTCCCCTACTGGCACCATAGTTTGCTCAGCAATAAGCAAAGTCACAGATGCACCTTGAGGGTCAAAATCCTGTTTTGATATATTAAGCACATTGGCACCAATCATATCTGTAAGATTAGTTAAAATTTTTGTAAGACGTTCTGAGTTATATTGCTCATCAATATAAGCTATATAGTCTATTTGTTCTCTTGGTGTTTTAGCATAGCATACATCATATATGTTAAAACTAAGAGCTTTTGTTAAATTATTAAATCCATATAATTTAAGTTTCTGTTCCACACAGGCTCCCTCCACTAAAAAAATAAAAAAACGCAAGCAACGTGATGTTCATTGCTTGCGTATATCGTCAAGTTAAGGAAATGAATACATTATCATTTCATAGAGGGAAATGTTGGAGCAGAGTCTATATAGCAAATATTTCACTTTTACTACTCTTATTGACGTTTTCACAAGCCTTATGTGCACACGTTGCACACTGGTTATAAAGTAACCAACTTATAAAATTTGAGTTTTTACTCAATCAATAAAGGCAACAAATAAAGTTGCCATTCGGCAGTTGACCCGGCTGTCCGCATGGCCTTGACTCGCTTACGAGTGGTCAGAAAATATTTGCATGAAAGATAACAGCACTGCTGCACCTCATATCATACTAACAATATATTATACTTACACAAATAATATTGTCAAGACGTTTTTCCCGCTTAATCGCAAATTTTCGTATACATTACGTTTTTTTCTAGTGATTATTACATATACTAAAAATACATATAATCTACATTTATTTTTAATGTATTTTATGGTATCATTTATTTAAAATGCGTTTTGGAGGAAAGTTATGAAAAAAAGAATATTTTCAATTCTTCTTGCTTGTTTTATGGTAACTACACTTTTAACTGGCTGTGGAGAAAATCAGCAACAAGAAGAAACACAAAATAATGCTAACCTTTTATCTGGTAAACACACAGCGGAGATTGTGGTAAAAGATTACGGAACAATAAAACTTGAACTTGATGCAGATACCGCACCAATAACCGTTACAAACTTTGTAAATCTTGCAAATGATGGTTTTTATAATGGTCTAACATTCCATAGGATTATAGATGGCTTTATGATACAAGGCGGTGACCCATTAGGCAACGGTACAGGCGGTTCTGATACCAATATCAAAGGCGAATTTGAACAAAATGGCGTTAAAAATGATATTTCTCATGTGCGTGGCGTAATCTCTATGGCTCGTTCACAAGACAATGATAGTGCAAGCAGTCAATTTTTTATTGTACAAGCAGATTCAACCTATCTTGATGGACAATATGCTGCATTTGGTCATGTTACAGAAGGTATGGAAGTTGTTGATGCTATATGTGAAAAAATGAACGAACTTGGTCTCAGTGACTCTATCCCTGCTGAAAATCAACCTGTTATTGAAACTATAACTATTATAGAGTAAAATTTAGCTGTACAGTTTATGCTGTACAGCTTTTCTTATTTTGGAGGTTTAAAATTATGGAATATATAACTAAAGATTTTGTGAAAACGCTTATAAAACCTAGAGAGCAGGAAACAAATAAAAATCATTATGGGCGTGTGCTTGCTATATGTGGCTGTATGGGCTATACTGGTGCGGCATATTTTGCTTCACAGGCTGCTGTTAAGACTGGAAGTGGTGTTGTGACACTTGCTGTACCTAACACTATATATCCTATACTAGCAAGCAAATTAAACGAACCTGTTATACGTCCTATAACTTGTGATACCAGCGGCAAATTCTGCCTTAATTCTTTTGATGAGCTTTATGAGCTTGCAAGTCATGCTGATTGTGTGCTTATTGGCTGTGGGCTTGGTCGTTCAGATGAGCTTGATTTATTGGTGCACAAGCTTGTTTTATCACTCTCCTGCCCTATTGTTTTAGATGCTGATGGCATAAATGCATTTTCTGGGCATATAGATTTACTGAGTAAATCTAATGCTCAAATTGTATTAACACCACATTATGGAGAGTTTAAGCGTCTTTCTGTATTAGAACCAACTATACAAAATGCGATAAAATTTTGTCAGCAAACAAACACAACTGTGCTTTTAAAGAGTCATCGAACAAATGTTCTTAATGCGTCTAAATGTCATTTTCAAAACACAACAGGCAATGCAGGAATGGCTAAAGGCGGTAGTGGCGATGTTTTATCTGGTATAATACTATCACTTATAGGTCAAGGTCTATCCCCTTTCGATGCTGCTTGTGTAGGTGCGTGGCTTCATGGTGCTGCTGGTGATATATCTGCAAAACAGTTCGGACAATATTCTATGACTCCAAGTGATATACTAAATAATATTTGGGCAGTTATGCTTGATATTGTAGGGTGCTAATTCTCTCCTTTTAAAAAGGAGCTGATATTTTGAAAAAGAAATTATGTATGTTATCTTTGCTTATTTTGCTTTGTGGCTGTAATATAAACCAAGATAATATAGAAAAATCTGCTGATAAAATCAAGCAAACATATTCTGATTTATCTGATTTTGAAACAGAAATAAAATTTCTTTGCGATTCTGGGCAATCTATACTGGAATATGACTGCAAATTTGAGTATAATAAGGAGTATGGTCAAACCTTGACTATTGAAAATCCGAACTCATTATCAGGAATTGTAATAAACAGCACAGGTAATTCTAAAGATAATATAACTATAAACTATAATGATACTGTGCTTGACTTTGATATATCGGCACAATTTGGCACATCTCCCGCTGATTTTATGCCTAATCTTATTGCAACTCTTATAAATAATGAACCTGATGAAGTTTGGAAAGAAATACAATCTGGTCAAAAGCTTTTAGTTGCAAGGTATGAAACTATAACTGATGAAAAACCTATAACAAGTCAAGTTTGGCTTTATGAAACCACTCTTTTACCTATGTATGCCGAAGTTTACACAGATGGAGAGCGAGTTTTGCAAGCATTTTTTAATAAAACTAATTAAACCAAAAGGTCGTGTAAATTATATGCAACAAAATAACCATCGCACATGGGCAGAAATTGATTTAAGTGCTATTGAGCATAATTTTAAAGAAATTCAAAAACATGTTGGAAATTGTCCTATAATGGGTATAATCAAAGCTGATGCTTATGGACATGGTAGTTTTCGTGTGGCTCAATGTTTAGCTAAAGCTGGTGTTTCGTATTTTGCAGTAGCTACTGTAAGCGAGGCAATCGAGCTTAGAGAGCAAGGGGTTACACTTCCAATTATGATTTTAGGTTATGTTGGTGATGAAGATGCTTATCTTATCGCACGTTATGACATAGCTGTTCCTGTTTATGATAGTGAAACTGCACTGGTTTTTTCGGGTGCAGCACAAAAAGAAGGAAAACCAATTCGTATACATTTTGCACTTGATACAGGCATGACACGCATAGGCTTTCCTGCCCGTCATGTAGATGAAACTGTAAACGAAATTTTAAATCTTTCCAAACTTGAAGGTCTTATTATTGAGGGTATGTTCACTCATTTTGCAGTAGCTGATACTGTTGATGGTTCAGATTTTACACATAAACAAATGGAAGAATTTCATACTATTGCACAAAAACTCGAACAAGCGGGTTTAAATATTCCACTTAAACATTGTGCAAACAGTGGCGGTGTGCTACAATATAAAGAAGGATATTATGATATGGTTCGTGCAGGAATAATATTATATGGTTATTATCCGGATACTTCTTTACCTCGCACACTTGACCTTCGCCCTGCAATGCGTATTAAAGCTCGTGTCGTTCAAGTGCGTGATGTTGAAGAAGGTCGAACTGTTAGTTATGGTCGCACTTACCTTGTAAAGCACCCTATAAAAGAAGCTGTTATTTCTATAGGCTATGCTGATGGTTATCTCCGCAGCGGCTCAGGTAATGTACATATATCTGTAAAGGGTAAAAAAGCTTCTGTGCTTGGCAGGATTTGCATGGATATGTGTATGATTGAAGTGCCAAACGGTGTTGATTTAAAACGTGGTGATGAGGTTACTATCTTTGGTGATAATCTTATCACAGCAGATGATGTGGCAATAGCTTCTGGCACTATATCCTATGAAGTGCTTTGTGCAGCATCTGCTCGTGTGCCTCGTATCTACATAAATGGATAGTTTAACCTTTTTATCCTCTGCTACATATAATGCCACAGGAAATGGTTTTTAATTTTTTCTATGCCATTTCTTATAAACTCCCTCTTTAATGGGAAACATAGAGTTACAGGACTACTTAAACTCCTGAAATTCTTTCCATCGGAGTGTGACAAACGTGGATCATAATATCAAACGAGGAGATATTTTTTATGCTGATTTAAGCCCCGTTGTGGGCAGCGAACAAGGCGGTATACGTCCGGTACTTATTGTCCAGAATAATGTCGGAAACAAATTCAGTCCTACTGTAATTGCTGCCGCCATCACCTCACAAGTAAACAAAACAAAAATGCCAACTCATATTGAGCTTGGTGCTAAATCCTTCGGTTTAACAAAGGATTCTATTGTATTAACCGAGCAGATTCGTACTCTGGACAAAAAACGACTGCGTGAAAAAATGGGCTGTTTAGATGAAGCTCACATGCGTTCGGTTGATGAAGCCTTAGCAGTGAGTTTCGGTCTCGGAGTGCAGCCTACTGATTAAAAACGAGGAGTTACCAAACGGTGAAAAACAAACGTAGATTTACAATTACCGTCGGAGCTGTCCTTATGGTATGTATGCTTGCAACTGGCTATGCTGCTGTTGCTGCTGAATACGGCTCTGATTCAGACCCGCTTATTACTAAAAGCTATTTAGAGCAAGTTCTTACACCTTCTATTATAAGTTCTGCTGATAGTACAATAAAAAATCAAACCAATAGTTATCAATCTGCTATGGAGAGAAAAATAATTGAACTTAGTCAAGCAATTGATAATAAAGTTGCATCTTTAGCTGCAAATCTTGCAAAAGATGATGAATTTGCTAAAAAAGTTGCAAATGCCGGAGGCGTAAGCAGTAATAGTGGTAATTGGGAAGTGCTTGAAGTTGATGCAAATTCATTCTTAAAGCTTGGATTAAACACTGAAATTATTATTCAGCGTGGTAGTGCAACATGTATAGAAAGTGCTGGCACTGGTCTTACCGATTTATCAGGCGGTTCTGTTCTTTGTGCAGATGAAAGTTTATCTATAAATCATAGATATATTGCAACTACTAAAGGTGCAGGATTTAAAGCAAAAGAAACTGTTACAGTTTTAGTAGATGGTGAATATTCTATAGCATAATTTTTATTATAAGTGCGTATCTTAAATTATAGATATGCACTTTTTTTATAGGAGATTTTAAAATTATGCGTTTTCCAGTTAAATTAAAACATGATATAGTTGGATATGTAACAATATCAGAAAATAATATTGCAGCCGAATGTAATTACAATTCAAGCGATATATTAAGACTTTTTGCAAAAACAGATGATAAAATAATAAATTTAGGTGTGCTTGAACCTTATAATAATTCAATGTGTTTAAACCGCAAAATTAAAAATAATATTATAAATGATAATACTATTTATTATCTTGATGATGGTTCTGGAAAATATATTACTTCATCAAAACAATATGAAACATATTTTAATGCTGGTAAAGAACATAAATTTGCATATCTTTTAACTGCTTGCAGTCTTGAAAAAATAAATAATACTTGGATTACATATATAAAAAGCACAGAATGATATATAAATATCACTCTGTGCTTTAATATCGTTATTCGTCTACAACTTCTATATCACTGGTATCAACTGCATATCCTAAAATCATAACACTATCTGAGAAATGAACATTTTCTACTGGTACAAGCTTGCCTTCAAGATGAAGGTCACCGCCAGTAAAATTCCATAGACCTTTGATACCATGTTCGACTAGATTTCTTGCAATTTCTGATGCAACACTATACGGAACGGTTAAAACAGCAATATCTGGCTTATTTTCATTTACATATGAGTAAAGATTAGCAGTATCACATATTTTAACACCACCAAGTTCGGTGCCAATAACCTTTTCATTTGCATCAAATGCACAAACTAAATCAAATCCACTTGCTTTAAAATCAAAATTCTTGATTAACGCTTTACCAAGGTTACCAGCACCAACTAAAATTGCTTTTCGTTGTCTGTTAATACCTAGGATTTCTCCTAAACCTTCATAAAGCTTTTCTACATTATAACCGTAACCTTGCTGACCAAAGCCGCCAAAACAGTTAAAATCTTGACGGATTTGGGACGCTGTAAGTCCCATTGATTCTGCAAGTGACCTAGAGGAGATTCGCTGCACTCCATTTGCTCGGAGTGTAGAAACATACCGATAATAACGAGGAATGCGATGAATAACCGCTCTAGACACCTTCTGTTTCTTTTCCATATCGAACCTCCTGAAGTTCTAAATTATAAAGAACGAATAGTTTCTAAAACGTAGTCTGTGAACTGTTGTGCTGTTGCACCAGTATCACGACCTGTAATTACATACTTTTTATTTTCAAACATACAAATATCAAGAGCTCTATCAAGCTTATTAGCAAGCTCAATTTCACCTATATGCTCTAAAAGCATTACAGACGCACGAAGTACACTTGATGGGTCTGCATACTGTGCACGACCTTCTTCAACCATACGAGGAGCTGAACCATGAATAGCTTCAAACATTGCATAACGTTTACCAATGTTTGCAGAGCCTGCTGTACCAACACCGCCTTGAATTTCAGCCGCTTCATCTGTAAGAATATCACCGTAAAGGTTTGGAAGTACAAATACCTTAAAATCACGACGACGCTTATCATCAAGCAGTTTAGCTGTCATAATATCAATATACCAGTCATCAAATACAACTTCTGGATATTCTGCGGCAATCTTTTGACAAGTGTCAAGGAATTTACCATCAGTTGTTTTAATAATATTTGCCTTGGTTACACAAGATACCCTGTTTTTACCTGTCTTTTTAGCATATTCAAAAGCTAAACGAGCAATACGGTCACAACCTTGAGAAGTTGCAACTGTAAAATCAATAAATAAATCATCGTCAAGCTGAACGCCTTGAGAACCTACAGCATAACCGCCTTCAGTGTTCTCACGATAGAAAGTCCAGTCAATACCAAGTTCTGGCACTTTTACAGGACGAACATTAGCAAATAAATCAAGAGCCTTACGCATTGCAACATTTGCACTCTCTACATTTGGCCATGGGTCACCCTTACGAGGTGTAGTTGTTGGCCCTTTAAGAATAACATGGCAAGACTTTAATTCTTCCATTACATCATCAGGAATTGCACAGCCAAGCTCTGCACGACGCTCTATTGTAAGTCCGTCAATAACCTTAAATTCAACCTTACCCGCTTTAACCTTATCAGCAAGCAGTTCTTCTAGTGCATGTTGTGCCATACCTGTAATCATTGGACCAATGCCATCGCCACCACAAACACCAATAATAATTTTATCTAGCTTGCTGTAATCAATAAAATCCTTTTGCTCTTTCATAGCTTTAATACGTGCAAGCTGACTTTCTACTACTTTTTCATATTGTGCAATTGCTTTTTCAGATAATGCCATTTTTATATTCCTCCCCTAATTAACCCTGCTTTTTAGCGTAATTTAGAGTACCACCTGCAAGCAGTGCCCCACGCTGACGTTCAGATACATCACAATCTGCCTTAAACTCATAACCGTTTACAACCACAGTTACTTGTTTGCCATCACGGATTTCTTCCTGAATATGTGGCAGAGAAATTGTATCATTTAATGTAATCTTATCGTAATCATCTGAATTTACAAATGTAAGTGGAATAATACCAGAGTTTACAAGGTTTGCTTTGTGAATACGAGCAAAAGATTTTGTTAAAACTGCTCTTACACCCAAATAAAGTGGAACTAAGGCTGCATGTTCACGAGAAGAACCCTGACCATAGTTTGCACCACCAACGATTACACCGCCGCCATTTTCTTGACAACGAGCTGGGAATTTAGGGTCAACGTTAATAAAACAATAGTTTGAATAGTGAGGAATATTTGAACGATAAGGCAGAAGTTTAGCACCTGCTGGAAGTATATGGTCAGTTGTGATATTATCCTCTGTTTTAAGAACAATCTTACCAGTATAGCTTTCTTCAAGCTCTTTGCCAAGTGGGAAAGGCTTGATATTAGGACCACGACGAACTTCAACAGTAGATGGGTCTTCTGCTGGTTTAACGATTAAGTTATCATTAATATCAAAATGCTCTGGCATTTCAATAACTGGAGCATCACCTAAAGTTCTTGGGTCAGTAAGTACACCAGTTAATGCTGATGCAGCAGCAACTTCTGGAGATACAAGATAAATCTGAGCATCTTGAGTACCACTTCTGCCTTCAAAGTTACGGTTAAATGTACGAAGTGATACACCCGCTGATTCTGGAGACTGTCCCATACCAATACATGGACCACATGCACATTCAAGAATTCTTGCACCTGCTGCAATAATATCAGATAATGCACCATTTTTAGCAAGCATATTAAATACCTGCATAGAACCTGGGCTAATTGTCAGTGATACATCTGGGTGGATAGTTTTACCTTTTAGTATAGCAGCAACCTTCATCATGTCATAATAAGAGGAGTTTGTGCAAGAACCGATACAGCACTGATTTACTTTAATTTCACCAATTTCACTTACAGGCTTTACATTGTCTGGCATATGAGGCATTGCAGCCAGTGGAACAAGTGAATTAAGGTCTACAGTGTATTCTTCATCATATACAGCATCTTCATCGGAAGATAGTGGAACATAAACATCTCCACGACCTTGAGCTTCTAAAAATGCCTTTGTTACTTCATCAGATGGGAAAATTGAAGTTGTAGCACCAAGCTCTGCACCCATATTAGTAATGGTTGCACGCTCTGGAACAGAAAGAGTTTTAACGCCCTCACCTGCATATTCAACAATTTTACCAACGCCACCTTTTACAGTCATCTGACGCAGTACATCTAAAATAATATCTTTCGCAGCTACCCATGGCTTTAATTTACCAGTTAGAGTAACACGAACCATTTTTGGCATTGGAATATAGTATGCACCGCCGCCCATTGCAACAGCAACATCTAAACCGCCAGCACCAAATGCCAGCATACCAATACCACCACCGGTTGGAGTATGACTATCCGAACCGATTAAAGTTTTTCCTGGAGCACCAAAACGCTCCAAATGCACCTGATGACAAATGCCATTACCAGCCTTTGAGTAATAAATACCATGCTTTTGAGCTACAGTACCTATGTACTTATGGTCATCTGCATTTTCAAAGCCAGACTGTAGTGTATTATGGTCAATATATGCAACTGAGCGTTCGGTTTTTACTTGGTCTACACCCATTGCTTCAAACTGTAAATACGCCATTGTGCCTGTTGCATCTTGTGTAAGTGTTTGGTCGATTTTAAGACCAATTTCTTGACCTTTAATCATTTCGCCGTCTACAAGATGTGCTTTTAAAATTTTTTCTGCAATTGTCATTCCCATTTTCTTACATCGCTCCTCATGTCTTTATGTAAAAAACATTACATTTATATTCGTAAAGTGGCGGCTTCCACAGCCTTCTCCACGACTAAAATTATAGCCGTGCCCAAAACATTAAAAGAGCGGGCCAATTAAAACCCTATTTTATATTTTACCGTATAATACGATTTTTTTCCAGAGTAATTAATTATTTTTTTACACAAATATTTTCATAAATTTCTGCGGTTGCAAAGGCATTTTGTAAAGTGTTTCCAATATTTCCCGCTTTAAATTCATAATATGCTTGACTTGCTATCATAGCTGCATTATCTCCACAAAGTGAAAGCGGTGGTAAATATAAATTTAACTTATTCTTTTTTGCCATCTCCTCAAGTGCTTTTCTAAGCCATGAGTTAGCAGCAACCCCACCTGCACAAACAATATTTTTAACACCTGTTTGTTTTTGTGCAAGCTCAAGTCTAGGCACAAGTGTATCAACTACAGCATTACAAAATGCGGCAGCTAAAGCAGGTTTATCTATTTGTTCACCTTTTTGCTCTGCATTATGTGCAAGATTTATAACGGCTGTTTTAAGTCCAGAAAAAGAAAAATCGAGTGGTGCATCTTTAACCTTTGAATGTGGCAGTTTATATTTAGATGCATCTCCACCCTGAGCCATTTTATCTATTTTTGGTCCTCCTGGATATCCTACCTCTAACACTCTAGCAACTTTATCAAATGCTTCACCCGCTGCATCATCTCTTGTACCGCCTAAAATTTCAAAATCTGTGTAATCTTTCACAAGCACCATCATGCTATGACCACCAGAAGCAACTAAAGTTAAAAATGGTGGTTTCAAATCTTCAAAAGCCAAATAATTAGCTGCTATATGTCCTCTTATATGATGAACTGGTATAAAAGGCTTTTTAAGTGCATATGCCATTGATTTAGCAAAGTTTGCACCAACAAGTAATGCACCAATAAGCCCTGGGGCACATGTTGCCGCTATTGCATCTAATTCTTCACCTTTTAAATTTGCATCTTTTAATGCTTGCTCTGTCACTCTAACTATAGCTTGCATATGACCTCTTGAAGCAACTTCTGGTACAACTCCGCCATATTTTGCATGTGTTTCAACTTGACTATCCACTACATTTGATAATATCTTTCGTCCATCTTCTATTATTGCTGCTGCTGTTTCATCACATGATGATTCTATTGCAAGTATCTTCACTTTACACTCTCCTATTTCTTAATTTATATAACAGGTCATTAAAAGTGCATCTTCTTTAGGATTTCGATAAAAATTCTTACGCACTCCAACCTCTTTATAGTTCATTTTTTTATAAAGATTTATAGCTGGTATATTAGAAACACGTACTTCAAGCGTTATAAATTTTAATTCTTTTTCTTTTATCTTGTTGTTAAGCTCAAAAAGTAATTTTTGTGCTATGCCCTTACCTCTCATATTAGGAAAAACTGCAACATTAGTTATATATCCACCATCAATTGTAGTTTGACAGCCTACATAACCCGCTACAGTTTCATTATTTAAAGCGACTAAAAATAAACTATATTCACTTTTCAGTTCTTCTTCAAGCTGTTTTTCTGTCCAAGGCGTATGAAAACATTCCTTTTCAAGCTCAGCTAAATCTTTAATATGTTCCTCAGTCATATTTACTATTTTAATCATTTTTTGCTAAGCCTTTCTATTATGCTTTCAACTGCTGATTTTATTTGCATTGCACAGCTTCTATATTCATCAATATTTCCACCAAAAGGGTCATCAATATCTGTTGGTGACAATGTAAATAGTTTATCACTTACATTAGGAAATTTAAGTAATATTTGGTCGTAATGAGCACCTGTCATACAAACTAAATATTTAGCGTCATTAACTATGTCCCCATTTAACATCTGTGATTTATGATTTGATATATCTGCACCTAGTTCTTTAGCTGCAATAACCGCATTTTCAGAAGCAGACATACCATTATTAGTAAATATACCAGCTGATATAGCTTCAAGACCTGTTTTTTGTTCTCCATTCAAGGCTTTAAATAAACCCTCTGCCATTGGACTTCGGCATGTATTGCCAGTGCATATAAAAACTATTTTATCCATTTTTTATACTCCTATATATACGTTTAAATCTCATTATTACTAGCTTTTAATGTTTTTTCATACTTTTATATAAAATGCTAATCTTTCTAAACCTTCAAATTCTAACATATATTATTATAAAATGGTGTAGTAATTGGTGTAATAAAATTTAAATATAATAAAATCTACTCGCTAATTTTAATGCTAATTTAAGTTTATTACATCTAAATTCATTACCTTTTCCATTTGTTCTTTTACATGTTCATAACTTGAATGTGTGTAAACATTTAGCGTTACTGAAACATCAGAATGTCCCATTAAATATTGTAGTGTTTTAACTTCCATACCTGCATTAGCCATATTAGTACAAAACGTATGACGAAATACATGTGGTGTAATATGTGGTAAAACAACATTAGGATAGAGCTTTTTATATTTCTTCATAGCCCATCGCATTTCATTTTCTATATGTAATGCTATCTTAGGGTTAAGATTTTTATCAAGTAATATAAATCTACTGTATCCATCAATAATCATTTCCGTTTTAAGTTTAGGACGATTATTAACTATATTTTTTAGACTTCTATAAACATCATCTGTCATAGGTAAATACCTGACACCGTTTTTAGTCTTAGTTTTCTCAATATAATATTTCCCAGTGGCTTCTCTTATAAGTTGATGGTCAACTTTAATGGTTCGCTTTTTAAAGTCTATATCACTCATTGTAAGACCACAGAATTCACTAACCCTTAAACCCGTCTGAAGTAAAACAACAAACTCATCATAATATTTACAATAAGTTTTATCGTTTTTTATAAAGTCCATCCAAATCTTTTGTTCTTTATTTGTCATCGCAACTCGTTTTTGAGTATTATTAGGAATTACATCAGATAATTTAAAATCAAATGGATTCTTTCTTATTATATCCTCATCATATGCCATTTGAAAAGCTGGTTTTATAACATTACGCACAGATGTTATTGTACTATAACCTCTACCGTCCTTATGCAATTTTATAATCCATTGTTTTGCATCTGACGTTTTAATAACGCCTATCTGTCTATAAGCAAATTCCTCCTTTTTTATAACACTTATTGCAAATGCATAATTGCTTCTAGTGTTATAACGAAGTCCTTTCTTTAAGCTTATATATCTTTCTATTAGGTCAATAACCTTTATTTTTCCAGCACTATAATTTAAACCATCATCTATATTTTTTTGGATTTCTTTTTCTTTTCTGCGTAGCTCTTGTAAATCAGATGAATATATAGTCTTTCTTTTGCCGTAAATATCTGTATAGCGATACTGATACAGCATATCTTTTCTTTGGCTTTCACCTGTTTTTAGGACTCTACCTTTGTTATCTTTTCTTCTTTCCGCCATTTTAATTCCCCTTCCATAAGAAAGAGCCTTATCATGACATTCTTATTTTACCACATTAAGGCTCTATATTCCATTCAAATATAATAAAAAAAGTTAAACTGAAAACACTTCTTCTAAATATTTTTCAAACAAACGACGTTTTATAAGTCTTTTTCTACCTACCCATAACACAAACATACATTTATCATCGCTAGTTATCTCACGCAGTTTATTCATTCCTATATTTGAATATGCTGCAGCCTCTTCCAGTGTTAATGTACTTTTTTCCCAGATTGGAACATCTTTCATTTTTAATTTCCTCCTAAATAAATATCATTATTTTAATAAAACTTATGTAAGCACACTATTTGTCCTCGACACCCCGTATGCTGGGAAATTACTAAGCAGTTGTCTGCAAAACAACCTCACGAGAATCTCACTCCCCTGTTACCACAGAGCCGTCCAATGTTGTGACACGTTCAAGACGGGAGTACCATTATAAATTCGGACTGTCATCGCCAATATCAGCTTGCAAACTCTGATATGCATTAT
>JAGHIZ010000110.1 GCA_017886875.1 Butyricicoccus sp. | reverse complement strand
GTAGTAATATAATAGTAAAATAATGAAAGGTGGAGATAAAATGATTTTTGATTTATCACCAAATGAACAAATTATAATGGATTATTTTTGGGAAAGGAATGAATGGCTCTCTGGTGCGAATATGTGGGAATATTTCAATAAAATCGGAAAAGCATATGACCGTTCAACAGTAAACACATATCTTGCTAGAATGACAGACAAAGGACTACTAAAAAAAGATAAAAGAAAGTATATTCATGCGTTTACAAAAGAACAACTTGAGCAAAAAAAAGCAGAATATATATTAGATACTATGTATGATGGTTCTTTATCTAATTTTCTGTCAGCTCTTGGCGGGAGTAAATATATAGATACCAATGAAAATGAGGAATTAAAAGAATATTTAAAAAATATAGAATAAGCTTATGCAAATAATATTATTTATGACTTTAAGTGGAAGTTTGCTATTTTTGATGGTTAATTTAATTCAGTTTTTTAAACCAAAAATTTTCAGCCTAAGACAAAGGCATAATATGCTTAAAATAGCATTACTACTTCACTTTATTCCTTTACCTATACTTATCTTTTTTATAAAAAGAATAATTTTAAAGCTTTTTCCGCCAGAAACAGTAAATTCATTTGTTTATTATGGATATGAAAAACTTTTATTTATTGGAAAAGATAAAATAGGTGGAACAGATGCATTTTTTAATGAGTTTTTAGTGTTTGGATTGTGGATTTTCATATCAGTTTGCGTTCTATTGTTCCAAATATGGAAACGTCAAAAATTTAGAAGATTAGTTTTAAAAGCATCTAATCAAATTATTAATTGTGAAATATTAAATATAATGGAGAAATACAAAACTGAACTTGGCATAAAAAAGAATATCTTTATTTATCAAACTGGTGCTGATATTTCACCATTTACCACAGGTATATCAAAACCTATTATTGTAATTCCATATATTGATAATAAGTTTCAAATGAGAATTGCAATATATCATGAACTTTGTCATATAAAAAATAATGATGGACTAATTCTCTTGTTAAGAGTTATTATGTGTTGTATTTATTGGTTTAATCCTGTTGTTTACTTTCTTAACAAATCACTTGAAAATAGTTGTGAACTTGTTTGTGATGAAAAAGTTACGTATGATATGGATAGAGATGATAGATTGCAGTATGGATATTTTATAATAGATATATCTACAAAAAAATCAAATAAAAAATATGTTAGTGCTTTTAGCAGTGATAAAGATATAATTAAAGAAAGGCTTGATTTTATTATGAAACCTAGAAAAAAATCTAAAAAATTGACTATTGCAATTGCAGGTGCATTGTGTCTTGTCAGTATATTTCCAGCATTTGCATATGAAATGCCAAATGTTATATATTTAGAAACCTTATCAAATAACGATACTTTAAAATCAGATAAGGAATTTATCAAATTTACACCTGATGGACAAGAACAAAACAATATTGAGAGTGAATTACTACATCGTTCCGTTTTTATAGCTGATGATGGAACAATATATAATGTAAGTAATGAAACGGAAACTCAACTATTTTGTAGTCATTCATATGTATCAGGTATATATCAAAAACACATATTAAATGGCAAAGGTGGCTGTACAACTTATTATTATGAAAATGCTAAAATATGCTCTAAATGTAATAATATAATTCTAGGTAGTGTTACAAATAAAGTTATATTTCAAAAATGTATACATTAACATACTTCTATAAATATAATAAAAAATTTATATACATCTATTGACAAAATTTTATTTTAGCAGTACAATCTAATTACTACATAATTGTAGCAATTAGAAATTTTATATTATAGGGGTGATGCCTATGATTGCAATAAAAAATCCATATATAATCGAAAAGGCTGGACACCTTGCCATTATGGCAACCGATAATATATGGATAGAAGTGTTGTATCAAAGTATACGAAAAAGAAAATTTGTAAATAAAACAAGTTATTGTAATTAAAGAAGAAGTAGGTGAAATAAATGAGTAATTTTAGAATGAAATTGATTGGTATGTTATCTATTTGTTGTATAATTGCATCTACAAATTCATTTGCTAATGCAATAGATATATCAGAAGGGCCTTCTGGAGGTAATATGCAGGTAGGAGAAGAAATTATTTCCAACGAAGAGCAAATAGAACGTATTAAAAACGACAAATCAATGCCATCTGATATTAAGGAAATTGTTATTGCAAAATTATCTGGAAATATGCCAAAACCACTTTCATCTTATAGAGCTTGTGACTTAGGAGTTCCGCAAATCAAACAAGAAACAAGCTATTATTGTGGACCTGCAAGTGCAATGCAAAACTTGAAATACTTTTATAATGCATACAAAGACAGCAGTATGTATAATGTATCTTTACCAGCCAGTCAAAAAGTATTAGCTAAAGATATTGAAACAACTGAAAAAGGTTCTAGTGGCGAGAATGTAGCAAATGGGTTAAATAAATATCAAGATGTAAATTACTATTTCCCAAAACAATTAGAGAGTAAATCCGAATTTAAAGATGATATTGATTCTGCATTAAATGTTGGAAGTTGCCCATTAATTCTAAGATCTAGACTAACAGCAGATTCAGATTTTGGGTATCAATCATCAGGACATTTTATGACTCTAGGTGGACAAAATAATGGTCTTACAAAAGTTTTAATTGTTGATCCTTATTATGGTTTTTCTTCTATTAAAGGACCTGATTCAGCTAAGTATTATGTGTCTTTTGATGATGCATATGAATCCATTAGCACACATTTTGCATCACAATATATTTACTAATAGGCGACTGTTGTTTCTTAATTGACAAAAGACTTAGGTATTATGCCTAAGTCTTTTCAATAAAAGGGATATTAGATTATGAAAAATATGAGAGCTAAATTTTGTATTATTGGTATTTTCATTATATTCTTTATATTTATAACCACTCATATTTCATTAAATAAAGATATTGAGATTTTGTATACAACTGAAAATCAATCTTTAAAGATTTTGAATACAATAAATAATCAAATTGTATTAGAAGAGATTAATTGGAAACAATCTGAATCAAGAGATTTGTATTTTGAAAAAAACAATAAATATAAAGCTTCTAAATGGAAATCAATTGATGAAACTCGTGTTTATAAATCTGAAGAATCATATTCTAGTGATTATTATCTATCACTATGTACATCAGAGAGTGGAAATAATATAATTTATAAGAAAGACAATATGGGTGGTAAACAAACATTATTATCTTGGAGTTCTTATCCACCAATTTCATTTCTTAAACCACTATATGGTGATAAGTATCTATTATTTTACCCTGAAGAGAACGAAACATCATATATATTGGATTAAAGTTATAGATGTTTCGACTAAAACTTGTAATATAGTACAAAGAAAGGAATATGATTGGACAAAAGAGATTGGAACCATGGTTAACACTGTATCTGCTTCATCAGATGGAAAAATATTTTCATTTGAAATAGATTACTGTGATGGAACGATAAGCCATAATATAAGAGAATATGATGAAAATGGTAAATTATATTCGGAAACAAGTTTAGATTTAGAAGAATTTATGGATTTAACTGATGAGCTTGGTACAGAAATAATAGATAGCGTTGTAAATATGAAGGATTATGGAAATAATCTTATTCTAAAAACAAAACATAGACGATATCTCTTTTTTACTAAGTCAGACAATAGATTAAGATTGGAACCTATGAAAAGTGAATTAACAGAGCCGTTAGAATATAATTGTAATCTAAATGTAGCTCATACATCATACGGTGATTTTCTGACATTTTATAATAATAAAAATGAAGTTATATTTTATGATTTAGCATCCAATGAAATATCATACCATCATTTAGAATTATCTAATGAACTAAGCAATATGGAGCTTGAGAACTGTATGTTTGATGGTAAAATATTGTATTGTGTACTCAGTAATATGGGTGAGAATGCTAAGCAATATACTTCTTTACTTGTAAAATATTATATTTAAAAAATAATTTTTAAAAGCATGTATATTGATTCAAATAATGTATTGTTTCAAGACCATATAACAAACAGCAAGGGTGGCTGTACAATGTATTATTATGAAAATGCTAAGAGATGTAAAAAATGTGGCATAATCGATAGAGGCGAGTTGACATATAAAGTCACATATACAAAGTGTACACATTAAACCTTATAAAAATTATATAAATTTTAAAATCTAAGTGTTGACAAATAGTGACTTAAGTAATAAAACGAAATTACTGCAATATACAGTAATTTCGTTTTTTGTTTTATAGGTTGGAGGTTGATGCTTATGATTGAAGTAAAAAATCCATATATAATCGAAAAGGCTTGACACCTTGTCATAATAGCAAATGATAATATATGGATGCCAATATTATGTTATAAAACATAGTATTTACAAATCACAATCAGTATTTTTATAATTAAAGGAGTTTTTATTACGAAAAAGTTTAAAAAAATTATCGCATTGGGTTTAGCTACAACGGCAGCAGTATCAGCTATGAGTATGACTGCACTTGCATATTATAAAGATGTAGCATATGCATCTTTACCAACACTATCAGAAGTAGATACATCAAAAGCATCTCGTGAAACCCCTGTAAAGTATATTGACGAAAAAACAGGTGCAACAGTTACAATATATGACCCTAATATAACTGTAAATTTTATACCTTTTAATTTGAATGATTTGCAAAATCAAAAAACTGTATTAGCAGAAGGATTTATATATGTACCATACGCTAGTAATAGCGGTTTTGGAGGTGTGACAGAGTCTTTTGAAGCTACTTATGACGGAAAAGTAAACTTTACATTACCAGCCTCTACTCAAAGTAAGTTTAATGTTAGTTTGAATAAAGAAGGCGTTACTGGCTCACTATTAGCTGTTGTTCTAAATCAACCAGTCAATACATCTGTCGTTTTAACTGGTTTAGAAGAAGGTTGTAGTTATGAATTTAGAGTAAGTTCATACTTAGGTGATGGCAATGCTGCATATATAGCTAATACATAATTGTTAAAATATAAATTAAAAATTAAATATATTATATAGGCTTAGAAATGGGCTAATCATATATCTATGAAACTATTACTCTTTACGATTAAATAATCGTATTTTTAAATAAGCAGAAAATCATTATTGGTTTTCTGCTTTTGTTGTATCATGGCAGATTAAAAGAGTAAAAAGTATTTTTAATTATACTATAGTAACATTGAACTGACATAGCAAACAGTGCCAAGAGACAAAAAATATAGTAAATTAAATAAGCATACAGATGATTTACTTGCCGAACTGGAGGAAAAACTTTCTAAAGAATAAATGGAGTTTGTGAATAAGTTTCATTGTCATATTATTGATATTCATCGTATGGAAGTAAAAGCCTAGTTCCATTATTGCTTAATGTTCTTAAAGAAATCTTAAATATTTAGCTGCTTTATTCTTAAAAATATATATGTAATAATTTGTATAACAAAAGAAAAAATGTTAAAACACACGACTTATATCAAATGTAAAGGGGCTATATTCTTATGATTAAACATGGTATTCGCCTAACTAGTTTTTTATTTGCTCTTTTTGTATTCTTACTTATTTTTCAGTATGCAACGGTTGAGCAGCAGCAATTGCCTTTTGAAACCACAAATAGGTTTGAGTTAAATATCTCAGTGCAAAATAAAACAAAAGAGGAGATAATAAGTAATTTAAACAAAATTACTGATAACAATGATGGTGTGTTGATAAAGGTTGTCACAGATTCTAAAGAATATGAAAATAAAAAAGATATAATCTGGTTTGGCACAGAAGTTCCAACATCATCAGATATAATTATTAAAAATTCAGACATATATTGGCTTGATTCAAGCCTTACTGGTAATCTTATTTCATCAACTGATATGGGAACAAGACCTCTGTATGGTACATACGCCATAAAAGGAACTGAAAATTTTAAAAATGAAATAAATAAATGGTGTGATGAAAATGGTATGTCTATTTCTTGGTATACCCAACAAAATTTTGCTAAAGTCATTTATAGTTATTTAGTCTATAATGGAATTGGTAATGCGATTATAACAGCTTTTTTGCTATTTATAGCAACTATGATTGCTTGGTTTATTACCCATGCCAAAGCAAGAACGATTAGATTGTTAGGTGGAATTAGTGATAAACGTATTCATATGGAAGATACTTGTTCAATTTTTGTGAATGTAGTTATTGGATTTATTACTGCACTAATAGTAGCATTAAGTTATGTTGTAATTTCAAACAGTATCAACCAAATTCCTTTGATATTGTTAAAATATTTTTTATGCTTGATTTTTCTTTTAATACTTTCATCAATATTGATATATTTAATGTCTATATTAGTACGCCCAAAAACCAAACATCTAGCCAAAAGAGAAATTCCATTGAAAAATTTCAAACTTTTAGGAACAGGAACACGCATTTTATCTGTTGTTTTAGCATTACTTATTTTACCAAGTACACTTACTTCCGCATATATATTTAAAGAATTATCTAAAGAATATTCTTTGTGGAGGAATATGCAAAATAATGTTAGAATTGGATTTAGTTATACAGATCCATTAGTAACAGATGAAATGATTCCTTATGTAGAAGAATTTTGCAATAAAATGATAGAAGAAAATAAATTGAGTTTTTCTTTTGTTATTGATGAAGCCATCGCTTTAAATCCAGAAGAATATGGTGGATATGACCATATAATTGTAGCTGATAAAGCATGGATAAATTCGTTCAATATAGGAATTGAGGAACGAGGAAATGGAGGGCGATTAACCAAAGTATCATTAGAAAGCCTAGAAGAACCACTTAGAAGCTTTTTAAACGTACAAATTCCAATTTGGACAAAAGCTGAAACTGTACATCCTGATGGAATGGAATATTATGAATTTGTAGGAGAAAATTTTTTAGCATTACCACCAAATGTTGCTTATGGTGGTAGTACTGTTCAAGCAAAAAATCCACTTATAATATTAGTTGAAAATCCTATATCAGTTTTTAAAGCAAAAAGTTTCACAGTAGCAACTTTATCAAGTGGAAATATTGTTTTTTCGGACGAAAATGTTTTGCGACAAGCACTAGCAAATTCACCTATTCAAGAATATGTTGTTTCCATATATACTATTGCAGATGTTGCGTTAGAGCAAGCACAGCAATTTGGAAAAGAAGCTGTTTATTATATTACAGCCTGTGTCCTAATTCTTATATCTATGATTTTTTCGGGAATTATGGATGCACAGTTATGGGCTAACTCTAATAAAAAACGTATATTCACTTTGCATACATTCGGGAAACCATATGCTAATATCATAGCACCATCTTTCCAAAAAGATTTATTTGTTGCGATTGTAACTGTTCTTGTAGGTTTTGTGATTTCTTTCGTATTAAGACGACCTGAAATATTAGTTTTGGTATGTGTAGCTATTGTTGTTATACTTTTATATTGCATTTCCAATTTTATCTCTTATCAGGTATACACAAGAAAAGCATTTTTTAAGATTTCACGCCGTAATGAATAGTAAAAAAATTTATTTTTGATTATTTTAAACCGCTATATTATAGCAGAATGGAGATAGCTATGGAAATTAGAGTAAATAATTTAACAGTAAAGATATTTGGAAAGAAGATCTTCTCTGATATTTCATTTGATATTAAAGAGGGAGAAATGATAGCTATAACAGGCAAATCTGGTTGTGGAAAAACTACATTATTAAATACTTTAGGGTTTATACAGCCACCAAATAATGGTGAAATTTTTATTGATAAAATAAATGCCACAAAATTTAATGATAAACAAAAGACTAAATTCTGGCATGAATACGCAACATTTATTTATCAAGATTACGGAATTATTGAAGATGAAAATGTTGCATATAATGTTACACTAAACAAGGCAACAGCCAAAAACAAAGAGGTCAAAGATATTCTCCAGAAAGTAGGATTAGGGGGACGAGAAAAAGAACTTGCCGTAGTTCTTTCTGGTGGAGAAAAACAACGTATAGGAATTGCCAGAGCAATTTTAAAAAAAGCCTCTATCATATATGCTGATGAACCTACAGCATCTCTTGACGCTAATAATCGTGAAATGGTTATAACATTATTGCGTGAATGCTCTAAACAAGGTACAATTGTTGTGCTTGCTACACATGATGAGCGTCTTGTACAAATATGTGATAAGGTTATAAATATGTAGTGCTTTTGAAATTTTACTCAAGAGAAGCAAGGTAATATCATACCAGATATTATCTTGCTTTTTTATAGTTCAATAATTGGCAAACCTGCTAATGGGTGGCAAGTGTTGAAATAAAAAATTTTTTTCAAAAAATAGGTATGGCAAAATAGACTTACAATATGGATAAAATTGCAAGTCTAAACATTAAATATATAAAAATTTCTAATTTCTATTAATATATAAAAAATTTTTAATACCAATAATGACATGATTTACTTTTACATATATTTATTATTTTGCCTTTGTTGTTAGTCTTACTATAGTTGTTAGATTAGTATTTTTGTTAGAAAATATTTTAAAATTTTTAGACTGAAACGATTCCTGTAAAAATACTCAATAAGTTTCTTTTTTATAGAGAATTACTTTTTTACATTTTTTATTACACATTTATAAATGGATTGTAAAAAGAAATCAATCCTTTCAGTGTAAGATTTATAAAAAAACAGTCATCTTCAAATAAAAGATGACTGCATAAAATAATTGTTAAGAGAAATATTCCATAAGATTAATAGAAGATACAAAACCCTCTGTTTTCTTTAAAAGAGATTGTATTGACTTATGCATATAGACAGTGATGCCATTTTCAGATAATAGTTCTTTTAACTCAATAACGTTTTTTATAGTACCATCAAGCATGAATAAAGTATTATGCTGAACAGATTTTTTTAAATCCAAAAGTTTTATTGTTTTTTCCGAGTTAGTTTTTATAAACAATTCGCCAAAGCTATTTAGCCATATTTCAGCAATATCGTTATTGGCTTTTGAATGATCTTCCCCTTTATAACCAAATAACGAGATACAATATTCAAAAAGAGTATTCTCTATCCTTATAAGATTTTCAAACTCAATATTAATTGTTTCGTCATCATCAAAGGTTGTAGTTTCTAATAACCATTTAGCTTGTTTTTTTATTAAAAATTCAGCAGCTTCTATGTACTTTTCAGATTTAAAAAATGGGTTATTACTATTAAATTCACTTAGATGTGCAAGAAAAAATGGTTCTTGATAGCTGATTTCATATATTAAATCCCTTAAATACAAATCTCTTATCTTAGACAATTTTTTAGAGTTTTCTCCTTCTAATACAGGAAGATTATTTTTGATTTTACCTAACTCTTCTTTAATTATTTCTTTAACACTTTTCATAAAATAACTCCTTTTCTTTAGTTTTCAAATCTATTAGAAATTTTATGTTATATTATATGCATATTTTGTATTTAGCAAAAAAATAATTTAAGTTAATTATCTTATTATTTTTAAATCTAACAATCTTTTATTAAAAATATATTCAGGTACAAAAACTTTCTCTGCAACTAAAAAATAAATTTTTTCACAGTAAATCAAGCTTTTGTATTAATAATGTATCTGCGAAAATATCTGTATCTGTTTGCCTATCTATTTCTTCTGGATATTTTCTGTCTTTTGAATGTTTGTATTTTTCCAAAAAATATTATCATTTAATTAAACTCTGATAACAATTTTGTCACTAATACTCCACCACATACTCCCATACCTACTGCACAAACTGTAGCGAATAATTGCCAAAACCAAAACGCAAAACCTTGTGCATTTACTAAAAATTTAAAACAAATCATCATGAGTAAAAAGAATATAAATATTTTACTTATAAAATTAATAGTTGTTTTTTCTAAGAAGTCGTAAAAATCTAAACGCTCATGTTCTCGAATTATATTTTCTTGATTATCTAAGATTTTTAACAAGTTTTCAGATGTTATTGGTAAGTTATCACCTAAAGATTTTATTGTATTTGATTTTTTATCGTAAATATAATTTTTTGACTCTCCACGAATACTAAAAGTATCACCATCTTCTATTCCGAGCATTAACTCAACTTTGGAAAACTCTTTTTCTATTATTGGTTTATTTTTTTTGAAGAACAAAGAATATCCCTCTCTTCTTTTTAAAATTTTTTATTTATTATTATAAGCACAAAGACAGCTCGCAATATTGCGAGCTGTCTTTCTTTATAATGTAAAACCTTGCTTCGTCATTAAATTAGAAACCAGTTGTTGGTAACTTATCTGGTAGCTGAATTTGAGGAACTGTAACAATGGTTGTCCATTCGTCAGCATCAGTTATCCATTGATCATTGTACTGAGCACCAACTTCACAGCGATTTATAATCTGATAATTATTTTTAACATTAGGTAGCACGTATACATATAGCACAGGAGATACCATCTCGTGGAAACCAGCTGGTACAGTACCCATTACAAAACGGATATCTGTCACATATTCGCCAGATTCCAGATTTAAGGCAGTGCTAGACATATCAAATGAATATTGTGTTTTACTATTTAGATTTTTACCAAGAGTTCTGTAATCATACATATTTGTCTTATATTCAATCTTATAGTAAACACTAGCAGATCATGTACCAGTATATAAAGTTTGAGCTCTTACTGCATCTGTTGGTAATTTATCAGATAAAAAGAAATCATCAACTGAAACATTTGAGTTATTCTTTATATTGGTAAAATAATACTTCATGCTATTTCCTGCTTTTACAGATTTTTCGCCATGTTTTTCAATGTTTACAGCAATATCCATAGAGTTGTTATAGAAGTCTAAAGTTATCTTTTGGTTCTTACTTGTTACATTAACCTGTACTGGTGTGTTATTCAGTGAATAGCCATTCGGTGCTTTGGTCTCCTGAACAATATAAGTGCCAAGGTCTAGAGAACCAGAATAAGCAGTACCTGTTGCATCAGTAGCAATAACATCAACTACTTGACCGCCAAGAGTTTTGATTGTGAATTCTGCACCTTGTAGTGGGGAATGTGCAGGTATGTTTAAAGTGGCATTATCATCAGCTGAATATTTCTTTATTACTAGCTGACCCTTTTCACGAGTGTTTTCCCATGTTATTTCTGTTGGTTCTGATGGGCTAATTGTTACTGTACGAGGTATTGTATCAAGAATATAGCCAGCAGCAGCTTGTTTTTCAGTAATTACATATTTACCTTCTGCAAGCACATCTGTAAGCTCAATGTAGCCTTGATCATCAGTAGTGTAAGTGCCGATATAGTTATTCTTTGAATCTTTAATTTCGAAAGTTACACCGTAAATACCCTTACCTGTTTCTGAATCAATCTTGTGTATTTTTACGGTTGATTCCTTGTCATTTGTAACTTCTAGAATAACAGGTTCGTTATTCTTAACTGTTACAAAACGAGGCGTATTATCAACAACATAGCCTTTAGGTGCAAAAGTCTCTTGAACAATATATTCGCCAGATTCTAGGCTCACATAAATCATACCCATAGAGTCTGTTGTATAATCACCAATTAGATTTCCTTGAGCTGTTTTAATTTTAAATGTTACACCCTCTAAAGGCTCACCAGTCTGAGTTACAATCTTACGAATCTGTAGACCTGCAGTGCGGTCATTCTCGATTGTAATAACCGTTGGTGTTCCAGTTTTTACAGTTACAGTACGAGGAGTAGAGTCCTTAACATAACCTTCTGGTGCTGAAATTTCAGTGATAACATACTGACCTGGCTCAAGTGTTGGAATATTTACAATACCATCTAGTTCAGATGTAAACTCACCAACATAATCACCATTAGCTTTTGTAATCTTAAATACTGCACCTGATAGGCTTTCGCCAGTTTTACTGTCCACTTTTTGAATACGAAGAGCTGCAAGAGGTGCATTGTAGAATTTAACAACAGCAGGAGTGTTAGTACCAACTGTTACACTTTGTGGTGTGCTATCAAGCAAGTAGCCTTCTGGGGCTTTAGTTTCAGTAATGTTATAAGTACCAGGTTCAGCATTTGGAATAATAGCAATACCATCAGTACCAGTTGTTACGGTAGTAACATGAGTACCATCAGCCTTAGTTACATTGAATGTTGCACCAGCAAGCATATCACCAGTTACTTCATCCATTTTCCAAATCTGAATAGCAGTCATTTTACTGTTTGTAACGGTAATTTTGGATTGTTGGTTTGCAGATACTGTTACAGTCTTAGCAGTCTCATCAATGACATAACCTTCTGGAGCCTTTGTTTCTTTTATGATGTATTGTCCTGCTTCTAATGCACCAGAATATGCATGACCAGTTGAATCAGTTATAAGTGTATCTAACTTATTTCCTAAGCTATCACATAGGTCAAATGTTGCACCCTGTAGAGGTTTTTGAGTTGTAGCATCTACTTTATATAAGTCAATACCAGCCATACGGCTATTAGAAATTTGAATATTGGTAGGCTTACCAGCAACAACTGTTACAATCTGAGATGCATTATCAATCATATAGCCTTCTGGGGCTTTCATTTCTTTTATTACGTATTGACCAGGTTCTAAAGTTTCTGTGTGAATCATACCTGTGCTATCTGTTACATAAGTATTGATAATTGATCCATTAAGCTTTGAAATCTGGAATTCAGCACCAGCTAACTTAGCGTTTGTTTCACCATCAACCTTAGTAATTACAATACCAGTTAAAGGTTTGTTTGTAAAAGTAACCTTTGTCTGCATCGCTTCTCTAACGGTCACAGTACGAGGTGCGGTGTCTATTTGATAGCCTTGAGGTGCTCTTGTTTCAACAATGCGATATTGTCCATCCTTTAGATTATCAACAAATACAACACCTGATACTTCGGTTGTGTACTCACCAATATATGTTCCATAAATATCATAAATTGTGAATGTAGCACCTGATAGCATTTTTGTATTATCAGTCGCATCTACTTTTTCAATCATTAGAGATGCTTTTCGGGTATTTTCAAAAGTAATCTTTGTGGATTCGTCTGATTTTATAGTTACTTGTTTTGTAGCTGTATCAATCATATAACCAGTAGGAGCTTTTGTTTCCTTAATTACATACACACCAGGAATCAGAGTACCCACTTCAATGCGACCACTTCTGTCAGTAGTATAAGTGCCTATTAACTTTGTCTCGCCCTGATTCCAAATTTCAAATTCAGCATCAGCCAGTGGATCTCTTGTTATTGAGTCTACTTTTGTAATTTCCAGCGTACCACTTGGGGTATTTTCAAATACAGCGTAAGAAGCATCGTTTTTGTTTACTTCTACAATCTGTGTTGCAGTAACAATTTTATAACCTTCTGCTGTTGCAAGATGCTTTATTAAGTACTTGCCTGGGGTGATTTTGTTTGTCTGGAGAATACCAGTTGTATCAGTTGTTCCTTCAAATATCTTTTCGGTTTCATTTAAAGTCCAAACTTCAAACTTACCACCAGCAAGTGGCTCATGTGTACCAGCAATCACATTTTCAATAACAAGACCAGTGTATATTTCATTAGTAAATGTTAATTTTGTATTATTACCTGATTGGATATAAGCAAATTGATATGTTCCACCAAGTATATAATCTTCACTTGATACTGATACTTGAGTAACTATATAATAACCATTTTCCAAGTTTGGAATGGTTACTACTCCACCAGCATCAGTTACAACTTCTGTTTCAAATTCACCATTTACAGATTGAACCTTAAATCTAGCACCTTCAAGATAAGCACCTGTATTTTTATCAATTAGTTCAATAATAAGTGATGATTTTTGCTGATTTTCAAAAACAGCAGTGATTGGTGTTGTGTTAGAAACTGTTACAGTTTGTGTACTTGTAACAATTGTATAACCCTCTGCTGTTGCAACATGCTTAATAGTATATTTACCTACTGGTATAGAACCAGTCATTAAAATTCCATCATCAGCTGTAGTACCTTCAAAAATAATACGACCGTTTTTATCGTAAATTTCAAATTTACCACCAGCTAAAGGATCATGTGTTACAGTAGTAACGTTTTCAATTATAATACTTGTTGATGTACGGTTTAAGAAATAAGCATGAGTTGTTTCATTTGATTTAACTGTAATACTTTGTGTATAAGAGTCTTTGATATAACCTTCTGGAGCAGCAACTTGAGAGACGATATAATTACCATCAGCTAAGCCAGGAATAATTAGTAGTCCATTTTCAGTCTTACCTTGTCCCACAACAACGCCATCTTCTGTTCTAACAACAAATGAACCACCTGTTAATCCATCATTTGTAACCTCATCATTTAAATGAATATGAATAGATGACTTAACGCTGTTTGTAATAGTTAGGTTAACACTCTTTCCTGCTGATACTTGAACAGTCTTTACAGCTTGATCGATAGCATAACCAGTAGGAGCTTTTGTTTCTCTTACATAATAAGTGCCATCTTCTAATTGTTCTGATGAAGCAAAACCACTATTATCAGTTACTAGGGATGCAACTTCAGCACCTTTTGTATCTGTTATTGTAAAATAAGCATCTGCTAATGGCTCTTGAGTGTCGGCATCAACTTTTTTTATAATAATAGAAGCAAGTGATTGATTAACAACCTTTAAATCAGCACCAGTATTTGCTTTTATTTGTACAACATAAGGACTTGAATTTAGTTTATAACCAGTAGGAGCTTTTGTCTCCCTTACTATATATGTAGCTGTGCTTAGGTTATCATAAGATGCAATACCATCAATATCTGTGCTTAAAGTCGCAATTTTAGAGCCATTAATGTTATAAATAGTGAATTCTGCACCCATGAGAGGATTTCCATTTTCATCGGTCTTTGTTATAACAAGTCCTGCTAAACGTTTATTTTCTACTGTGATTCTTGAAGTTTGACCAGCTATTACTTTAACAGTTTGAGGAGTCGAATTTAATGCATAGCCTTCTGGTGCTTTTGTTTCTGATACTGTATAAGTACCAGCATCTAATTCTTTAGATGTTGCTACACCATCAACATTTGTTTCATAAGTTCCAACTTCTTCGCCTCTATCGTTATAAATAGTGAATTCTGCACCTGCTAATAAAGCGCCTGTTTCAGAATCTTCTTTTATGATTTGTATAACAGGAGCTTTTCTGTTTGTCATTTCAACAGTTGTGTTTTCATCTTCCTTTAATACGACATTCGTTCTACAAGAATCATCGATTAAGTAACCTTCTGGAGCATAATACTCACGAATTAGATAAGTGTCTGCTGGTAGAGGTTGAGTTGTTAAACAACCTGTAGAATCAGTTGTATAACGACCTACAACATGTCCAGAAGAATCAGAAATGGTAAATACTGCACCTGCCAATGGAGCACCAGTATCTCTATCTGTTTTCTTTATATTTATAACACTCAATTTTGCATTTACAAAACGAACAATAGCTGCATCGTTAGCACCTACTTCTATTGTATATGTTTCATTTTTTGTTGCATATCCATCTGCTGTAGAAACTTGAGAAACAATATACACACCTTTTGGGAGTATAGGTGTTGTTACAATGCCTGATTCATCAGTTGTAAAGTATCCAACCACATATCCAGTATCTTGATTTACAACTTTAAATTTGCCACCAGAAATAGGATTGCCGTCTTTATCTTCATTTATAATTTGAATTACTGTTTGTAAAGAGTGTTCAAAAATAACATTTGTTGCACCTTCGCCTGTTACTGCAACATTATACATTGTTGATGTTTCTTTTATATAGCCTGCAGGTGCAGCGATTTGGCGAATGGTGTACTGACCTGGTTCTAAAACTCTTGTTGATACAGATCCGTTTGTATCAGTTGTTAATGTTTCGATAACAACACCAGTTTTTGCATTAAGTACTTCAAATACAGCACCTGCAACTGGATTACCGTATAAATCACGTGCAGTAATAACTATTGAAGACTTTTTCTCATTAGTAAAACGTTGTAGAGAAATCTCATTATTTTGCACAGTTACAATTCTGGATGCTTCATCTACTACATATCCATCTGGGGCATGGATTTCTGAAACAATATACTGACCAGCATCAAGTGCTATTGTAGTAGCTGTGCCATCTACAGTTGTTATTACATTATCCAGCACCTGACCGCCAGTTGTTCTAATTTGGAATTGAGCACCTGCTAGTGGCTCATTTGTCGTTTTGTCAACCTTTTGAATCATGATAGATGATTTTCTGGATGATGTAAATAACAGATACCCTGAATCACCGCCATTAATGGTTATATTTTGAGACTGTGTATCAATAGTATAACCTTCTGGTGTAGTTGTATGTCTTACAGTATATTCACCTGGATCTAGATTTTCAATTAAAACTCTACCATCTGAACCAGATTTATAAGTATTTATTTTTTGTCCGCCTTTCCATAGCTCAAAAGTTGCATCTGCTAAAGGTTCTGTTGTACCCTTTACTTGATGTACAATTTCTAAGTATGGAGAAGATCTAACAACAAATTCAACACTGCCTTGCTGACCAGCTTTTAAAGTTCTTATTTGAACAGCTTGAGAAATTACATAGCCATCAGGAACTGCTGTCATTGTTGTTGTATAAGTACCAGCATCTAAGTTTTCAACAAGGACAGTTCCATCAACACCTGTTTGATATGAACCCAAAACTCCACCGTTAGCTTTTTGAAGTGAGAATGTTACACCTGAAACAGCCATACCATCTTCATCTTTACATGTAATTAATAATGAAGGTTGGCTCTGAGAAATAAAGTCAACAATTGTTACTTCATTTTTCTTAATAGTTACAGACTTAGATGTTGTAATTAAAATATATCCATCACTTGCAGTAGCCATTACTGTGTAAGTGCCTGGATTTAATCCATCAAATGTAACAAAACCGCCTTCATTTGATTCCACACCAGTTTTGACAAGATGACCATCTGCATCATATACTTGGAACACTGTACCCGCTAATGGTTGACCATTATTATCTTTTGAATAAACGGTTAAACCACCTGGTCTACTATTTGTAATAGACAGTGATATGATATCACCACTTTGGTCAACATTTACCTCACGAGAGGTTGTTTCTTGGAGATATCCCTCTGGAAAAACTGTTTCTGTTACAGTATACTTACCAGCTGTTACATTTTTAAAATAGGCAAAACCATGATCATCAGTTGTTACGGTGTCTTGTGTTGCATTGCCTAATTTAAGTTCAAATGTAGCACCCTCAAGAGGTTCTCCTGTTGCTTTATCAGTTACTCTGATTGCTATAGCATTTTTTATATTAGCATAAAAAGCTAGAAATAATTCACCTGTTGCAGTGTCAGAAACTGTTATTTTCTGAGGTTCAGCTTTATTTTGACCTTCAGGAGTTTGTGTTTCTGTTACTGTGTATTCGCCTGGTGATAAGTACGGAATTGTGCCATAACCTTCTGCATCAGTCGTAACTTCTCCAGCTTTATGACCTTGTGAATTTGTTACTGTAAAAACTGCCCCCTGCAAACCATTACCTGTTTCTGCATCAATCTTACGAATAGTAAGAGGTTTTTCGGCATATGCTGTTATTGTTGTTAGGGGAGCATCTCCTTGATCATTTTGAAGATACACTAATTCAGGAGTAGATTCTACTCTATATCCATCTGGTGCTCTTAATGCGGTTATTCTGTAATAACCTACTGGGACATTTGGTATTTCAATAGAGCCTGCGGAATCCGATGAGTACTCACCATAATTCTTGTATCTACCTGCTGATGTACATTCTACTTGAACAACCACATTCTCAAGCGGTGCACGATTTATATTATCAACAGTATTTACAATAAATGTTGCATTTTCTGTGATATCATTATCTCCTTGGGCATAAGCAATATTTGACACTGGAATAGAACCTACACACATTGCAGTTGCAAGAATGCTCGACACCACTCTTTTTAAAGATTTTGTTGGATTAAACATTTTTATGTAATCCTCCTTCCTATTTTTTATTTTTTATGCATTATTCATAGTGTCATCTAGACAATCAATAAGCATCACTCCTTAATAAATAAGACAATTTTAATTAGCAAGTTTTTATTTTTAACTGCACATTTATTCTATGCAAAAAATTTGTCTTTCATATTGACATACTAAAAAATATTTAAATCATTTATTGATATAGTCATGCTCTCATGTCCATCATTCAAAAAGCAATTATTTATATTCCCTTTGTTTAAAATATTGAACAGTTGTTTTTTTGTGATTTTCATTGGTGATAAACTTATGTCATAAATTCTTTTATAATGAATACAAAATTCTGATGCAAATAAATAATTTGAAAATAATAATAAGTACATATTGTTATCTAGTTTATTTACAAATGCCTTAATAGGTTTTAACTCCGATTGACTTTCAGAAACAATATATAATGTTTCTTCTGTTAATAAATCCTTTATGAAATTCATTTTTGCAAAGCCTTGTTGTTTTTTTGCATTAAAAACTCTAATGTCGGTATAGGCTAGATTATTTAGCGATTTTTTGTGGAAAATTTCTTCTTGGTTGCTTATACAATATCTTTTTATTTCTTTAATTGGAATACAAACTATATCTTCTGTTATTGGATCTATTATCATTCCAAAATTTAAAAGCATGAGGACTGGCATAACTTCTTTAAGTGTGGTCTTCGAATAAGAGATGTTATAATTATTATTTTCAAATTTAGAAAATGTAGATTTCATTTTCGGGATAAATGACTTATCTGTTATTATAATTGCATTTTTACCTAGAATTCCTGATTTTGGATCTAGTGTAATTGCACAGATTTGGCTGTTAATATCAAATGTATCTTTTTTTTGGTCATTTATGGTAACTATATATATTGTTTCTTCTATATTTATGTTATTTAAATTTTTAAATTTTGTTGACATTTAGAATGTACCTCTTTATAAATATTTAGTAATTTTCATATATAATCTTATCCACAATTATAGATATTACTTCTTTATTTGTTTTCTTTTTTATATCTTCATTTGCTTTTTTTATTGCTATCCTAATTGCTCTTTCTATAGTTATCCATCGGACATTGTGTATATTAGCTACCTTTTCATATATATCTTTTACTTTAAAACATCTATCACCACTCAGTAAAACCGATTCAACACATGTTATAAGATATTTATAGCCAACTGACGAATGTTTCACACCTGTTCTGTCAACGGTATTTATTATTTGTTGTTTTCTTTTTTTTTCAATAAATTTATTCATACAATAATTTAAACAACATATTTTATTTTAAAAATGTTGCTTTAAAAATCTCCTTTCTTTTTTTATTTTCATAAACGAATTATATGCAGATTTTTTTATAAAAAACTAAAGAATAAAAAATACATATATTTTTTTAAGTATATAATAATAAATCATTTATAGAAAGGATGTTAAAACTAATGCCGTATAGCGATGACAAAAAAAAGGATACATTAGTAAAAATAATAATAATTATAATTACTATTATTATTTTTATGAATTCTACATACGTTTATTGATTAAAAAGAAGGCTAAAAAATGAAAAAACTACTCGTACTAATACTTGCATTTATTATTATCTACATAGTTTTTGATTCTGCGTTCACAATCTTTAGTGATTTTTTGCGAAATCAAACAAATCTTATAATTAAATAGTAAAAAAAGAACTTCCAATGCGGAAGTTCTTTTTTTATTTAATGGGTTGTCCAATTTTCATTTCCTGTAATATTTTCAAAGTAATGCTTATTTGATGCCTCAATTATTTCGTAAAATGCCCAGTGAGTACTTGGAACATCAACATATTTTACAAGATTATAATAATTTGATTGTATTGCTTGTTTATCTGGATCTCTACCAGTGACATTGTTTGTCATCTGCACTAGCTCAGCTCTTGTAATAAAACTGTCTGGTCGGAATGTTCCATCTGGATATCCAGAAATCCATCCGTTTGCTACTGCATATGCAATTTTTGATGCTTTATCTCTATTTGTTGACAGCCAGTAAAATGATAAATCTGAAAAATTTGAATTTAGTTCAGAATATGATGTTGTATCTACTTTCCCAAATGCCATTAATAATTCTAGAAATTCCATTCTAGTAATGCTATCATTTGGTCTAAAATAAATATTCGTATCTAATATATTGTTTGCTTGTGCCCAACCTATATAACCATTATACCAATCGTTAGATGAAACATCTGAATAACTAGAATCATATCCTGCAGGGTTCACATTATAAAATACTCTTGCAAGCATTGTTACAGCCTCTGCTCTTGTCATGTTTTTGTCTGGATTAAATAAACCATTTCCCATGCCATTAACATATGCGTTATGATAACCTGCTGTTGCTGGTGTACTAATATCTTGTTTTACAGAATATGATGAAATAGTTATAGATTCAGGCAATGAAGTGAAATTGATAGTCCATGATCCACTATTATTGTGTGTAACATAATATGCTCTATTATTGAGAACAAATCTATTTGTGTTTCTGTAAATAGTTATTGTATCTGTAGATGTAGATAGTGTAACATAATTTATACCATATCCGTCATCAGGCGTAATCACAACATTTACAGACTCTCCGATGTTTGCATATGAAGAATTTTTTGCATCATGAGTAATTGTTGTATGTGAGTCAGCTTTTTTTGTGATGTATCTCTTGCCTGAAGCATAATCGCTTGTAACTTGAAGTGTTGTATCTTTATCAATATTATAAATTGTTACATAAACACTTCCATCAGCCTGCCAACTCAGAGGGCATTTTTGACCATTAACTGTTATATATGAATCCGATTTATTAGCTTTATAGATTACACCATTTCTTTCAATCTTTATTTCCTCTATAATACAGTCATTTACTGGTTCAAATTTTGCTTGATATACATCGCCAGTACTTACTTCTATTGTTCCAACTTCACTTGCTTTTATACCATTGTCTATTTTTATTGTTAAATCAACAGTTGTGTTTTCTACATATGGGGTAATTTCAACATTTCTTGATATATCTTTTAAATATATGTATACCATACCATCTTTTGTTTTTTCCATTCGATATGTTTTTCCACCAATAGAAACACTTGTATTGTTAGATGAAACCTTTATAGTATTATCTCCTATTGATATATTAACATACTCTATAGAATATCCAGAATGAGGTGTTAAAACAACTGTGGCATCTTCTCCAAGACCAACCCATGTAACATCTTCATAATTAGAATCAACATGAGAACCTTCATTTACATCAATAAAATAAGTACCACTTGTACTGTATGCATCTATTTTTACATCTGCAATAGCTTTTGGGATATTGATAATTATTTGTCCATTTAAACTCTTATTTAGTGTGTATGTGTTATTTCCAATCGAAATAGATGAGTCAGTTGCATAGATGGTTTTCTGTAAATTGCCTTGTGTTATTATAAACTTATATATTGAATGTTCACTATCTGGGGTAAATGTTATGGATGATGCTTTATCACTGAATATAGAGGCAGTCTCTACGTTTGATGTGATATATGGATCTGTTGACACTGACAATTTGTACTCATTAGCTTTAGGAGAAGTTAGTGCTGTTATGAATAAATCTGATACAACGCTTTGTGATGATATAGATACTGAACCATCATTAAGTTTGTTTATTTGAAAAGATTGCCCTTCAATAGTAACAGATGTATTTTGTATATCAACCAAATTTGTTTTATTTGAATAGCCAGTTCTTATATTTAATTTATCAATTTGCTTTCCACTATTAGGAGTGAAAGTTATGCTAAATGGTTCTCCTCCATCAACGGTCTTACTTGATTCTGAAACGGTGCAAGTTGGTTTATTTATATTACCATAGTTATTATCAGTACCATATTCGCCACTATTTGCAATTATTGAATAGTTTGCAACATCAGTATTTATTGTTATTTTAATATCATCTGCAACATTTGATGTTGATAAATATAATGCATCTAGTGAGTTTAAAGATTTAGTTGAAAAAGTATAAATCGTGCCATTTGGTAGAGTTCCTGTCATATCATCCATAGATGTATTATTTTCTTGAAAATAGTCACCAGACTCTAATTTTATGCCTACAAGGGTTGACTCTCCTTCTTCAAACAACTTCATATCTTTTATAGTAGAACCTGAATTTACTTGAAAACGTTGAGCGGGAATACTTGCATCGTCATAATAAACTTCTATAGAATGAGTATTATCAATAGCAAAAGCAGGAGATATTAAATTCATTATAACGATGGCATATAGTCCTATTGATGCGAAACTATTTTTCTTCATTATTTTTTCTCCTTTCTTAAAAGTGAACTATCCCCCACCTGTGGAAATGGGGGATTATATATCTCATAGGTGTGTTCACTTCACCTTATTATAATGTTTTATGTAAATAACACATCGTTTTTATATTTCTTATATCGTAAATTTACACTTCAACTGCAACAACTATACGTTTTAAGGATGGATTATTTTCTACACATGTGTACATGGTGATTTTATTAGATCCATCTTGTAATAAGCCAGATGTATCTGTTGTTGAGCAAGTGCCTATATACACTACTTTGTATTGTTTTGTACCATAAGCCGTTGTGTAATTAACAACAGAACCTAGAGATATATTTTTTAAGCCACCAAATGTTTCATAACTACCTCTATTATGTCCAGCTAAGCCAACATTACCTTCCCAACCAGGCGTCTCGTCAAAATGTGCCACACCTTTTCTCATACTAGCCGTACTTGTATCTTCATATATATATTCTGAAATGCCAACCGATGGTATTGAAATATGACCAATTGCACCATCAGATGCAACACTTTGCATAGGTAGATCTTTTGTAGAAACTCCAGATGCATAACCAGTTCCAGTGTAATTATTTATATTGCTGGTTGCAGATGATGTGCTTGGTGTTGGTAATGCAGAAGAATTTATTCTACCTGTATCATATTGTATGTTTCCTGCAACATTTGACATCTGTGTTGTAGGAGCTAATGCATTTGGGAATATGGAATTTTGAGCAATTGCGATATCTGTCTCTTTTCCCCAAGAGTCTGGGTATTCTCCAACTGGTAGAGTAAAAGAAGATAAAGGTTTTGATGTGACATTTTCATCAGTATATGCAGTTATTGTTCCGTCAGAACCGACTGTTATATTACTAGAATTAGATATTGAATCTGCGGTTACTGATGTTGATTCATAAAATCCAGTATTTGCACCACTTTCATATGTGTAAGATAGTGCATATGCAGGAGCTATATTAAAACCCATAAGCCCTGCCATACAAATCGCATACATAGTCTTATTCATCATAATATTATTTTTTGTCAATTCTCTCTATATTATAGTGTTTTTTTATTTTTGCATTTTCAAGAATGACATTTTCCTTTCTTATTTTTATTTTTGATAAAGGGTTTATCACGTGATAATTTGAGCTTCATATATATTATATACATTTTTTAATTTTTATATTAACTTATTAATACTCAAATACTAAAACAAACTGGTTTTTCGTTATTGGGGCAATCTAGTTTTGTATTTACGATTTTTTATTACAATTACTATAATTGCAATTATTATTAATAAAATGATTGAAAAAAGAACAGAAACAATTATAACTTGATTATTACTCATGTTTCCAAAAAAGCCATTATTAGAAACCGTTATTTCACTTTCTATTTCACTTCCTACATAGTTAACAGTGTATTTAATGTTTTCGATTGAAGTTTTTGACACATCTCCTTTATATTTTGCTGTCATTGTATAACCTGTAGCATAACTAGATGATACAGTTTTTGTGTAAGTGACAATAGCTGAAAATGTAGATGGTATAGTTCCATCTTGAACCATACTTTCTTCATTCCAGTCTATACTGCTTATGGATAATGTGTATCCATTTTTTTGTACTGTTTGAGGAATTAGTGTTGGATCGTTGTATTCTAAGCCTGTATATGTTTTTGTATCACTTACAGTACTATTTTTATACGCATATCCATCGGTTGTTATTTTTACGGTATCTGGTAATAAATATAAATTTCCTTCATATCCTTCTTCATCATTGTAGTTTATATATGCATTTAATAATGACAAATTGTTGTTGAGGTTTTTGCTTTCTACTGGGATAGTAACTTCTTGTTCTACATTTTTAACACTTTCTATTTTTGATTCATCTTTTGTTATACTTTCAAATGTATATACGAATGATTGGCTTGAAAAATCACTTTTGATTAAATCTTCAGGATCTACTTCACTAGAAACATTATATACTTCTGTTAGTATTTGTTTTCCATTTATATTTGCTGTTTCTGAAGATATAGGGACTTCAATAGCCACTGCATTACTAATTGATATTGTTATGAAAAAAAATGATAAAATTATTTTTTTTATATAACGTTTTTTGAAAAAACTATTCATAAAATTTTCAACGCCCCTTTCTTTTAAGGAATAAAAAATTGTTATTATTGATTATGATAAAAATGATAAAAATATTTTTCACAAATATTATATGCTTTTTATATAAATATATAGAGTGAATATTTAAGTCAATAGATTTAATTCATCCTTTGTATCATCTATATATACAATTTCTGCTTTAAATATTTTTACAGTTGAAATTCTTGTGTTGAACCAAGCCTGTGGCCAGTAAAAGTTATCATCCATTCCATCTCCATTTATCCATGAACCACTAGCATTTGCTTTGTAAAAAGAGTATCCATTTTTATTGCATTTCATTTCATTACCAAACTCATCAAAGGGTTGTACAATAAATGATATTGACTTTATAGTTTTTCCAGTTTTATTTATCCATTCTATATATAAATCAACACTTCCATTGCTTTTTGGCATTGATACTTTTGTGTTTTTTATTTCTATTGGATTATTTTTATCAACTTCTGATGAATATTCTTTTTCAGGATCTACACTATCATTTATAAAACTATCATTGTCTACTATAAATCCATTATTGGATTTATTGTCTAGTTGTGAATAATATTTATTTACATCATTATTCTTTGGATACCATTGTTTTAGTAAAGATAATCCATATTCATAATGCTCAATATCATTGTTTGATAGATATTGTAAACATTCTAGTAAACTATTTGAAACAATGGTTTCTTCTTTAGCATGAATTGTGTTCAATATAATTTGATAGTTTGAATCATTAGTCAAAACTTGCTTCCAATAATCTAATGCCACTAAATATTCGCTTGAATCTAATGCTCTTTGTCCTAAAATATAAGAATTTTTAGAATTTTCTATATCTGATGAGTAGTCTTTATATTTTTTGATGCTTTCTTTCATTCCTTCAAATTTTGAATATTCATTAAGTTTTTCTACAACTATTTCTATGGTAATGTTGTCTTGTAAATAACTTTCTATTGTATTTTCTAAATCTTGATTCAATAAAAGTATTACTTTTTCCTTAAATTTATCGTTGTTTTTGTTTTTATTGTATAAATTGAGTGCTGATGAATATTTATTGTTTTTTATATCAAAGTTAAAACTATAATAAGGTGTTATGTAGTTTACTATGAAATATACTATTATGAAAAAAAATAGTATTGAAATTGTGATGAAAAATATACTTTTCATTGGTAAAATATTTCTTTTTTGTTGTGATATTCTTGATTTTTTATTTTCTTCTATAATAGCTGGTAATTTTATATCTTGATTTTTGTCATTTTCTCCCTTAAGCATTTCATCATTTTTAAGCATATTTTTTTCTTGTTCACTATTATTGGTTTTACCTGTAAATATTTCTTCATAAAATGACCTTTCATAATCATTATTTATAAAAGTATCATATATATTTATGAAATCATCATATGAATCTTTATTTAAATTCAAGTTAATATAATCAAAAATATTTATTTTGATATTGTTTTTATCAATAAGTTCTTTTTTCTTTAATATATCTTTAAGGTAAATGGCCTTTATATTTACTGGTTTTATTGAATCTTTTTGTATTCCAATTAAATCATTATCATTTAAATTTTTAACAAAACTAAAATCAATAAAGGTATTATTTTCTTTTTTTAAAATTATTTCTTTATTATTTTTTGTTAAATCATAATTTGAATCGATAAACATTTGATTATAGGTTTTTATTGCAAAAATATAGTCTTTGTCTACTTTGTCTTTTGCATCTAAAAACATTGTGCAATACATATTTAAAAAATCTACAAATGTTAAAGCAACCCACAGATCGGAACAATCATTTAATAAAAAACCAAGAATATTTTTGTTGTAAAAATTATCAGTTGCTATTTTTATACAATCTTCTAAATCCATTTTTTGTATCTCTTCGTTTTGATATTTTTTGATTTTAATATACTTTTCAGCAGTTTCTATATGGCTAAATATTCTTATTGGATATACGTTACTTGGGCAATTTTTAAAAGAAGATTTGTCCTTATTTATATCTTTTAATGCATATATATGTTCATTTTCTTCAAATATATCGTGGAATAAATTTAATACTTGAATTTCTGCATTTTTGTCGTTTTTTAAATACAAATTATTTGCTGTTTTTATAACTTCGCTTACTTTTATTAAATTCATAAATAAAATCCTTTCAGGTATAATAAGCGGAAATATATTGTGTTGTTGATAGCTCATAATAATAAAAATCCTAAAACTATACCATATATACACCAGAAAGAACCAGCTATTGCTAAGCACACACCAATAACAAGTAATCCATGAATTGCTGATTGTCTTTTTACAACATTATCTCCTGCTCTTGATAAGCTTGCTGCATGATAAACAAATAAAATAATTAGTGTTATTAATACAAATGCTAAAAATATAGTTATATAATCGTTAGACATATTTATAAATTCAGCAGCACCTTTCATTGCATTGTTAAATACGTTTTTATTTATAGAATTCATATTAAAACCTCCTTTCTCTTGATAATTATATGCAATAAAAAACAGAAAAGCCTGTTATTTACGGGCTTTTCTGTTTTTTGATTTTTTGTATTTTTCGTCAAATGCTAAATCTGGCTCTATGGATATCATTACTAAATATGTATCAATAACATTCAATATTTCATTCGTTGTATTCATTTTCATTTGATTCAAATGATATTCTAGTGTATCACCAATATATCTGTGTTCAACTTCTTCACAAACTGCTAATAGTAATTTATTCCTATCCCTAGTTGGATTTTTTTTATAAATACTTTCTATTAATCTAAATGCTCCATCAGTAATTAATGATTTTTTTAATTCTTGAAGTTCTTCTTTTCTTTTATCCATAAAATTTTATGCACTTATCATAATCTTAAAATTGTTCTTGTTTCTAAAAATAAGACTTTTTATAAGTACATTTATTCGCCTTCCTTTCTGATTGTATCTATATACTATTTTACACACATATATATACCATTATGCACTTTTTTAAAATTACAATTTATACCTTTTTTCGTCAAATATAGGACGGATTGAAATAACTGTTTATATTTTTTTTAAATTAAAACACAGAAAAGGTAAGGAGCATTACTATGGATTTTAAAACAAAGAAAAAATTTGATAAGTGGATTTCAATTATTAAGGAATGTGAGTCTAGTGGATTAGGAATTTATGATTGGTGTAAAAAAAATAATATTTCAACATCAACATTTTATTTTTGGAAAAAAAATATAGAAATGATATTAAATAATGAAAGATTGTATAGTCAACAAGAAAATAATTCACAAAATGTAATAGCAACGATTAAAACAAAATTTGCGGATATCACAATTTATTCTGGTATAGATAATGAATTGCTACAAAAAATATTAAATCTTGTTACATAATTCTACATAATACGACAAAATTTTTTATATATTTATTTTATTATTAACATATTTAAAAAGTTGAATATATTAAAAAGTGGGGATTGACATCATGTATAACGAAAACAAAACTACTATTATAAAAAAAGTATATACCTTACCTGAAAATAAATTATGTCCTGTCTGTAATCATAGCTTATCAGTTATTGGTAAAAAAATCAAAAAAAAATAACAGCAAATGAATATAACCAAATATTCATTATTGAAAATCATTTTTATGCATATGGGTGTGATATATGTAAAAAAAAACAATTAAGAAATACTATAATAACTACTAATAAACCTAACACTTTTTTGTTAGGAACAAATACTACACCTGAATTTATCGCATATATATTTATACAAAGATATCGTTATAACCAATCTTTTTATAAACTAGAAAAAAAATTTAAAAATATTGGACTAAGTATAACTCGACAAACTTTACTTAATTGGACAAATAGAATTAATAAAATTTATTTTTCCAATAAAATAGAAAGTTTCGATTTTTTTTCGACAGATGAAATAACATTATTTTATAAATTAGTAAAATATATGAATTTTGAATAATCGTATGAGGTTTATTCAAAATTCATACGATCAGATAATAAGAAAATAAAACATACATAACTAAATTTCCATAAAATTGTTAAAAGACCTTATTGTTAAAACTTCATTAGCTTTATTATAAATTATATTTATTAAATACGCTTTTTTATATTATAAAAAACCTTTGGTGTAGTATACACCAAAGGTTTTAAAATTTACTCTTTTTCAGATTCTAAAAACAAATCTTTATTTGAATAATAATCAAATGATACTGTAAACTGATTTCCATATCTATTTTTCACACATACTAGCTCTAATTTTCTAGGACTTTCCAATTCAGCTTTTTTTATAGCCTCTTTTTTTTCATTTTGTTTAGTATCACTTTTAAACAACTTACTTGATTGTACTGCATACTGAAAACCTAACATAACGTCAGCCGCATATTCAATATTTCCACTTTCTCTAAAACTATCTATACTAACTGGAGAATAATAAGCAGCTCTGTTAAATGAAGAAACCAATATTGATGTACGTTTACCATCAGTTGTAAAATATTGCAATTTTGATACTGTTTCATCTACAGCATCTTTTATATTGTTTCTTTGTGATGGTACTTTTTGAATAAAATCGACTATGATAATAGGACTTTTTCCTGTATCATACTCAAATTGTTCCACACGTTTTTTTATTTCATCCACTGATGGTGAATCTGAATAAACATATATTTCTCTATTACTCTCACAATACAAGTCCATAACCTTTAATATTTCTTTTGGAATTATGCCTTTTAGTATATGAGTAGATGTTAGTGGAATACCATTTAAATTAGCTAATCTAGCTATTTGTTTAGCTGCAAAATGTAAACGATTTTGTTCATAAGATATGAAAAAAACTGGTACTTGAGCCGATAATTCATAAGATAACTGATCTAAAAATGTTGTTTTACCAACTCCCGGTCTCCCACCGACGATATAAAGTCCTTGTGTAAAGCCACCTAATTTTCTATCCAAATCTTCAAAACCTGTTAATCTAATAGCTGCATCTTTTTTTTGTTTTAAAATATCAGATAGAAAAGAATTTTTTATATACTCGCTTAAATTATTTGCTGAGGAATTTTCAAATTTTTTCTTATTTATAGTGTCTAAACAATTTTTTAGATAAGCTGTAAATTCGTTTGCATTATATAAAAAAAACTCATTAGGGTCTTTTTCCTTAACTACAGGATAATTAATATACTTATATTTTTTTTCATCAAAAGCAATTGAAAGTAAATCTGATGTTTTTTTACCACTCGCATCTGAATCAAGTGAAAGGATAAGGGGAGGAATGCTACTTCCTCGTTTTTCAAGTTCAGACAATAGATTGTTATAACCTAATCCACCAAGAGCTATTGCATGATAACCTTGTTGCCATATTGTCATAGCACATATAGGCGATTCTACGATAAAAACAGGATCTTGTGTTTGATCTAATTCTTCAGCAAAAAATATACCAGTTTGTGAGTTTAATGGTTTGTAAAATTTTTTATTTATAGTGGATCTTGCAATATACGAATCACCATTAGGAATGATAATGGCAGATCCAAATGGATAATGAGATTTTTCACCATTTGCATCTATATATTCTGCTTGAAAATCTTCAACTTCTTTTACATTGAAATGTTTGATAGTAGAAGCTTTTAAACCTCTAATAGATAAATAAGGTTTTTTTCTTAACTTTTTTTCTTTATTTAGATATTTTTCTTTAAGTTTTTCTATTGTTTCTGATTTAGATATATTCCAATAATCAGAGGCAACACCAATAATATTAGCTGTATATCCACAAGCAAAGCATTTTATATAATGATCATTTTTATGATAGCTCATAGATGGATGTTCATCTTTGTGAGTTGGACTTATACATTTAAAATTTTTGCGTATATTTTTTATTCCATAGTATTCTGATAAGAAAGATTTTAAGTAGGGCTTTAGTTCGTCAATTTCATTCAAAGTCTTCACCTCTTCTTACAAATAAGAGAATATCATAAATGAATGCTAAACGTCAACAAGCTAGAATATGATAATATAATATATATAATATATATAATATATAAGGGGATTTTTTGAAAAACAAAAAACAAACTTTTTTTGCCCCTAAAAAAGAAATATTTTGCAAAAAACAAATTTTAATAAACAAATAATGGCATTTAAAAACCTTATTCATTATATGTATATACGCAAATCTACTACATTATATACGCAAATCTACTACATTATATACGCAAATCTACTACATTATATACGCAAATCTACTACATAATTTTATTTAGGTTAATTTCAGCTGTAAAAATGCATATTCATTAAATATATTTAATAATATAATTAGAAAAATAAACGATATTTAGATTTATACAATAATAAACATAAAATAAGTACATAAATCTACTATATGATAATATAGTAGATCAAACAACAAAATATAGAGCTATTTTGTTATATATTCACAATAAAACAATATAAATTTATAATTTATACAGCAATATATATAATAATATATAGTTAAGTACGCAAATCTACTACATGAATATCTAAAGCGGTACAAAGTAAGTACGTGTATCTACTACTTAAATATTTAAAACGATACAAAGTAAGTACGTGTATCTACTACTTAGATATTTAAAAAATATGCAATAAGTACATAAATCTACTACATGTTAATATAGCAAATCAAATAACAAAATATAGAGCTGTTTTGTTATATATTCATAATAAAACAATATAAATTTATAATTTATACAGCAATATATATAGTAAAATATAATTAAATACGTAAATCTACTATATGAATATCTAAAATAGTACAGATTAAGTACGTGTATCTACTACTTAAATATTTAAAAAATATGCAATAAGTACATAAATCTACTACATGTTAATATAGCAAATCAAACAACAAAATATAGAGCTATTTTGTTATATATTCATGCTATAACAGTAGTAAAACAAAATTTATACAACAATATATACGGTAACATATAAGTAAGTACGTAAATCTACTACATCAATATCTAAAAAATATATAGTAAATACGTAAATCTACTACATCAATATCTAAAAAATACATATTAAATACATAAATCTACTATATAAGATATTTAACACATGCGAATATCTTAAATATGAAAAAATTATGCACTTCTAAAAAGTACTGAACAATGTAGTAGCAATATTACCAAAACTTTGTTTAATATGCCTTATGGCAAGCTACGTGACGAACTTGAATATCTTTGTAAGGTAACTAAAATTGAGTTTGCAAAACAGGAAGAGTATTATATATCAAAGGCTTCATTCTTTGATAAAAGTTGTGTGTTTAACTAAAAGTCGCAAGAATTCCCCCACTTCTAAAGTGGTGGGATGAATTGCGTTTTTTTCTTATATCAAAAAGATGTGTTATAATAAATCAAATATATAACAAAAGATATACTGAAAGCCAAGGTGAAAAGATATGAACAAAGCCTATAAGTTTAGAATTTACCCAAATGCAGAACAAAAAGAGTTGCTTGCCAAAACATTTGGTTGTGTTCGTTTCATCTATAATAAAATGCTTGCCGATAAGATTGAGCATTATAAAAATACAGGTGAAAAACTTAATAACACACCAGCTTTATACAAAAAAGAGTTTGAATGGTTAAAAGAAGTTGATAGCCTTGCACTTGCTAATGCACAACTAAATTTGCAAACGGCATATAATAACTTTTTTCGCTCTAAAAGTGTTGGCTTTCCTAAATTCAAGTCGAAGAAATCCAATCATAGAAGTTACACGACCAACTGTACAAATGGCAATATAAAACTTATTGATGATTGTATGGTTCTTCCTAAACTTGTAAACAAAAGAAAGGATTTTCTGAACAAGCTATCAAAACAGATAGCCAATGTCTATGATGGCGTATGCATTGAAAATCTAAATATGAAAGCTATGTCACAATCTCTGAATTTTGGCAAATCCGTACATGATAACGGTTGGGGTATGTTTACCACGTATCTCAAATACAAATTAGAAGATATGGGAAAGCAACTTGTAAAAATTGATAAATTCTTTGCAAGTTCACAAATCTGCAATG
>JAGHIZ010000109.1 GCA_017886875.1 Butyricicoccus sp. | reverse complement strand
CCATTTGTTGGATATTTTAACCCTAAATAAATTCCACCCTTACCATTTCCACCTAATCCTAATACTCCAGTTACAGGGTCACGCTCAACTTTTACTCCATTTATTATATCTCCCTCTTTCGGATAAACTATTCCAGACTTACCTACATTACTTCCATCTGGCAATGGTGAAACACCAATATTATCCTCTGGTGCTGTTACTACTACCTCTTTTCTCTTACTAGCATCTACTAACCTTTGCATTACACAAGCCGCCTCTGCTCTTGTCGATAAATTACTTGGCTTATAATTACCTTGGTTATCCATTCCCACTAAGATACCATTACTATACGCTTTTACTATTGATGTCTTAAATTGAGAATTCGATACCGCACTACTATAATCTCCTATTACTCCCTCTATACCATCTTTTATCTTAAATTGCTCCGTTCCTAAACTCTCAGCTATTGTCATCAATATAAATGCCATCTCACCTCTATCAGCCGGCTTTTGCCACTCAGATAATTCATCTCCCCATAAACTTGATATTGATGTGAAATATTGAGACGCTACTATCGTTTCATTACTCCAGTTATCTCCATACTCACTCTCCATATCCTCTAAACTAAATAAACTACTATCATTAAACTTTGCCTTTAATGACATCTCATTTGCTAACTCATTTACTTTATTCTCTCCACCAAATGCCCTTATCGCCATTGCCGCAAACTCTTGACGTGTTACATTTGACTTAGGGGCAAACATTCCATTTCCTACACCATTTAATATACCTTGTGATGCCATACTATTGATTGCATCTTCCGCCCATGAATAACCACTTAAATCTGTAAATGCTACATTATCCGCATACACACTCTTAGATGCAGATACTAAATCTAGTGAGGCATAGGCTGTTGTACCTATTGCCATACTTGCAATCAATGTTGATGTGACTAATGCTTTTCCAATATTGGTTTTCATATTTTTTATCCTCCTATTAAACAGTTGCTAATATATAGCAATTTCATGTCTAATTATATTGCTTATGGCATAATAAGGCAATAGTTTATTTCACATTATCTTCATCATCTTTAACCTTCATCACTTTGGGTCTACACTTCTTATATCTATAACTTCAGGCTGGCAGATATCTATACAATATAGGACTCATTCTATGTATCTAAATAAATCTATCTATTCTCTTATCATTTTATCTAGTGGGTGGGGTAGGGGAGGACAGGCTCAATAAACCCTATAAACACTATACTCAATCTAACTCTATCCGTATAAACTACCCCACAATATTAAATCTTATTTATTATCAATCGACTTATTATATTTACTTGCACGTCTATAATATGTAGAACGACTAACTCCTAATAACTTAGCGGCTTGTTCAGCTGTAATCATACTATTAGCTTGCTTGTAATAAATCTCCTCAAAGTCATCTAATTTCTTAGGTTTACGTCCTTTATATTTTCCATTTTGTTTAGCAATCCTTATACCTTGCCTTTGACGTTCTAATATCTGTTTCCTCTCCAGTTCAGACAAAGACGCTAATACACTTATAAAAAAATCACCATAAACATCACTTGTATTGAATTGTGGTGACAAACATATAAACTTAGCATTCACACTCTTTATCTTTGAAATAATATTTAATATATCATTTGTATTCCTACCTAATCGGTCTATACTTAAAACCGTAACCGTATCATTCTCCCTTAATTTATCAAGCATTCGTTTTAACTCTGGTCTATCAGTATTCTTACCAGATGCCTTATCTGCAAATACTTCATCATAACTACTACCAACTTCTAATTGGCGAGCATCATTCTGTTCCTCAGTGCTAACTCTTGAATAAAAAAAGTCCATAAACTTTAACCTCCTAATTTATATTTCATCTGTACCATTAGACTATACTCAAATGACAGTCCCATTTAAAGCTATATATGAGCATAAAATCCTATACTTTTAACTCCAATTTCATACTTATTATAATTTAAATGAGAATTTCCTATTTGACTAGTCCTAAAATTATATTTTAATTCCTTCTCCATAAATTCGTATTTACACAGTGACTTAATAAACACAATTTAATACATCAAATGCATTTTCTAAAATATGTTGATACTCGGAAATCATTTCAAAACCTCCTTTCACATCTATATACAAAATATGTTCTATTTACTAGCACTATATTTTTAAACATATGCCTAAAGAAAGAGGTCACAGTTTATACCATGACCTCTATAATATCTAATGATTTAATTGCTAGTTATATCTGTTCCATTCCATCATAAAATATATGAAACATATCTAATGCTATATATTTATGGTGATGTTTATACTATTCTATTAAACTATCCTCCCAGTGGCTCATATCCAGTTATCCTTCCATACCTACAAATATTCAGCTATAAATTTATCCTTCCTCTAATACTTTTTTCAATCTTATTATTCTTATGTATATTTTATAATCTATAATTCAATATCTCATAGCTATACATATATCTCTAATTGCATATGTGTGGTTGAGTGGGTTCATACTAAAAACAAAACTCGCCTAATCTATCAATAGGCGAGTCATATTTAATAGTTATACCAGATTACTTCTAATCGTTTATTGTTCTTTATACCACCAACCGTAGTCTTAACAGGAATTTCAATTCTATTCCAATGTGAAAGCTTGGTTCTATACAAGTCAGAGTCATAGTTACTTATGACCATCTTACACGTTGCATTAGCTACTAAATCCAAAAATGCCTCATGGTCTTTATATGTTGACTGGTGCTTATAAACATTATTACCTAAATCTACATTAGTATCCGGATCTAAATAACTAGGGTCAGCATAACAACAAACATTCTTATTTTTTAAATACTTTTTCAACATAAATTTTGCATCAGCCTGACAAACAATTACATCTTCCAAGCGTTCTGCAACATCATACAACTTATGAATACTCTTATGATAATCATCTAAAGACTTATATTTATTCCTTGACCAGTCTTTTCCCATACAATCTCTACTTTGTGTATATATAATATAAGTTGCAATTGCCAAATCCATACTAGATGGTATGTCTGGTATATACTCAATATCCTCACCAGACGAATATAATCCTTCAATTAGATTATAATTTTCCTCAATATATGAATCATCTGTATTTGATTCTTTAGATGTATTTTTTGCTTTTTTCATAACTTTTCTATAATCAGATTCAACTTGTTTCCATATAGGGTCATCAACACTATTACGTAGGTTTAATGCCCATTCAAATTGCTCTGGACTATATTCAGTATTATAAAGCCTCCTTATCAGTTCATATGCTGTATCCTTATTACTCATCATTTCAACAAAAGCACATAAACCAGCAGATGAGTCATTATATATCTCAGTATAGTGACGAGGCTTATTCAATAATGTCCTACAAGCACCTCCGAATGGTTCAATATATATATTAGTATTTGCATAATCTAATATATCACAAATAACAGGTGCTAATTTTGCTTTACCTCCATAATATCCAAACATTGAAAGTGTTTTCATTACTTATCACCTGTAACACTTTCTAAAATATACTCCTTGTCAAACGATATTACCTTTATAGCCTTTTTAGTGTCTGAATTATAGATTGTTCTATCATATCTGCCTGTACTACAAATGGTATACTTGCTATTTTTAAGTTCCTTTTTTATCTCTAATAAATCAAAATCCTTATATTCACTATCCTTTATCAGACTTGAAAAATCAGCAACAGGAATATTATAACACTCCTTGTCATTTACTTTATACTCTAAATTGCCCATCTCGCTAGCATAGTCAATAACCATGCTTATAATCTCTCTCAACTTGTCATCATCAAGTACTAATTCTGTATGAATATATTTAATATCTAACAAATGGTAAACATTCCTAATGCATTGTTCAATATCTTTATAAACAAAATTATTTAAAACAATACCATAATCATTCAATGATATTAAACTATCCAATAGCTTAATTGCACTAGTAGTTATTTCTGCAAACTTTTCACCGTTTTCATCTTCAATACATATAACTAATGTTTCTTTCAATGTTTCCATTGACTTTTGTCTGATTATATTAAACTGAAAATGTACATTACCATTATTATATATTATACATTGATTATTTATGTCAAATACATAATTTTTACCCACCATTAAACCAGCACCATTTGATTTATTATCTTTTTTAACCTCTCCAACTTCAGTTCCATTATTTTCTACTACCTGTGACATACAACCACCTCATATATTATATTTACATATCAATATCCAATTATTTACAAGCCTTTATAAACCCCGTTTTTTCACCCTGTAAACATAGCTTCTATTTAGCCTGGTATTTATACTACTAAACCATTTAATTGCAATCTGGTTTGTTCTGGTTTGTTTTGGCAATATTTTATATTATTCTCAATCCTTAACCTAAAACCAATAAACATTTTAAACCAATTTTACATTTCAATTCTAGCATATAAACCATGTCATGTAAATAATCATGATATCATCAATATATGTCTATATATAAATATGCTTAAATGTACTATGGTCATAATAATTGTACGTCTATATAAATAAGATATGCTTTACCTTTTGGCAGTGCACTAACAAGAATATAACTTATAGTCTATACCATAACCATATATCTATTGATTACATCATAAAATATATGACCTATATCTAATGCTATATATTTATGGTGATGTTTATATTATTCTGTTAAACTATTCTCCTAGTGGCTCATATCCAGTTATCCTACCATACACACATCTATTCAATATCTACTTTCTTACACTCTTT
>JAGHIZ010000108.1 GCA_017886875.1 Butyricicoccus sp. | reverse complement strand
TGTTCATAATCAATCGCCTTTCGTTTCATAATATGGAATAGTGTTTCACAAAACATATCTTATGTAGATTATTATAAAGTCTTTTGTAAAAAATGCAAGAGAAAATACAAAACAATCTGTAAAAAAAATATCTTGAATTTTTGTGTAAACTATATTAAAATGAAACAAGGTTTTATAATATGAAACAGGAGGAGAGCAAATGGCAGAAACTTATGTGCAATCACTCGAAAGAGCATTTGATATATTAGAGCTTTTATGTAAAAGCAGGAACGGTTTATCTATTGGTGCTTTAAGCAGTCAAACGGGGCTGCATAAAAGCACTGTACATAGACTGCTAGCAACAATGTGTAATCGTGGATATGTTCAAAAGGATACAGATACAAGTATTTATCATGCAGGTATGCACATTTGTGAGCTTGGCGGATATATAACTGACAATATGGACGTAATAGACAGGGCAAGAGCACCTATGGAAAGGCTTGTTAAACAAACGGGCGAAACTGTGCATTTAGTTATGCGAGATGAAAATGATATCGTTTACATTCATAAAGTAGAAGGTCATACAGGCGGTATGCGAATGGTTTCCCGTATTGGTATGCGTAGACCGCTTTACTGCACTGGTGTTGGTAAGGCAATGCTTGCAACTTGGTCAGAAGAAGAAGTAAAAAAACTATGGGAGCAAAGCGATATACAAAAGCTTACACCATACACTATTGTAGATGAAAACCAATTTTTTAGAGAGATTGCTAAAATAAGAAAGCTTGGTTATTCACTTGACAATCAAGAAAATGAACTTGATATCAGATGTATTGCTGTTGCAATAAAGGATTATAGCGGTAAGGCAAATTATGCTTTATCAATTTCCGCACCACTGAGCCGTATGACTGATGAGCGTATTGAGCAGCTTAAAATTCCGCTTTTAGAAGAGCGTGATATAATAGCAAGTATGCTCGGAGGATAAGTAAAATATAAGGGTATTTTCTCACAAAAGAGAAAATACCCTAAATTTTTAAGCTTTTATATCTTTGTAATTTGGATTTCTAAGTACCTGAACTATAAGCGGTATTACCATAAGCACCCAAACAATAGGCTCTGCAAGAATTATACCAAAATAGCCTAATTTTGGTGTAAGTAAAATAACAACTGCTATTTTACCTAAAAGCTCTATTGTGCTTGAGATAAGAGGAGTTCTTTTGTCTCCCACACCTTGAAGTGAATTTCTTAAAATTGTTATACCCGCTGTAACCCAATACAAAAGTGTGTCCACTTTTAAATAAAGTACAGCAGTATTTATTATATTCTCGGTTTTAGTACCTGTTACCAGATAAACTAAATATGGTGATACTGTATATGTAACTAAAACAATAATAACCCATACACCAAGTGAAATACAAAATGATATTTTTAAGCCTTGCCTTATTCTATGAGGTTTTCTTGCACCAAAGTTTTGGCTTGTGAATGTAGCCATTGTAGCACCAAGAGCAGAAAATACCATCATAAATAATTCTGTTAGTCTGCGAGCTGCTGTATGTGCAATTATTATATCTTGACCAAAAGTATTTATTGAACCTTGTAAGATAACCGAACCAGCATTTACTAAACAATACATCATAGCCATAGAAATACCTGTACCGTAAAGCTGACTTGCAACAGATAATTCTAAACGGAAATCAGAGCGGGTTGGCCATAAATCATAAAAACGGCTATACATTACATATAAACACAGTATAACAGATATAAGTTGTGCTAAAACGGTTGCAAGTGCAGCACCTTCAACACCTAGACCAAGTGGAACAACAAAAATTAAATCCAAGATTACATTTAAAAATGTGGATAACATTAAGAAAAGTAGCGGAGTCAACGAGTCGCCAACTGCTCGAAGCACAGTTGCACACACATTGTAAAACATTGTTACAGTTGTACCAAGTAAAATAACTCTAAAATATTTAATAGATGTATTTATTAAATCATCTGGTGTATTAAGCAGCTTTAAAAGAGGCTCAAGGCATAAAAGCCCAACTATTGTTATTATTATAGCTGTGATAAAAGCTAAAATAAATATAGAGCCTATGGATTTCCTTACACCATCTCTATCTTTTGCACCGTATCTTCTTGCGGTTAGTATTGCAAAACCGTTTGTTATACCTATAATAAGTCCAACAAGTAAATTATTTACCGAACCTGTTGCACCTACTGCTGCAAGTGCAGTTTCACCTAGAAAAGTTCCTACAATTCGTGTATCTGCCATATTATATAGCAGTTGAAACATATTTCCAAGTAAAATTGGTGCAGCAAAAAACAGTATAAGAGATAACGGTGAGCCTTTAGTTAAATCTTTCATATTTACTCCCCCTAAATTTATATTTCACAATAACTTTACAATTATATCAGTCATTTAATGCTATGAAAAGCTAAAAACTTCACAAGATTATTTATCATATAAAATAAATATTGCATATATTGATAATAAAAGCCAAGTGAGGTGTTAAAATGGTTTCTATTAGTCTTTGTATGATAGTAAAAAATGAACAGGCAGTTATTGAAAGATGCCTTGAAAGTATTTATAAATTTGTCGATGAAATAATAATTATTGACACAGGTTCAACCGATAAAACGAAAGAAATCTGCGAAAAATATGCAAATGTCTATGATTTTGAATGGTGTGATGATTTTTCAAAAGCTAGAAATTTCTCTTTTTCAAAAGCAAATTGCGATTATATAATGTGGCTTGATGCTGATGATATTGTGCCTGATAAAACGCTTAAAAAGCTTATGAATTGGAAACAGCAAAATGATAATAATGCTGATGTTGTAATGTTACCATATAAACTAAATGATAATTTTATTTATTATAGAGAGCGAATATTAAAAAGAGAAAAAGGATTTGTTTGGCAAGGTGCAGTACATGAATGTATACAGCCAAGCGGAAAAATTATATATTTAGATGCTGTAATAGAACATCATAAAATTAAAAATAATAGCGATAGAAATTTAAAAATATATGAAAAAAATGAAGATAAACTTGATACAAGAGGCAAATTTTATTATGCAAGAGAGCTTTTAACTCATGGATATATAGACAAAGCGATTAAAATGTTTGAAATATTTCTGGAAGATAAAAATGCATGGCTAGAAAATAAATTAGAAGCTCATAGAAATTTGGCATCATGCTATATTTGTAAATCCCAATTTATTAAAGCAAAAGAACTTTTAATTAAATCTTTAGAATTAGATATTCCAAGGGCGGAAACCTGTTGTGATTTAGCAATGATATATATAAAACTGAACAAATATAATCAAGCTAAATTTTGGTATGAAACTGCATATAAATGTATACCTGATACACAAAATGGAGGTTTTATATCATTAGATTGTTATGGTTATTTACCTTGTATAGGTTTATGCGTTTGTTATGATAAATTAGGTGATAAAAAAAGTGCTAATTATTGGAATGAAAGGGCAGGAGTATTTAAACCAGACTCAGAAGCAGTTATATTTAACAGAAAATATTTTAACAGTTTAAAATAGTTTTGCATAATATATATTACCGAATGAAATATTCGGTAATCTGTTTAGGAGGACACAAAATTATGAATGATTATAATCATTTTGGTGGGTGTTATCCACCTGAAGATTTAATAAACAGAATTTGTGGTGAAAATGATAGCTGTTCATGCTGCTGCCAAGGTCCTACTGGAGCAACAGGCCCAAGAGGACCAAAAGGCGACAGGGGAGCAACTGGGCCTATGGGTTGTTGTGGCTGTAGAGGTGCTACAGGTGCAACTGGAGCGACAGATGCATTATTTTATGCACAACAAAAAAGCGGTCAATTTTGACCGCTTTTGTGATTATATATTTTTATCAATATTAAATCTATATAATAGTTCCTTTAGCATGTTTGCTTGTTCGGACATTTCTTGACTGGTAGAAGCATTTTCTTGGGCTTTGGCTGTGTTTGATTGGACTGCCGTAGAGAAATCCGAAACAGTTTGTGTAATAGAGTCAATATCATTACTTTGTGATTGTGATGTTTTTACTATTTCTTTTGTTTCTTGTACAACTTGATTTATGGACTCAACTGTTTGAGATAGTGCTTTTTCTGTTTTTTGTGCAACACTTGCCCCACGTTCTACGGTTTCAATAGATGCTTCAATTAGTGATGATGTATTCTTTGCAGCTAATGCAGATTTATTAGCAAGCTCACGCACTTCATCAGCAACAACAGCAAAACCTTTACCAACTGTTCCAGCTCTTGCAGCTTCTACAGCAGCATTTAATGCTAAAATATTGGTTTGGAATGCTATATCTTCTATAGTGTGTATTATATTTTCAATCTGATTAGATGAGGATTTTATTTTATCCATTTCTTTCATCATTTCAGACATCATATTGCCGCTTTCTTCTAATTGAGTAGAAACATTTACAATAGCTTTTCCTGCTAAAACTGTACGCTCAGAATTATTTTCTAGTGTTTGTTTCATGCAACGCATATCTTCAAAAATTTGTGAAACTTGTTGTGCTTGTGTCATAGAATTTTCTGAGAGATGTTGTGCATTATCAGCAACAATACCAGCACCGCTTGAAACTTCTTTTCCGACTTTATCTATATTAGCAATAATTTCATTCATTTGTTTTATAATATTTTTTATTGCTGTTTCTACTTCAATAAATTCACCACGATATTCATGTGTTGTTTTAACAGTTAAATTGCCATCACCTAATTGTTTTAAAATATAGGATATTTCTTTGATTATACCACGTAAATAAGTGCCTGTATTTTGAAAACATTCTGATAAAAAACCTAACTCATCGTTTGAATTTACATTTAAGTTTACATTAAAATTACCATTTTCTAATTGTTGAGCTGCATTTGTTATATCATAGATTGGTGAGAATTTCTTTTTCATTATTATAACTAAAATGCTTAAACCAGCTATAATTATAACTGAAAAAATAATTAAGTTCATAAACATTTGCTGTATTAGCTCATTTGTAACAATACTTTGTGGATAAGACAAGCCTATTATCCAGCCACTTGTTTCTTCTTTTTCAGCATAAAAGAATTTTTGTTTATTATCATAGTCTTTGCTTTTTAAAATATTATCTATTGATTGCTGCATAGCAGGTACATCAATATTTTCCACATTGACTTTTTTTGTATCAGATGTTTCATAATCATCATTTATATGACTAAGTATACTATTATTGCTGTCTAATAAATATAGATAACTACCATCAGATGTATCATATTCATCAAATATATTTTGAACTGCTGACATACTTACATCACGAGCTAAAACACCGTAAAAACTACCACTGTATTTTAAAGGCATAGATATGGTTATAATAAAATCACCAGTATTTGCGTCTACATATGGTTCACTTATATATATATCCATAGTTTGTGGTTTTATATAGTAATCGTTTTGTGTTGGGTCATAACTTGCGTCTGGCACCCAACCATCACCAGAAATCATTGTTTTATCAGTTAATACTACATAATCTGATATTACACCATCATTTGAACTATTTTCTGTTGAGTTCTTTAAAACTGAAAATATGTTTTCTTGTGTTAAATTAGTCGGTAGCATACTTTGAAAACTATATTGCATTAAATCAAGCTGACTAATTTGTGTTTTAATCCAAGAAGAAACTTCAGATTTATTGTATTGTACAGTTTGTATTAATGTTTGCTTTTTTTCTTGTTCAATAGTAACTTTATTAATGTAAGTATTTAAATAAAAAACACATACTCCAGCTATACAGAACATAATGGAAATTGTTTTTAATAAACTACTGACAAGTTTTGATTTTTTTTTGTTAGAAACAGAGTTAAAATTCATAACTATCCCCCCGTTTTGTTTTTTTGTAATATAATAAATTTTTATCAATCAAACGTATTATAACACTTTTACCACTCAATTCCAATATATTTATTATGTATTTAAAACCGTTAGCTTATAATTTCTTATTAAATACCCAATAAACAAAAAAAGCACCAATTAAAGGTGCTTTTTAAAACTTAATTTTGAGTTAGTTTATCCAAAAGTGCTTTACAGCCTTCATTTATATCATTCCATGTTGCATCGAAATTTCTTGTATACCATGGGTCAGCTACATCATGTGGTGAGCCAGTAAAATCCATTAAAAGATGTATTTTGTTTTGCTTATCGCCTCCACAAATTCGGTTTATATTGCGATAATTAGCACCGTCCATGCCGATTAATAAATCATAATTATCATAATCCTTTTTTGTTAATTGTCTTGCGGTTTTGCCATCACATGAAATACCATTGTCCGCTAATAAACGTTTTACTGGAGGATATACAGAATTTCCTATTTCTTCTGTACTTGTGGCAGCTGATGCGATTTCAAATTTATTTGATAAACCAGCTTTATTAACCATATCACGCATTACAAATTCAGCCATAGGGCTACGGCATATATTACCATGGCATATAAATAAAATCTTTGTCATTTTGTTTACTCCTATATATTATTTATAGGTATAATTATATCATCAATTTGAATATAATCTACATTATTTAAATCAATTATATTTTCAAGACGCCAAGAAACTTTATTTATATAAATTTTATTTTCTTCATCTTTTAGATAATTTATAAAAGATAGATTTTCATTTTGCTCATTATATTTAATTTCACTACCATCTTTAAACTTTATAACAGGTAACATATTTTCTGAAATATTACCTGTAAGATAAACGCATAGTGACATAGGAGAAATATAAACACCTTTAATTGTACTATTACCCATTTGAATATTAGTTTCTATATTTTTTCCTGTATCTTTATAAGTAAAATTCCATTCAAGCTGCCATTCACCTTCTATAAGTGTATTATGTGTTACACGAGTGCCATCTGAACCATATTCACATAAATCACGAAGATATAATGTCATTTTTCCACTTTCGATTGGAGCAGTATTTTCATAATAAAGAAGTTCTAATCTTTTATTTTTATCTTGTTCTAATATTGTGTAATCATAAGTTCCAAAAACAACATAATCATCTTGTTTATATGGAAGATTTAAAGCATTAAGTGTCCATCTAATATTATCATTAAATTCAAAGTTTTCAGGTGCGGTAATTTCATATAATACATATACACCAAATTTATCAGCTAAAGTCTGTTTTACTGTAACTGTAACACCATTATTTGAAACAGTGACTTCAGATAAATTTGTAGCCTCATTGAGTGTCTCCAGTTGTTTTTCACTTGGTTTTAAATAATTTAATAGCTTTGTATGCCAACCTAAATTAACTGCAAGTGCAGTTGTCATAAGTAAAAAGGTGGTTATAACAGCGACGCATAGTATAAATCTATGTTTGATTTTTTTAGTATTTGTTTTTGCATCTAAAATAAGTTCATCGTTAATCATACCAATAGCATCAAGTATATTTTTAGATTTCATCAAAAACACCTTCTTTTTCTAAGAATATTTTCATTTTTTTTCGAGTTCTATAAAGCATAGATTTAATTTTGCTTTCACTAAAACCAAACTGATTACTTATTGATAAAATAGAATCAAGATACCAATAACGACATATGAAAATTTTCCTTTCTGTTTTGGGTAGCGTTAAAAGAAAATTGTTTATAAGTTCTGATAAATATTTATTTTCAAGCTCTTTTTCAACACTATTTAAATCTGGTATACATTCAGAAAGTTCTCCAAGAACAAGCGGGATTTCACCTCCACCACGTTTTTGAGCAGTTTTTTCATCCCATTTCTTTATTGAAATTCTACGAGTTATTTTACCAAGAAAAGTTGATAAAATAGTGGGTTTGTGTGGTGGAATACTGTTCCATGCACCTAAATATGTATCATTTACAACTTCATCAGCATCATTTTTATCAAAAAGAATATTATATGCGATTGAATGACAGTATTTTTGATATTTCTTTGCAGTTTCTTCTATTGCGGTTTCTTGTCTTTGCAAATATAATTCTATAATTTTATTATCTTCCATTAAATCACCACCTTAAATCATATCTCTTTACTTATCTACTCCACAAAAAAATAAATAGGTTGCATATTTATCATAAACAAGTTGTGCATATATGAATGTTTTCACTGGTGCAACAGGAGCAACCGGACCAGCTGGAATAGGACCAACAGGAGCAACAGGAGCAACTGGACCAACAGGCGTAACAGGACCAACGGGCGTGACTGGACCAACTGGTGTAACAGGACCAACAGGCGTAACTGGACCAACAGGCGTAACTGGACCAACCGGCTTAACAGGACCAACGGGCGTAACAGGACCAACAGGCGTGACCGGACCAACGGGCGGTCCAGTCACGCCCGTTGGTCCTGTTACGCCT
>JAGHIZ010000107.1 GCA_017886875.1 Butyricicoccus sp. | reverse complement strand
TTTTTTGACTTTTTTCTAATCTTTTCTAGTAAACTCGCCATCTCTCAAAGACAGCTTAATTATTATATCAAAAGCAGTTTATCTTGTCAACATCTTTTTTGAAGTTTTTCAAGTTTTTCTCTTTTGATTTACTGCCCTCATCAGGCAACTCAATCAGTATACGACATTATACGCCATTTGTCAACAATTTTTTCTTGTTTTATAAAGAAATCGAGCTGTTTTTACAATACAGCCCGATTTCAAAATAATTATCCATTAAAAGCTTGTTCAAGGTCTGCAATAATATCATCAATATGTTCAAGACCGATTGACAATCTGATTGTGTTTGGATATATTCCCTGCTCACGCTGTTCTGCTTCGGTAAGCTCTGCATGTGTAGTGCTTGCAGGGTGAATTACAAGGCTTTTAGCATCTGCAACATTTGCAAGTAAACTAAAAAGCTCAAGTCTATCAATAAACTGATGAGCTTCTTTTTCACCACCTTTAATACGGAAAGTGAAAATAGAACCCGCTCCATTAGGGAAATATTGATTATATAATCTTTGCTGTTCTAGGTCAGTGCTAATAGATGGGTGGCTTACTTGTTCTACTTGTGGAACATTTTGCAAATATTTAACCACTTTAAGAGCATTTTCTATATGACGGTCTACACGTAAAGAGAGAGTTTCCAATCCTTGAAGTAAAATCCAGTTATTAATTGGAGAAAGAGTAGCACCCATATCACGCAGTATAATTGCACGAATACGGGTTATAAAAGCAGCTTTTCCCGCAGCCTCTACAAAGCTAATACCATTATAGCTTGGGTCTGGTTGAGTAAACTGAGGATATTTTTCTGGATATGCACTCCAATCGAAAGTGCCTGCATCAACAATAACACCGCCTAAAGTTGTACCATGACCGCCAATAAACTTGGTAGCAGATTCTACAACAATATCAGCACCATGTTCAATCGGACGAATTAAATAAGGAGTACCAAAAGTGTTATCAATAATCAGTGGTAAACCATTAGCATGAGCAATTTCAGCTATTGCATCAATGTTAGTTACCTCACTATTAGGATTTCCAAGCGTTTCAATATATATAGCACGAGTATTTTCTTTTATTGCCTTTGCAAAGTTTTCAGGATTTAGAGCATCAACAAAAGTTGTTGTAATACCATAAGATGGCAATGTATGAGCAAGCAAATTATAAGTACCACCATAAATATTTTTAGCAGCTACAATATGTTCACCTTGACGGGCAATATTTTGAATTGCATATGTTACAGCCGCAGCACCAGAGGCAACAGACAAGGCAGCAATACCGCCTTCAAGCTCAGCAATTCTTTGTTCAAATACCGCTTCAGTTGGGTTTGTAAGTCTACCATATATATTACCACTTTTTTTAAGAGCAAATCTATCTGCTGCATCTTGGCAGTTATCAAAAACAAAAGAAGTTGTTTGGTAAATAGGTACAGCTCTTGCACCTGTCACAGCATCATGCTGTTCTTGACCAATATGTAATTGACGGGTTTCAAATTTCCATTTTTGTTGATTTTTAATTCTAGCCATAGTTTGCACACCTCTTATAAATTTTATCTTGTCTACTATTATACTAGGTTTTAAGATTAAGTGTTAATACCGATAACAGCTTACTGGTTATCGTTTTAAACTATATCAATATATAATAAAAAAACACTATAAATTTATAGTGCTTTAGATTATATTTATACTGCATTTTTTAAGTTCATCAATATAAATCTGTGCCATATTGCTTATTTGGCTATCCTTACGCCTTATATAGCCTATTCTCATAATTTTATCAGATTTTAGAGGAATAACCGTATAGTCTTTACCATTTAAATCCTCACACATAATACCACTGCAAAGAGTATAGCCATTTAGTCCAATCATAAGATTAAGCATAGTAGCTCTATCACTAACATTTATAATATGTTTATAATTTCTAGCTGAATATACTTCTTCTGCAAGATAAAAAGCACTGTTTTCGCCTTGGTCAAAAGAAAGGCAAGGATAAGGCTGTAAATCATCTAAATCCAATATATTATTTTTTGCAAGCGGGTGACAATCTGCTAAAAATACAAATATCTTGCATGAAAAAAGCTCGGTAAATATCAAATCATTTTCAGAAAAAGTACGCATTAAAATATCATGGTTAAAATCATCAACATATAAAACACCTATTTCGCTATGATAATTTTTAACATTTTCAATAACTTCAGTTGTTTTACATTCATGCATACCAAAAGCATATCGGTCAAGCTCAAACTGTTTAGCCATTTCAATAAAAGCTTTTACAGCAAAAGTATAATGCTGAGAAGAAACCTGAAAACTTTTTCTTGTTTCCCGCTTTAGTATAAATTTTTCCTCGGTGAGTTTATATTGATTTACAATTTGTCGTGCATGAATTAAAAATTCCTCACCTTCAGGCGTTATAGTTACACCTCTATTGGTTCTATGAAATAAATTTATACCTATTTCCTGTTCCAAATTTAAAATACTGGCAGAAAGGCTTGACTGTGACAAAAACAGTTGTTTTGCTGCCTTATTAACCGAGCCAGTGGAGGCTATAGTTACAGCATAAATTAGCTGTTGTAAAGTCATAATAAAAATCCTTTCCGCCAGTAAATAATTTAAGCTTTATTAAACTTTTTCAATATGCCAAATATCCTTAGCATATTCAGCAATAGTACGGTCAGAGGAGAACTTGCCAGAGTTACAAATATTCATCCAGCATTTACGAGCAAAGCCCAGTTTATCCTTATAATCTTGACTAGCCTTTTTACGAGCATCTAAATAACGCTCAAGGTCAAGTAATAAGAAATACTGGTCAGGGCGATGCCAGCCTGTACCGTAAACAATAGAGTCATGCAGTTCTCTAAAGATACCAGAACCACCATCATCTAAAGTACCATCAATAAGAGCATCAAGAATACGTTTAACTCTATTGTCATGGTGATAAGTCCAGTTAGGGTTATAACGCTCGGAAACATCGTTAATTTCTTCAACAGTAGCACCAAAGCGATAGTTATTTTCCTCGCCTGCTTCCTCGAAGATTTCAATATTAGCACCGTCATAAGTGCCCATAGTAACCGCACCATTAGCCATAAGCTTCATGTTGCCAGTACCAGAAGCCTCCTTACCAGCAGTAGAAATCTGCTCGGAAATATCAGCAGCAGCAACCAGTTTTTCAGCATAAGAAACGTTGTAATTAGAAACAAATACAACCTTTAGAATACCCTTAACACGAGGGTCATTATCAATAACACGAGCAACTTCATTAATTAACTTGATAATACCCTTAGCACGCTTATAACCTGGAGCAGATTTAGCACCAAAAATAAATGTAGTTGGTGTAAAGTCAGTTAGGCTACCTTCAATAATTTCATAGTAAAGCTCAAGAATAGCAAGAATATTTAGGAATTGACGCTTGTACTCATGCAGACGCTTAATCTGGATATCAAAGCAAGTATTAGGGTCAACATAAATACCATCTTTTTTCTGGATATAAGCCGCCAAACGCTTATGGTTATTCATCTTAATTTGAGCTACACGCTCCATAACCTTATCATCTTTAACAAACTTTTCTAGCTTTTTAAGCTGAGAAAGGTCAGTTTTCCAGCTTTCATTGCCTAATAGCTCGGTCAGAAGGTCAGCAAGCTCAGGGTTACACAGAGCAAGCCAACGACGCTGAGTAATACCATTAGTCTTATTCTGGAAACGGTTTGGATAAATATTATACCAATCCTTTAAAACATCATTTTTCAGAATGTCAGTGTGAAGCTGAGCAACACCATTTACATACTGAGATGCAAAGATAGCCATATGAGCCATATGAACAGTGTTGTTCTGAATAATACGCATAGAAGCTGCCTTGTCAGCAGGAACTCCAAGAGCATTAAGTTCTTTACCTAGAGCCTCATCAATCTTGATAATAATATCATAAACACGAGGAATAGTGTTAATCATTAAATGATTGCTCCACTTTTCAAGAGCCTCAGCCAGAATAGTATGGTTAGTATAAGAGAATACCTTTTTACAAATAGCTAAAGCTTCGTCAAAAGTTAGATTTTCGCCATCGGTGAGCAGACGAATAAGCTCTGGAATAGCAATAACAGGGTGAGTATCATTAAGCTGAATAGCGTTAAGGTCAGCAAACTTAGAGAAATCATCACCATGAATCTTTTTAAACTTTTTAATTATATCTTGTAGAGAAGCAGAACAGAAGAAATACTGCTGCTTTAGTCTTAAAATTTTACCAGCGTCTGTGGAGTCATTTGGATAAAGCACACGGGAAATGTCCTCTGCACGGTTAGCCGCAGCAACAGACTTATCATACTGCTGGTCATTAAACAGGTTAAAATCAAAAGGTGTTTCGGTTTCAGCCTGCCATAGACGCAATGTACCAATATTATCAGTACCATAACCAATAATAGGCATATCATAAGGTACAGCAACAATATTTTGGTCAGCGAAACGAACATTAACTTTTTCGTCCTCACGTCTTAAACCCCAAGGGTCACCATAACGAGTCCAATCATCAGCGGTTTCTGTCTGGAAACCACCCTGAATTTTCTGTTTAAACAGACCATATTTATAACGAATACCATAACCCTCAAGAGGTAAGTCAAGGGTAGCAGCTGAGTCTAAGAAACAAGCTGCAAGTCTACCAAGACCACCATTACCCAGAGCACAGTCTTCAACATCTTCAAATTCATCAAGAGAAGCACCAGCTTCTTCAAGAAGCTCACCAACCTCCTTGGTCATACCAAGACACATAAGGTTGTTATAAATCATACGTCCCATAAGGAACTCAGCAGAGAAATAATAAGCTCTACGCTGTTTGCGGTGTTTTTCAAGGCTATTCTGCCAACGGTCAGCGATTTCTGCCATAATCGCTTTAGATACAGCCATATGAAGCTGTTCAGGCTTTGCATCATGAGGAGTGGTATGATAATCACTCTTTAACTGAAATGCAATGCCCTCCATGATTTCCTGTTTGTTCATGGAATTATTCAATCCTTTCTAACAAAAAGTATGCTCTATAAATACAGAGCTTTGCCGCCTTCCCCTAACGGCTTATTTCTTACAGTAAAACCTGTATAGCAGGAGATACCTTATATAGCATACCACAAAAACACAATATTCTTCAAGTATCATTGGCGTATATTTCCATAATATACATTTAAGTATGCACATTTTACTTAATATTTGCATAGTCTGACATGAAGGGAGGCGGAATACATTGAACAAAAAACTTACATTTGCAGTTGTTGGCGGAGATATGAGACAGATATTTCTTGCAAAACAGCTTTGTTTAGATAATCATGATGTTTTTAGCTTTGCTATTGATAGGTTTTCATTTGAGGAGGATATAAAACCACTTAGCATAGCTGATTTTTCTAAAGCCGATGTAATAATTTTACCTATGCCAATACAAAGAGAAAAAGGGGTATTAAATGCCCCTCTTTGCAATACATCATATAAGCTTGATTTAATTATAAATTCCATACCATCAAAAAAAATGGTCTTTGCAGGAGGAATTACAAAAGAGGTTAAAAATCAAGCAAAACGCAATGAAATTTTACTTTATGACTATTTAGAACGAGAAGAACTCGCTATATTAAATGCAATACCGACCTGTGAAGGAGCAATAGAGCTTGCAATGCGAGAATTACTTATAACGCTTCATGGTGCAAAAGTGCTTGTTATAGGTAATGGACGTATAGGCAGTATACTTTCTGACGCTTTATCTGCATTACATGCAAAAGTCACAGTATCCGCCCGCTCACCAAAAGATTTTGCATGGATTACTTCAAAAGGATTAAATTATCTTAATACTAATAAGCTAATAGGCAAATTAAATGATTTTGATTTAATAATAAATACTGTTCCTGCATTGGTACTTGGTGCAGGTGAATTATCAAATATAAATGAAAATTGTTTGATAATAGATTTAGCATCAAATGCAGGCGGAGTAGATTTTAATTACGCAGAAAAGATTGGTATAAGAGCAATACATGCATTATCACTTCCGGGAAAGGTTGCACCTATTTCAGCAGCAACAGCGATAAAAAACACCATTTACACTATATTGCAGGAGGAAAAAGTTTTATGAGTGATAAAATACGAATAGGCTTTGCAATGACGGGTTCATTTTGCACATTTAATAAAGTTATAAAAACGCTCGAAAATATGATAAATGAATACGATATAACAGCTATATTATCACATCATTCAGCAACAATGGATACCAAATTCGGAAAAGCAGATGTATTATACAGTCATTTAAGTGATATAACAAAAAAGCCTATAATAGACAGCATAGTTAAAGCTGAACCTATAGGGCCACAAGGTTTATTTGATGTATTAGTTGTTGCACCATGTACAGGTAATACACTTGCAAAATTAAGTAATTCTATAATAGATGATACTGTACCAATGGCAGTAAAAAGCCATTTAAGGCGAGAACGTCCAATAGTGCTTGCAATATCTACAAATGATGGTCTTTCTGGCTCTGCTGAAAACATAGGCAGACTTTTAAACAGAAAAAACTATTATTTTGTGCCATTTAAGCAAGATGCACCAAAAGAAAAACCTCGTTCACTTGTAGCAAATATGGATTTGATACCAGAAACTATAAACTATGCATTAGAAAATAAGCAAATTCAGCCTATAATTTATAATTAAATCAAAAAAACGCACATCATTTTTAGATGTGCGTTTTAATTATTACTTAGTCATAAATGGATTCTCTATCCCATTCGATTATATTGCCTGTATTAGCGTCAATTTCAAATTCATATTCAAAAGTACCGTAAATAATTTTGCCTTCATATTTATATCTTCCATCATCTCTATCAAGCTTAAATTCATATATATTAGAAGTTGTTGCACCAGATACTTTATTTAGAGCTATTTGTTTTGCTTGCTCTGCACTTATAGCCACATTTGCTGATGTGTTTCCATTATTATTAACATAGCCTTCTGCATCATAGTCATAGCTTATAATAGTTCCATTGGTTGAGATTTCATAATCATACTCATAAACAACATTATTTAAAGTTACTATAAATTCAATATCATACTGTTTACGACCATCGTCCCAATCTTGATGTGCTTTTACAAACTGAACCTGTGATGCGGTTTTACCTGCATGTTTTAGTGCAATTTCCTTTGCCTGCTCAAGAGTTATTTCACCAGTTGGATTTGTTGGGTTTGTTGGGTTTGTAGGATTTGTAGGGTTTTGTGTATCAAAGTCGGTAACCTCACCGCCAGACTGATTATTGCCCGTTAATATTGCAGTTTGGGTTGTAGCGTCCCAAGTCACACTTTTTCCCATAATTTCACCGATTGCACGAAGTGGAAGATAGATTGAACCATTATAATTCATTGGCTGAACTGCATTTCCGTTAACATCAGTAAATGTTCTCTCTGTACCATCAATAATGATAGTATATTCTGGACAACATGACATAGTAATACTTGTTTTAACTGCCGAATTATTAGGAGTACCTACAGTTGTGCCTGTTACACGCTCACCGCCAATACTAGCGGTTTGAGTAGTTGAGTCCCAATTAACATTTTTGTTCATAATTTCACCAATTGCACGAATTGGCAAATAAGTCGAGCCATTATATATTATAGGAAAAACTTCTTGACCTTGAGCATTATAAAATGTTCTATTTGTACCATCAATATTAACATTTACATCAGGGTTTAAAGTAGCGTTTACATTGTATGATGCACCAGCTACCATGCCACTTAACATAAAAGCGGCTGTTAAAACACAAGCTATTTTTTTCATAATTAAGCACCTCTTTTTAGATTTAGTCAAATACAGATTCAGCTTCCCATTCTAAAATAGCACCGCTATAAGCGTCTATTTCAAAATCATATTCCATACCTTCATAGATGATTTTACCTTCATATTTTAATTTTCCATCATCTCTATCAAGTTTAACTTGTATATCTTTTTCAGTTGCATTTGGAACTTTAGCAAGAGCTATATCTTTTATTTCCTGCTCGGTTTTTGTTGTTGTAGAATTAGTGTTTGTGTTATTTGTGCTAGGAGTATAGTTTTCAGCATCATAATCAAAGCTGATAATTTCGCCCGTTTGAGCATCTATTTCATAATCATACTCACTATTTGTACTAGATACATAAAACTCAACATCAAAAACTTGTCTGCCATCATCTTTATCAGCCTTTGCTAAGATAAAAGAAGTGTCAGCTTCGGTTACACCTGCATGATTTAAAGCAATTTCTTTTGCTTTAGCCTCATCAATAACAGAAGTTGTTGTTTGATTTGTAGCATTATTAGTTGCCTGAGCATTACCAGACTGTTTTTGGTTTTGCTCTATTACAGTACCTGTAATTGCATCAATATCATATTCGTATTCAACACCATTAGCAGTAAAATCAACTTCATAATAAGCAGTGCCATCTTTATCATCTAATTTTGCTTCTGTAAAAACAGCATTACTTGCATCAATATTTGCATTAGAAAGAGCAGTATTTTTAGCAGCATCTACACCAATATAATTTACATTAGCCTGTTTTGTTAACTTATTTGTTGCACAGCCAGTCAGAGCAGCAACTGTAATAGCAGAAACTGTTAAAATAGATAATAATTTTTTCATATAAATCACACCCTCCAAAAACTAAGTGGTTAATTTCTTTTGTTGTAATTATGATATCATATGAAAATTAAAATTCCATTAAAACAACACAAAATTTTTTAATATTGTTTTTCTGGAAAAGAGAATACAAATAAACTACCTTTTCCCTCTTTACTTGTAACTTTTATATCACCATGGTGCAAATTAGCTATTTGTTTAACCATAGTAAGCCCTAAGCCAGCACCATTTTGTCTTGATTGGTCAGCTTGATAAAATCTTTTCCAAATATTTTGAAGTTGCTCATCAGTCATACCAATACCATTATCTTCTACTGAAAGATAAATAGTTTTAACTTCTTTATATAATTTAATTTTAATAAATCCGTTTGGGTTACCATAAGTTATAGCATTATTTATTAAATTTTGTAATAATCTGCTCATAAGCACAATATCAAATTCAGCTATAATATTATCTTGTATATCTAAATATAATGACATTGTTTTTGGTAAATCAGGCTGTTCAGAACAAATAATATTAACAAACTCGCTTAAATCCTGAGTTTCAAAATTAACTGCTTGATTACCTTGTTCTAGGCGTGTCATTTGAAGAAGTTGTTTAATAAGATTGGACATTTTAACAGCCTGTCTATTTATAACATCTATAGATTTTTTATATTCATCTATTGAAGTATGATTTGTTGTATCATTACATTCAGCTAAAATAACAGCAGTTGGTGTACGAAGTTCATGAGAAGCATCAGAAGTAAACTGTTTTTCAGTTTCAAAAGACTTTTCAAGCCTTTCAAACATATTATCAAAAGCTGAAGCTAATTTACTTATTTCATCTCTACCTTTCGGCAAACCTATTCTAAGGGATAAATCACGCCCTTCACCAATAGCACTTGCAGCATTTATAATTTTATCTATCGGTTTAAATGTTTTTCTAGCCAAAAGATATGCACCCAAAGCACCTATAATAATAGTCAAAGGCAATATAATAAGTGCTATACCTTCAATATCTTCTATAATATCTGTAACATCTGGTTTAGGAACTATTCCACGCACCCATATACCATCTTCCCAGCTAAAATGTAACCAATAATCTAAAATATAATATTCACCATCAATACTTTCTACTTCTTTTGTTACACCGTTTTCAAACTCTATATTTTCGGGGAAATTTATAGGCGGTTGACCTGCTAATAATGCATTTGTTTCGCTATAAATCAAAGTATATACACCATTATAAGAGAAACTAAAATTTTCATCAAAAACAAGCTTACCATCTTGCATTGATACACTTACAAGATTTTGTCTAATAGTGTTTGACAATAAATCAAATGTATTTTCTGTGACTACACTACTGGTAATTGAAATCATAGATAACAAAACTATAGAAACCAAAAAAAACATTAAAGCAGTTATCCAAAGAGTTAATTTTATCTTAACCGAAAGAAATTTCATTCTTACTCCTTTAAAATCCAACCTGTACCACGAATTGTATGCAATAATTTTTTATCAAAACCGTTATCAATTTTTCTTCTAAGATATGTTATATAAACATCAACAACATTAGAGCCACCAACATAATCATAATTCCATATATGATTTTCAAGCTGATTTCTAGTTACAACAGTTTCTTTATGCATTATTAAATATTCTAAAATAGCATATTCTTTAGCAGACAATTTAATTTCCTGATTATTTCTTTTTACAATATGAGTAGCAGTATCAACTGATAAATCAGCCAATGTATAAACACTTGTTTTTTGAGTACCATATTTACGAGTAGCCGCACGAATTCTTGCAAGAAGTTCATCAAAATCAAAAGGTTTAACTAAATAATCATCAGCACCCAAATCAAGACCTGTTATACGGTCTTGAACAGTATCTTTAGCGGTTAAAAATATTACCGGAAAGTTTTTATTTTCCCCACGTAAACGCTTTAAAACCTCATGACCATTAACCTTAGGCATCATAACATCTAATAAAATACAATCATAATCAGCATTGGCTATATAATCCAATGCATCTTCACCATTATAACATGCATCAACACTATAACCTGCACGAATTAAGGTGTTACAAATAAGTCTATTTAAATCTTTTTCATCTTCAGATACTAATATACGCATTTAAGATACCTCCTAAAATACATTATAATTTAATTTTACACATAAAGAAACACCTCTATAATAAATATAGAGGTGTTTCCATATTAAATTTTATTTTCGAGCATATCAGTTGGGAGCTGATAATATAAAAATGCTCTAGGTTCTTTAAAGCGTGTACAAAAGAACCGTATATAGTATATCAAAAGTTTATTTAATGATTTGTCGAATTTTGTCGAAAAATAATATTTTTTGTTTTATAAATTTTATAAGACGAAAAAAGCAGTAACCATAACTGGTTACTGCTTTAAGTGTAAGCGATGAGTTATCTTCCCAGGCCGTCGCCAGCCAAGTATTGTCACCGTAAACGAGCTTAACTACTGTGTTCGGAATGGGAACAGGTG
>JAGHIZ010000106.1 GCA_017886875.1 Butyricicoccus sp. | reverse complement strand
TAATGGATAATTTAAGAACACATAAAGTCAATGGTGTTAAACAAGCTATTGAATCTGTTGGTGCTAAATTAATTTATCTGCCTCCATATAGTCCTGATTTTAACCCTATTGAGATGCTTTGGTCTAAGATTAAAGCTATTTTGAGAAATTGGAAAGCCAGAATTCCTGAAACTCTTAGTAGCTCTATTTCTAGTCCCTATAAACTTATTTCTTTATCTGATATTTCTGGTTGGTTTAACAAAATGGATTATTTGTATTCTTAACAGGAATTGCTCTAAAACCATATTTGGCACATATTTCTTTACCTGTGCATCCTTGTCTTTCAACCTCTATGATTTCTTTTTCATACATACATAGTTTCTTGCGAAAATTGCAATAACAAATTGAACACTTCATTAGAATAAAGTAGCTCATGTGGTTGTGGCATAAATGCAATCCAATTGAGCATCGAATAGCTCCTCTGGGGTTTGATAGCCCAGACGCTTTCTTGGGGTGGCATTGATTTCATCGGCAAACATCAAAATCTGTTCGTCTGTGAAATCGTGGATAGAACGTCCTTTGGGAATAAACTTATGTAAGATACGGTTGGTTCTCTCGTTCACAGGGCGTTCCCAAGCGGAATATGGGTGTGTGCAAAATAGACCTTGGTACCCAGTGCTTCAAAGGCAGAGAAAGCAGCAAATTCGCTGCCGTTATCCGTGGTAATGGTGCAGAATATCTGAGAAAACTGCTCGCCATATTGATCTTTCAGCTGCTTCATAGCACTGGCGATTCCATCTGTGGTTTTACTGTCAATCCGAATGGACAGATAGCAACCAGTAAAACGCTCCACAATGGTGAATATCGCAGGTTCACCACTCTTTTTTCGACCTAGTACAGTATCCGATTCCCAGTGTCCGAATGTATTTCTTTCAGCCACTTCTGAGATACGCTCATCAATTGATTTCCCGTTGATTCGCTTTGAAAGCCTTGGTTTCTTGCGTGAACGGCGATTTAATACTTCTGGAAGTTCAAACAAAGTCAAAGGCAGTTTGCCATTCCACAGCAGACGATAGAGTGTTTTGGTGCTGGGAATTTCATGAGCAGGAAATAAACCTGTTTGCCGTGCTCGTCCTACGCAGGCATCAAATGACCAGCCATGTGTACGAATCATATTTACCATCCAGCCGATGAATCTAGAGTTACGGTGGATGCTTTTGGGGCGATGGCAGCGACTGCGGTTGGCTTTATAGACGGCAGCTCCCCGTTTGGCAGAGTAACTAGGTTTTCGACCACGCCCAGAATATGTCGGTGTACCACGTCGAAGTTCATAACCAACGGTCGAGGGACTACAGTTGATGATATGGGCTATGGCACGGTTGCTGAAGCCTTGCTTTTTCAGTGCTTGAATCGCACCTCTTTCCTCCGACCTGAGGTGTTGCCCCTTATTGCGTTCTGTGAAATTTGTGATAGAATGTTCCTTGTCCATAGCGTTTAGTCCTTTCTATCAGAGTTTTGTGTGAGAACCTTATTCTAACAGATTCCTGATCGCTATGGATCTTTTTATGTGTTCAATTTGATTTTACAATCTACCACATAGTTTCTTGGCATAAAAAATCCTCCTGATATAGTTATATTCTACATCAGGAGGTCTTTTATTTTCTATATCTGTTTTTTACGGACTTGTGCACTGTAGATGGTCTTGGAAATACTGTATCATTTTTACTCTCTGGCGGTCGAGTACATGATAGCAAAATGGCAATTCCTGTACTAGAAACAATCAATATAGCTGGCAGTCATGTAATTGCAGACCGTGCTTATGGAACTCAAAAAATACTAACATATATTGAGAAACAGAAAACAAATTATGTCATTCAACCAAAGAAAAATGTCAATTCTCCATGGAATGTAGATTTACTTTTATACAAAGAATATCATTTAGTGGAATATTTCTTTCGTAAATCAAAACAATTTCGTCATATCGCCACCAGATATGATAAACTTGCTGTGTCCTTTTTATCTTTTATTTATATCGCTGCTATTACCATTTTGTTAAAATGACAATTAGCATAGACTTTTCAGATACGACCTAGTATTTTATTTGCGAAAAACAAAAACAATTTATCTAATTTTACAATATAGATATCTATTTGTTATTTATCAAATTTATAGACTCTATATGTGTTAAATTCACTACCCGTATAAAGCACTTCATATAAGACTTTATTATTTGAAAAATCAATTTCTGCAAAAAGAGAATTTGTAGTCTGTCTTTCTCCCCAGCCTATAAGGAAAACATCATTATCATATGATGTCCTCACTGCTGAACCCATAAATGGGCTAGACTGTTTATCAACAGAATATGATTTATAACTATTTATTATTTTTTGTGACTCATCGATTTCTATTTCTAAAACTCGACTGACACCGCTAGCATTTCCCTCATACTCTAATGGATATTCACAATATATACCATTTACAGCATTATCAAATAGTGTTATTGTTCCATTGTCATTTATTCTCGCAAAATATTGTCTTGAAAATTTTTGTATATCAGTTAATCCAAACTGGTCACCATTTCCACCAAGAATCCAAATAATTTCTCCAGTTTCGCGAGATATCTTAACAATAGAATCTAAATTTCTAAATGAACAAATAATACTATTATCTTTTGGGTCTATTTGTATTGAATTACAGTGTATATAGTCAGACCATTCGCAATATGAATTATAATAATCATTTCCTTCTACACTTAATTTATAAAGTTCTGAATAATCTGTGCTATCCCACTGCCAAACAACTTCATTATTTTTTATTTCCTGTATTACATTAGCAACTACACGACAACCAAATTCACTGTGTGGTACATCATTTGGAATATTATATACTCTCTTTCCAACATATCCTAAAATAATATAGTGATTTTCACCTAATATAATAAATTCATGATTATCTAATGCAGAATTTTCTGGCACATTTTCATTTGGTATAAGAGTCTGAACTTCATCTATTACTTCATATTTTTCATTCATAACGACTGCTTTACAGTTATTAAAAAATCCTTTACTAGCAATATTAGGTGTTTCTGATGGATTACTCTGCATCAAGTAAGAATAATATACTTTTCCATCAATTTCTGTCCTTTTAAAATCAAAATTAAGTCCTGTTCGTGAATCTCTATAATAAACAATATTGCCTAATTTATCCAATTTATACAAACAATAGTCCACAGAAGTATAGTAATATCCGTCCTCAGCACCATTTGAAATAATATCTAACTCTGGCATTGCAATATGCAAAGTACGAATATTATATGTCTTAGTTTCATTAGTGCTTTTAATGTTAACATCTACAGGTATAGATACATCTTTGTTAATTTCGTTTACTGGAACATAAATTGTTTGTTCACTTTTTAATTCTATACCACCTACTGTTACATCTAAACCATGAAATTCTGAAGCTGAAATAACCGCATCATATTCTGTAGTTAACCATTGTGGGTCAAACCACACATCATTTGTATTTAAATCAACATAAAAATCTGTTCCATTAACTGTTAATGTAAAACCTGTAGATTCCATTACAAGTAAACTTCCATTGCTATTATTATATGCATTATATCCAAAAAATATTGCAAAAATAAAAAAACCAACAATTGCAAACAATATTATTACTCTTTTTATAATATTTTTCAATATAGTACCTCCACTTATAAATGTACTTTGCTCGTAGCTATTAGATTTGCATTGGTGTTTGCAATGTTATCTAGAATTACATCACCTATTTTACAATTATCTGATGCTCTAATTTTTTTGCATATTTTAATTACTTCTTTTATAATTTCTTTATCTATAGGTCTGTCAGTTTTAGCAGAAATGGTATAACCTTTTTGTGTCAATATTGTTATCGTAAGGACTCTTTTAGGTGTTTTTTTTTCTTGTATTGCAAACTGCTTACCTCTATTGCATTTATTTCCATTTACATTGTTGCCTTCAACTGTTATAGAGCAACCATTAGGGCACAAAATACATGTAAATTTACCATTTTCCGGCAATCCTTTTGGCATCTCTAAACTTCTTTGCTTTTTAAATTCATACATTTTTTCATTAAACAAATAAGCAACTGCATTATATCCTGCAACTTCACCTTGTTCAGAAACATAATCTACAAGATCCATAACTTTAATTGAATTTCCACAAACAAATACACCTGAAATGTTCGTTTGTAAATATTCATCTGTTAAAGCACCATTAGTTTTATCATCTAATAGTACACCTGATTTTTTTGCAATCTCGTTTTCTGGGATTAATCCTACAGATAGAACTAATGTATCACATTCTAAAGTAAATTTATTATTTTCTATTGGATTTCCTAATTCATCAACTGGTGCAACTGTGACTGCTTGCAAGCGTTCTTTTCCTTTAATTTCAACTATAGTATGTTGTAAATACAATGGAATATCAAAATCATATAAACATTGACTTATATTTCTTTGTAGACCTCCAGGTTGCTTTTGTAATTCAATAACTCCTATAACATCTGCACCCTCATAAGTCAGTCTTCTTGCCATTATTAGACCTATATCTCCTGAACCAAGAATGATAACTTTTTTTCCTATACAAATATTTTTATTGTTAGTTAAATTTTGAGCAACCCCAGCTGTAAATATACCAGCAGGTCGTGTTCCAGGTATCGCAATATTTCCTCTTGTTCTTTCACGACAACCTGTAGCAAAAATTATGCTACTTGCCTTTATAGTACTAAGTCCATTTTTATTGATAAATGTTACTTTTTTATCATTTGTAACATCTATAACCATTGTATCTGTATAAACTTTAATATCTGCTTTTTCAATTAATTTTTCATATTTATTTGCATATTCTGGTCCTGTCATCATCTGTCCAAATTTTAAAAGTCCAAAACCATCATGTATACACTGATTTAATATGCCACCTAGCGTATGTTCCCTTTCTATAATTATAACATTACATTTATCTTTACAATGCTCTTTAGCTGCTAAAGCCGCTGCCATTCCTGCTGGACCACCACCGACTATAACTATCTTATTTTTCATAGCTATCCTCCTGTAGAAATCCTAAATATAGTGACGAATTACCGCCTCTAAGTGTAATATCACTAGGTTTTTTATTATATTCTTTGATTAAGATATCTGTAATTCGTCCTAAACAATATCCTCCTTGACAACGTCCCATTGTAGCTCCACATCTGTATTTAATTCCACTAATTGAAACTACACCTAGAGGATTTTCAATTGCATCTAAAATTTCACGCTTGGTAATTTGTTCACATCTGCAAACAATTTCTCCATAATTTGAATCTTGAGATATAAGTTTTGATTTTTCTTTCATTGAAAGATTTCTAAAATGTGGTTTTCTAATTTTAGGTGGAATTATCTCAGTCTTTTTATGCATTGTAATAGATTTTTTTATTTCTTCTATTACTCTACGAGCCAAAGGTACTGAAGCTGTCAAACCTGGAGATTCAATACCTATGAGATGAATTGAATTATTTTTTTTATGGATTACAAAATCGTGAAACCCACCTTCCTGTGGAGATGCAAGCTTTGATCTTATTCCACTATATGAACCAATTATACAACTTCGTTTTAGTGTTGGTAACAATTGCTTTGCTTCGGTAAAAAGTTTATCCATAATCTTAGCAGTACAAGAATAATCACTTTTATCATCAATATATTCTGCACTTGGACCTATTAGAATATTACCCTTTGTTGTAGGTGTTAAATGTACACCTAATCCACCAATTCCCTTTTTAGGTGCTGGATAAATAGGCACACTTAATACTTCATCAGCAATTTCATCTAATATAAAATATTCTCCTCTACATGGATAAATTTTATAATCATTGATATTCATCATATTAGCAATTTTATCACTGTAAAGACCTGCACAATTTATTATAAATTTAGCCTTATAAATATCTTGTCCAGCAGAAATTAAATATATATCATTATTAAATAAAATGCTTTTAACTTCTCTATCGAACAAAAATGTAACTCCATTTCTTGCTGCATCTTCAGCCAATGCTATAACATATGCAAAAGGATTTATAATTGCTGTTTCTGGTGAATGCATAGCTGCAATTCCTCCAACACCTGGAACAGCTTTTTTAAGAGAGCATTCATCAATCATATGGAGACCTTTTACTCCGTTTTTTCGACCTTGTTCAACTAATCCTTTAAGAACTTTAATATCATCTTTATCAAACGCTATTAGATATTTACCTGTTTTTTTATATGGTACTCCAAGCTCATTTGCAAGTTTTTCAAAACCTTGATTTCCTTCCACACATAACTGTGCCATCAAAGAACCATTTTTATTATTAAACCCTGCATGTATAACTGCTGAATTTCTACCACTTGTACCAGAGGCAACATCAATTCCTTTTTCCAAAACAGCAACTTTTAAATTGTATCTTGATAATTCTCGTGCAACCGCACAACCAACTGCACCAGCACCTATAACAACTATATCATATATCTCTGCCATATTATTCTCCAGAATTCTGATTTCTTTTTATCCAATCTGATGTTAACATAATTCCTTTTTCAAACGATACTTCTGGTTTGAAACCTGTATCTTGTTGCAGTTGCTCTATTGAATATAATTCTTTTGATAAATAAACACCGTTAAATTCATTTTCACCAAATCCTAAATGTGCATTTGGTGAAACTACATCTCTTAATTTAATCAAGAAATTTTTTAATGGTTGAGCATTTCCACTAGCAATAACATATCTTCTTCCTGAACGTCCAAATTTTCCTATCAGATAAAATGCTTTTGCAGCATCAGTTATATATATAAAATCATAATATTGATTACCTTCGCTAAGTGATTGATGCTTACCTGCCTGTAAATTTCTAATCATGCTATTTATCAATCTAGGCGAACTTTCTCCTGCACCATATATATTAGTTATAATTGGCCATATAAAATCTATACCTAATTCTTGACCCACACTGTTACCCATATATTGACAAGTTTGTTTAGCTGCTTTATATACTCTATGCTTATCATTATTACTTGAACTTTCCTCAACTAGTAATTCATCTTGAGATATACTACCTGAACCAATAAATTTCTTACAACCCAAAAGTGCAGCAACATTTAATGAATCCATTACCCATTGAATGTTCATAATTTGCTTTTTATAATTGGTTAAATCTTCACCAAACAAACCGTCCCATGCAAATTGATACCAGACATCGTATATTCGATTATTAGCAAACTCCTTTACTTTTGAAATTTCGCTAAGATCACACTCCCAAATCTCTACATTTAAACCTTCAAGCCTATTATGTACATTCTTACGTTCGTTAAAACCTGGTCTAACAATTACTGTCGTTTCAACTCCATTTGCAAGCAATTCCTTAATAACTGCAGAACCAACAAATCCTGCTCCTCCACATACAATAGCTCGTTTCAAATGTGCCACACCCTTTGTATATTTATATTTATTGTTATATTTTATAGCTCAAGAAATTCTTTAATCTGACTTGAGCAAATATCTGCTTCTGACTCTCCATTCTGTTGTTTTTTGAAGAAATCCACAACATTATATAGCATTTTATCACATGAAAGCATAGGTTCCCAGTCCAATTTCATCAGCGATTTACTTATATCTAGTCCTAATGTTTTAGATTCCTTAACATCAAATGTTTCGCCAACAACATATTCAGCATTAGCATAATGCTCTTGCATACTATTAACAACCCACAAAACATCTTTTATACCATCTAATGTAGGTCCAATATTCCATTGACTTGAGTATTTTAAAGGCTCATCATACATAAGTCTTCCTATTGTCAAATATCCATTTAAAGCATCTAAAACTGATTGCCATGGTCTTGTTTGATGTGGATTTCTAAGTTCTACTGGCTTACCTGTTGCTATCGCATTTAATATTGAAGGAATTAGGCGAGATTGTATATGATCTCCACCACCTAAAACATTACTAGCCCGAACCGTAGAAATACCGACCATTCTTTCTTCATTTTGAAGATATGAACGCTTATATGTGTCTGTTATATATTCCATACATGTTTTACTGCTTGAATAAGGATCAATTCCACCCAGTGGGTCAGTTTCTACATAAACTGCACCATCACCTTTATTTTCATATACCTTATCTGTTGTAATAACAACTACACTTTTTACACTCTTACATTTGCGAATACTCTCAAACAAATTAACTGTGCCCATTACATTTGTACCATAAGCAAACATAGGATTATCAAAGCAATCCTTTACAATAGCTTGGGCTGCCATATGTACTACAATTTCAGGCTGCGAATCTAGAATAGCTTTTTTTAAACTCTGATAATCTTGAACATCCCCTATTATGCTGTTAACTTTTTCTTTACCGTTAATTTTTTCAAATAAACAGCCTTTATCTGGTGTTAAAGAATATCCTGTTACATCTGCACCCATTTCATGGAGCATGGCACAAAGCCATGCTCCTTTAAATCCTGTATGTCCTGTAACAAAAACGCGCTTATTCTTGTAAAATTTTAAATTTTCCTTATTAGCATGTCTCACTTTAATATCTCCTTTATAGATGTAGCTACGCCTTGTGCATCAATACCATATTGCGAGTGTATCCATTTTTGTGTACCAGTAACCTCACCATAAGTATCTGGAACACCTAATCTTTTAAATTTACATGCATATTCACTATTTTCTGCATAGAACTCTGCAACAGCTCCACCTAAACCACCTATAATATTTTCTTCTTCTAATGTAAACACTGCACCACATTCTTTTGATGCTATCTTTAGTGCATCTATATCAAGCGGTTTTATGGTATGCATATTATATACTCTTAAATCTATTCCATCTTTTTTCAACAATTCTGCTGCTTTTAAAGCTGAAACAAGCATTGCACCATATGCAAATATAGCAGCATGATTTCCATCTTTCATTTGTATAGCTTTTCCTATTTTAAATTCAGATGATGAGTAATTTATATCCATATCTTGAGGAGCACGTCCCAGACCAATATAACATGGCTTATTTAATTCAAAAGCCTGTCTAGCTGCAGCTCTTACATCTATCTCATTTCCAGGATAAACAACAGTCATATTTGGAAGTACTCTCATTATAGCAGCATCTTCTATTGAATGATGAGTTGGTCCAGAGTTGCCATAACCAAATCCTGGTATTACGCCAGCTAAAATAACAGGTAAATTTTGGTATGCGACATCTACCCTAATTTGTTCATATGCACGCATTGTAAGAAACATTGCCATTGTATATGCAACTGGTTTTAAACCACGCAATGCAACACCTGCTGCTGTTCCCACTAAGCTCTGCTCTGCAATACCTGTATTGTAAAATCTTTTAGGAAATTCCTCTGCTAGACCTTCAACAACATTAAATCCACATTCTGCAGTGAGAAAAATAACTTTATCGTTCTCACGCATAATCTTGTTGACTTCATCTACGAAAAGATTTCTCATCTTAGTTCCTCCATCGCTTGCTCATACTGCTCTTTTGTAGTTGACTTATAGTGCCATTCTAAGCGATCTTCCATGAATGAAACTCCTTTTCCTTTTACTGTTTCAGCAATAATTGCAACTGGTTTATCTCGCTTCTGTGTAGCATATTTAAGTGCTTCTTCTATCTGAGCATGATTATGACCATCAATATTAAGTACATCAAAGCCAAACGTATTAAACTTTTGACCAATATCACCCATATTTAATATATCACAATCTCTTCCACAACCTTGCAAGCGATTTCTATCAACAATGACAGTTAAATTACCTAAACAATTTTTACTAGCAAACATAGCATTTTCCCACACTGAGCCTTCATTACATTCACCATCTCCCATGAGAACAAATGAATGTACATCTGAATTCATAATTTTAGCAGCAAGTGCACTTCCTGTAGCAAGTGCAAGACCATGACCTAAAGAACCTGTACTTGCCTCAACACCAGGATATGAATTTTTTTTAGGGTGAACTGACATCTTGCTACCATCTTTACCATATGTATTTAGTTCAGACTTATCAATAAGACCAACAGATACTAGTCCACAGTACAAAGCTGATGAACAATGCCCTTTACTTAAGAAAAACATATCTCTTTCATCATTATCAGGTTTAAATCTCATAAATCCATGAAATAATACAGCTATTATATCTGCACAACTCATTGAACCACCATTAAATGAACCTCCAGCTTTATATAGTGTAGTTATAATGTCATGCTTTATTTCTTTTGCTTTTTGTGAATAATCTACGCCCATTTTAAAATCACCTTCTTATTTTACTCGAAGATTTTCATCAATAGAGCCTTCTTCAATACGCTTTTTCAAACATTTTAGTCTATTACATTTATAGCTATCAAATGTAGCTCTATCAAATTTAATTTCTGCATAATAATCCATTAATTCTTGACCACCCTTTGTTATATTCCACTGTGGCTTATAATAATCTTTTAGAACTGTTAAAATCTTTTCAGCAGAAACTCTATAACTTCTAGGATCTGTATGCTCTCCTGTAAATGTTAATTCACATCCTGGTACAGAACTCTGTGCTGCTTCTGCCAGCTGACGAACTGTATAATTGTTATCATTTGTACCTATATTAAATGCTTGATTCTTAACGAGCTCTGCTGGTGCTTCTAAAACTGCAATAAATGCTGCTGTTATATCTCTTACATGTGACATTGGTCTCCAAGGTGTTCCATCGCTTTTAATTTCTATTAACTTACTTGTGAATGCATAAGCAACGAATGCGTTAAAGACAATATCACAACGTAAATTTGGACTTGCACCATATGCAGTTGCTGGTCTTAAATATGTAATAATAAAATCATCAGTACAAAGAGCTTGAAGTTCACATTCACACTTCCACTTAGTCTTTGCATACGCTGTTATAGGATTTTTTTCACCCTGTTCATCTGCTACCTTAGTTACATCCGAAATACCATATACACTTTGAGATGATGCATATGCAAAACGCTTGACACCTGCTTGCTTTGCACAGTTTGCCATCTTCATTGTTGCTTCGTAGTTTATATCATATGTCAAAGCTTCATCAAAATCACCTAAAGGATCATTAGATAAGCCAGCAAGATGAATAACATAATCTACTCCATTAAAATCATCTACAGTACAATCTCTTACATCTTTTTTTATCTGCTTTTTCAGTAACTGCTTATTTTCAACTAAACAACAATCTTCATAGTAACCAATATCATAGCCTATAACATCATATCCTTTTTCGACCAAAACTGGCACCATAACATTTCCGATATAGCCTAAATTTCCTGTCACCATTACTGTTTTGTTACTCATTTTCATTCTTCCTTTCAAATTTAATTCCAAATAAATATATTCGAATTGACATCCAAATTTGCCATAAATTTCGATTAAGTCGACAAATTCTCTGCCATATCGATAACGTTTTTCTATTTTTCAACCAAGTGTACTTATCTGGATCTACAAAAATATTTCTTCTTTTTGCAAATCTTATGCTTTCTAATCTATCAAATTCACACATAGCAGTTGAAAATAATTTATGATATAGACAACTTTTGAAATCCACTTTTGATACTTGCTCTCTAAAAAGCATCTTTGCCTTATCCCATTTAATTAAATCGTCTGGTCTTGCCCACATATTGTTATTTCCAAACCTATACCAACCCCATTGTTCTCCTACAATAAAACAATCATACTCCATCGCCATTTTATTAAGAAAAAAAATGTCTTCACATGGCCATTTTGTACCAAAGCCACCTAATTTTATAACAGCACTCCTTCTAATTAGATTTCCTCCAGAAAGTGCAGGATATGCAGAGCATATCATATAATTATCAAACAAGCTAACTTTCCACATTCTTTTATATGTTTTTTTTCTAAGAAAATGATCTAACTTAGCTTTCCAATTCTTATTTTGCTCTTTCAATTCCATTTCTCTTTCATATACGTCATCATACCAATTACATTGTCTGCTAATTATGGCACCTAATGATGGTGTTTCAAACTTATGTAAAAACCAAAGTGCTCTCTCTATACAATTAGGTAGTATACAATCATCATCATGCAATAAACAAACCCATTCTGTTTTTGATAATCTAAATCCTTCATTCCAATTTCCATAACCACCTAAATTTTGACTATTCTTTATGTATGATAAATTTTCATAGTTATAACTTTTAACTAAGTTTTCTGTTTTTGTATTTGGTGTTGGATCATTATCAATAACAAGAATTTTATAAAATTTTTTATCTACCGTTTGATTTAATGCACTTTCTAAAGCAATTTTTAACATTTCTGGACGACGATATGTAGGAATTAAAACAGTTATAATATTATTATTTACTGCCATTTTAAATTTTCAAATATGCTAATAGCACTTTCAATTGCATTATCCATATTATAATATTTAAAGTTTCCTAGTCGCCCACAAGGATAAAGGTTTTGAATATTTTTCGCAATTTCAACATATTTTTGATATGTATTAATAGAATTTTCCGTCAAAATTGGGTAATATGGTTCTTTTCCTTTTTCTGAACCATACACCTCTGGATATTCATAAGCTACTATTGTCTTATCTGTCTTTGGTGGACAAGTCATTAGTTTGGAAAACTCAGTAACACGTGTATATCCATCTGCAAACGGATATGCAACGCCTGGTGTAGGCTGAAAAGTTGGAGTATCCAATGTTTTATATTCAAACGATAATGATCTGTATGGTAGCTTTCCAAATTTACAATCAAACAATTCATCTAATGGACCTGTATATATTACAGGAATGTTTAATTTTTCACCTTCAAAATATATGTTATTATCTTTAATATCCAGTATATCCCTTGCATTTGTTGATAGTCTAATCTCAATCCCATCAACATCTAACATTTTATAGAAAAACTCAGTATATCCATTCTTTGGTTGAACTTGAAATTGGTCATCAAAATATTGATCTATATATGATAATCTAACTGGAACTCTCTTTAAAATACTTATATCCAGTTCTTCTGGCTGTATTCCCCATTGTTTAGATGTATATGGACGATAATCTTGCTCAAATAAAAATTTTGCATATTCTGATATAATCTTATCTTCACTATGGAGCATATCAACTATTGTTGCTTTACTTTGATAATCATATTTTTCACATAAATGAGTTTTTATTTCATTCGCTTGTTCACATGTAAAATATTGTTCAATTGTAGTAAAGTTAAATGGAGATGGTGTTAATTCGCCTTTTATCTCTGCTCTAGCTCTTAATACAAACGGTTCCCATTCTCCTATTTCTCTTAATAATTTAAAAACATCTTTATTATTTGTATGAAAGGAATGTGGACCATATTTTTGAACTAAAATACCTGTGTTTTCATCGTACTCATCATACATATTTCCACCAATATGATTTCTTTTATCTATAATAAGTACTTTTTTATTTAATCGTTTTGCTGCTAAGTATGCAATTATGCTACCTGTAAAACCGCAACCAACTATTAATATATCGGGTATTTTACAATTGTTGTTAATAGACACTTTTTGACCTCCTGTTAATAGTGTTCACCATTGCATTTTTTTATAAAATCATTTGTAATCTTTTTACCAAACATATATGAACGCATCATTATCCATGTTTCCCAACATTTTTGAATACGTCTGCTCCATTTTTTTTGTTTTTCAGTTGCACTATATTCATCATAATATTTATAATTATGTTCACCTGTAGCATATCCTCTTTTAAAACGCCCAAACATAACATCACCTTCAACAGCATCGATATAGGCTGATTCTCTTATAAATTTACCAACAATTTTACATAAAAGGTTATTTTTTTCCATATATAATCTATATTGTAATGTAGCATCTACAAATTGAAGTGATGAACGTGGTTTCATTACATCCGCAGTATGAAAAGAATATAATCCCCAAGATTCTCCACATAAATAGCAATGATATTTTTCAGATAATTTCACGCAACACAAATTATCATCTGTAGGATATCCTTCTGAATAACCACCTACATCTATTATAGCATGTTTATTTATAACTGTTCCATAGGAAGGTGCTGGATAAAGAAACGGAACCATATAGCAATCAAATTTGGAAATTCTCCAAAATCGTCTTTTAGTAGCATCATATAGTTTGCCATGTAATCTCCATCTAAATTTAGGATTATCATATTTATCTGCTGTTGACTTAGACCTATATACACCCTTTTCTCTTGCACGTCGCTTTAATTGTTCATCTGAAAATACCTGTAACTGACGAGGAAGAATCATCGCTAATTTTCTATCATTTATTTCAGATATACTATTTAATGCCCATCTCACTGCATTGGAAAATACTATATCATCATCATGAACCATAGATATCCATTTTGTTCTTACTAGTTTAATAGCACGGTTCATATTGCCATATGCACCAAGATTTTTCTCATTTTTGTAGTAATATATATTTTCAACACCATCATTGACATATTTTTTAATTAAATCATATGTTTCATTGTCTATTGTTGGGTCATTATCTACTATTAAAATATCATATCTATCGTTTGAAATATCTTGTCTAAGAACTGAATTTATAGTTTGTTCCAAACTTTTAACTCTATTGTACGTTGGTATAATAACAGTAATTTCAGGAATTTCTCTATCTAAATCTCCAATAAGCAATTTACTACCAATATGCTCTGTTTTCTTGAAATTATTTTCATGTTCTAGTAGTTTTTCCATAGGTCTACGGTAATCTACATAATTAGGCATTAAGCTAATTTCCTTAAACTTTATCTTTCCAAATATATCCATTGCATTTTGTATTGCATCTGAAATAGTTAAATACTGATATCTACCTAATCTACCGCAATAGAACAATCCATCAGTTTTATCAGCCATTTTTTTATATTTAATATATTTTCTTGATGATGATTTTGATACTTTTGGAAACGATTTTTGAGAACCATTCTCATCATAATATTCATATGTAATAACACTTTTGCTCAAATTATTGTCTATTGTTTTATTTTGGTACAGGAACAACGCATTATTTGCAGCAGTATATTCTTTTCCTTCTGGATAATTTAAACAAGGACAATCTGACTGAAAAGACTCTTCGATGCTTTCTTTTAATGTCATTTTATAGTAAGGTAGCTCCCCATAGCATTTATCAAACAAGTAATCTAAACCTCCTGTATAGACAACTGGAGTTTTTATTTTTTCTCCATTGCTATACATAGAAAGCTTATTTTGTTTATCCTTGCTTATAGTTATATACTTCGTAAAATCTATGCCCAAGTTAAGAGTAATATTAGTATCTTTTAACATTTCTTTAATTAAAAATGAAAAGCCCTTTTTAGGTAACATCTGATAACGATCTCTATAACATTGATCTTCATAAGACAAATGAAAATAATGCCCCATCATAACTTTACCGTTCAATTTATCTTTTGAAACATTTCTTTTCTTTGATTCTAGAAGTATAAAATGTTCATTAAGTAGTATTTTTGCAAAACCAGATATATCTTTATCATCTGAGCGTAAAAGTTCAATCAAAGGAATGCATGGTTCATAGTTAAACGTTTCAGCTATCTTTCTTTTCAAACAATCTGCAACAGATTTTTCATATAATCCGTCTATTGTAGCATAGTTAAACGGTAATGAAAACGCTTTACCTCTCAAATGTGTTTTTGCTCTAAGTATATACGGTACCCAGTCAACTATATCTGTTAAAAATTTAAACACATTTTCATTATTTGTATGTAGAAAATGAGTTCCATGCTTTTGTACTAATAAACTGGTTTCTGGTTCTATATAATCTTCTAGCAATCCTCCAACACTTTCTTCTTTTTCTAAAACAAGAACTTTTTGTTGGTAATCATGTGCTGCTATATATGCAACTGTTGCACCTGTAATTCCAGCACCAACTACAATCAAATCATATTCAGAAAACTTGATTTGTTCGACCATACTCTCTTTTCCACCAATCAATCGTATTTTTTATCCCTAACTCAAAATCTATAAATTTATGTTTATAGTTATTTAACTTGCTTACATCGGCAACTAAGATTAAATCACATATATCCTGATTTTCAAAGCCTAACAAATGTTCCTTTCCAAGTTCCTTTGCAATCAAAGTAAATACTTCTTTCATAGTATGAGGAATACCTGAACCAATATTAATACTTCCACAAAAACTACTATTTATAATTGAACTTGTAGCATATACTGCATCTTTTACATATATATAATCTCTTATTGTATTTGGTGCTTTACATATAACATTTTCATTATTTATTAGTTTTTTTATTGTTTCTGGTATAGCTCCAAATTTATGAGGATCGCCCTCACCATAAATTGTAAAATATCTTGCATCTATATATCTTACACCATTACGCTCACAATAGTTTGACATTATAGACGAAAATGACTTTTTACACTCGCCATACATACTCATCTGTGATAATTTTACATTTTCATGAGCTTTTCCATCATTATAATCATACTCTGAACTTGTACCTGCAAAGTAAAATACTTGTCCACCACTTTTAACAAAATTCCTTAAAATGCTTATACTTGCTTCCAACCATTCTAAATTGCAAACAGAATTTCTAAAATCTGCGTTATCTTGTCCCCATGCCAAATGACATATAATTTCAGGTTTTATATCTGTAATTAGTGTCTCCCTTTCTTGTTCTTTTAAAAGATTACAAGCAACTGTTTTAACACATTGTGGAAACTTCACAATTCTTCTACCTGAAACAACAGCAACTACATTATATTCTTTACATTTAGATAGTTCTTCTACAAGATGCTTACCTAAAAAGCCACTTGCACCAGTTACTAATATTGTACACAAAATATTAATCCTCCCAACACTTCCAAGGTGCTTTACCTGATGCCCATAACTCCTCTAACATTTGCTTATCTCTAAGTGTATCCATACACTGCCAAAAACCTTGATATTGATATGCACCAAGTTTTCCATCTTTAGCCAAACCTTCAAGTGGCTCTCTCTCTAATACGGTTTCATCTCCAGAAATTTTGTCAAAAATACTAGGCTCTAAAACCATATATCCTCCGTTTATCCAACCACCATCTTCTTTTCTTTTTTCTGCAAAACCATGCACAGTATTATTCTCTCTAATATCAAGTGCTCCAAACTTTCCTCCTGGCTGTACAGCAGTGATTGTAGCCTCATGACTAGAACTTTTATGAAACTTCTCGAGTTCATTTATATTGATATCACAAACACCATCACCATATGTTAACATGAATGTTTCATTACCTATATACTTCTGAACTCGCTTTAAACGACCTCCAGTCATTGTATTTAAACCTGTATCAACAACCGTTACACGCCATGGTTCTGCAACATTTGTATGTATTTCCATAGAATTTTCATTTCTAAAATCAAATGTTACATCTGAATGTAACAGATAATAGTTAGCAAAGTAATTTTTAATTATCTCTGCTTTATATCCACAGCATATGATAAAATCATTATAACCATAATGAGAATATTCCTTTAAAATATGCCATAAAATTGGTTGTCCACCTATCTCTATCATTGGCTTTGGTCTTAAATGACTTTCTTCACTAATTCGTGTACCAAATCCACCTGCTAATAATACTACTTTCATTTCAAGCATCTCCTATTTTTAACATTATCTAGATTGACTTTCTAAATATTTTTCACTAACTTCTTCTACTGGTCCGCTTGCAATCATAGAACCATGATCTAACCATATTGCATTTGTACATAAACTCTTGATAGCATCTATAGAATGTGAAACATATAATAATGTCGCTCCATTTTCTAACATATGCTGCATTCTATCTTCACATTTTCTTTGAAATGCTATATCACCAACTGATAAAATCTCATCTACAATTAAAATATCTGGTTGAATAACAGTAGCGATAGAAAATCCTAATCTTGCAGCCATACCTGATGAAAAATTTTTAACTGGAGTATCCAAAAATTGATGCAACTCTGAAAAATCTACAATCTCATCAAAATGTTCTTGCATAAAATTTTTGCTGTGTCCTAAAATTGCACCATTTAAATATATATTTTCTCTTGCAGTTAGTTCTCCATCAATTCCTGCACCTAACTCTATAAGCGGTGCTATTGTTCCGTTTACCCATACAGTACCCTCTGCTGGTTTTAATATTTGACATATGAGCTTTAATAATGTGGATTTTCCAGAACCATTTACACCAAGAATTCCCCATGCTTCTCCTTTTTTTACAGTCAATGATATGTCTCTTAAAGCCCAAAATTCTTGAAATATTAGCTCACCCTTGATAAATTTAATAATATATTCTTTTAAGCCATTTATATGTTCGGAGGCTAAGTTAAACCGAACACCTGCTTTTTCCACTTTTATAATTTCTGGTGTATTCATTGTTATGCCTCTTTCATATATATAAAATAAATTCATCTTGATTTTTCTTAAATGATATTAAACCTATTATTAAAACGAATATACTCCATAAAATACCTGAAATTATTAAATCCATACTTGGTAAACGTCCATATACCAAAAGCTCTCGAAATTGAGTTACATATGACACAAGAGGATTAAACATTGTAATTATCCTACCTATATTATTAGGTAATATAGTTATTGGATAAAAAATAGGCGTACAGTACATCCATAAGGTTGTTAAAACTCCAAAAATATACTGTATATCTCTGAAAAAAACCGATACCTGAGCTAAAAACAGACCAAGACCTAAAGCGTACACATATACCTGTAATATCACTAATATACTCAATAAAGAATATGGAGTAAATTTTACACCTGTTATCATTACAACCAATACTAATGCAATCATTGAAAAAATCATATTTACCATCGAACTACTCACTTTTGATATTGTAAATATATATTTAGGTACGTATGTCTTTTTTAATAATGATGCATTTCCCGTTATCGACACTATTGCAGCATTTGTACTTTCAAGTATAAAATTAAAAATAACCTGACCACAAATTAGGTATGCAGGATAATTTTGAACTTCAAATCTAAAAATTTGTGAAAAAATAAGTGCTACAACAATCATTGTTCCTAATGGATTTAACACACTCCAAAGATATCCCAAAAAACTTCTACGATATTTTAATTTAATATCTCTAATAACTAATTGTTGTAATAAATCTTTGAATTTAAACAAACCGGAAACATAATCAAATATTTTAAACATATTTACTCCTAAATAAACTTTTTCAAAAAATGATATAGATGTGTTCTTTTTATACTCTCTAACAAATCAGGAGATATATGCATTATATGTAAAAAAACAGAAATATTATATTTTTTAGTTGTCATTTCATATAATTTATTATCAGTATTTTTTATTTTCTCTCTAAGTTTTGCAGCATCACGTCTTCCTTGATTACGATTACTATTTTTCAATAAAGCTGCTACAAAATAGCTCAAAGCAATACCTGATATTTTAAAGTAAAAGTACTCTTTTTTTGCTAGAGTCATATCATTGTGCTTATTATAAAAATTAAGTATATTCCACATTATAGTTTCTATTTGGTTCAAACGCTTAACCTGATTTTCATGTGAAACACTTTGACCTTCTCTACCAACCAAATACTGATATATGCATAAATCTAAAAACAATATACTATTTGCATAGTAAAAAGGAAATGTAGCATATTCTTGATCTTCATAATATATGTTTTCTGTTAATTGTATGTTAGATTTTTTATAAAATTCAGTCTTATAAAATACTCCATGAAAAGTACAGCAACTTCTTGACTGATTTGGTAAACTCATAAATTCATCTAATGTATATAGTTTATTATATTCTACATGCTCTGAAATAAATTTTTGACAAAACTTCCCTTGAGAATCTACCATATTAAAATTTGTAACCACGATATCTGAATCTGTATAAGATAACTCTAATATTAATTTCTCCATATTTTCAACTTGTACCCAATCATCTGAGTCCAGTATTTTCATATATTTACCATTTGCGATTTTCGAACCTGTATTTATAACAGAACCATGACCTCCATTTTTCTTTTTTATAATCTTCACTGAGCATGGATACTTATCAACATATTTTTGAGCAATTAACACACTACTGTCACTAGAACCATCATCTACAACTATGACTTCTATATTATCTATTATTCTTTTATCTACTAGCGAATCTAAACACTTATTTAAATACAATGCCGAATTATACACAGGAATAATAAAACTCAAAATACACACTATTTAATATACCCCCAATTAAATATAATTACTTATGTATTATATCATATACAATATATACAATTCAATATTTAATGGAGCCCTAAAAATGTAAAACTAATACTATTATATAATAATTTTATTAGAATATTGTTTTTTCATTTTTAAATTTGTTATATAATAATATAATATAACTATACTGTCTGTTTAAGGAGTTTTGAAATTGAATAAATATGATTATTTAATAGTAGGTGCTGGTCTATTTGGTTGTGTCTTTTCCTATGAAATGACGAAAAAGGGCAAAAAATGCCTTATCATAGATAAAAGAAATCATATAGGCGGAAATGTATTTACATATCATAAAAATGGCATTGAAATACATAAGTATGGTGCACATATATTTCATACCAATAATAAAAATATTTGGGAATACATAACCCAATTTGCAGAGTTCAATAACTTTATCAATTCACCTGTTGCTATATACAACGATGAACTTTATAATTTACCATTTAACATGAATACATTTAGCAAAATGTGGGGAGTACGTACACCTCAAGAGGCAAAACGTAAAATACATCAACAGATTACAAACCTTAATATAATACAACCTAAAAATTTAGAAGAGCAAGCTCTTTCACTTGTAGGAACAGATGTATATAATAAGCTAATCAAAGAATATACAGAGAAACAATGGGGACGTGCGTGTAAAAATTTGCCACCTTTTATAATAAAACGTCTGCCAGTAAGATTTACATATGATAATAATTATTTTAGCGACAGATATCAAGGGATTCCTATAGGTGGATATACACAAATAATAAAAAAAATGCTACAAAATACTGATATACGCTTGAATACTGACTATTTTGATCACAAAGAAGAATTATTAAACATTGCAGATAATATACTTTTCACTGGTATGATTGACCAATATTACAATTATTGTTATGGTGCTCTATCTTATCGCAGCTTACGCTTTGAAACTGAAGAACTTAAAACAGATAATTATCAAGGTTGTGCTGTTGTAAATTATACATCAAAAAATGTTCCTTACACTAGAATTATTGAACATAAACATTTTGAGTTTGGAAAACAGTCGACAACTATTATTTCTCGTGAATACCCAACAGAATGGACTAAATATGCAGAACCATACTATCCAGTAAATGATGAAAATAATTCTAAACTATATAAGTTATACCAAAATTTATCAAAACAAGAAAGCAATGTTATATTTGGTGGTAGACTAGGTCATTATAAATATTATGATATGGACAAAGTTATAGAACAAGCTCTAATTTTATCAAATAATATTTAAGTTCACGTTTATCTAGAAAATACTTGTAAATTGATATGACATAAATATATTAAAACTATGTTTGCTAATATCAATAAAATTTATGGAAAAATTAATCATTACTATTCCTAACATATTCAAGAAACATTGTGGGAAAATTGAATATAAATAAAGATTTAAAAAAATAACATATACCATAAATACGCTTAAAAATCACTACAAAATTAGCTTAAAATTAGGATGTATCTGGAAACTGCAAAATGCACAAAAATTGATATACTGTCAATAGACAGGAGATGGTGTAGTATGGCAAAAAGATATGAACTAAGCGATAGTGAATGGGAAAAGATAGAACATTTATTTGCTAAATCACGCACATGACGACCACAAAAGTGGAACAATAGGACAATGTTTGATGCAATACTTTGGATTGCAAGAAGTGGAGCACCATGGGAGGATTTGCCTAATCGCTATCCACCACATCAAAGTGTATATAGTCGCTTTTGCAAATGGCGAGATGATGGTACTTTAGAGGCGATATTTCACGCATTAAGTGCAGATGCAGACTTAGAAAATTTAAGTATAGATAGTACATCTGTAAAGGCACATCCACAAAGTGCAGGTGCTAAAAAAGGTTTATAAATTCCGAATATAATCAATTTATTGGTACAAGTAAGGGTGGAAAGAACACAAAAATACATGCAATTGTAGATGGTCTTGAAAATCCTGTATCATTTTTACTTTCTGGCGGTCAAGTACATGATAGTAAAATGGCAATTCCTCTACTAGGGTTTTTCTGAAAAGTCTATCTTTTTGTACTATTTCAACAAAATGGCAATAGAAGCGATATAAATAAAGGCAAGAAAAGAAGACGCAAGCTTATCATAACGAGTAGCAATGCGTCTAAATTGTTTCAATTTAAGGAAAAAACATTCAATTAAATGACGTTCTTTGTAAAGTATTCTATCATATAGCCAAGGATTGATAGCATTTGATTTTGGTGGTATTACATAATCTGCATCATGTGTTTGAATGTAATCTAATATTTTGTTTGTACCATAAGCTTT
>JAGHIZ010000105.1 GCA_017886875.1 Butyricicoccus sp. | reverse complement strand
CCATGCGGGGTGCGACGAGTGTGAGCTACTTGCATAGTAGGATATAAAGGGATTTCAATCCACACACCCCATGCGGGGTGCGACTCAGATTTAAATGATGTACCTGTTAAGATGATATTTCAATCCACACACCCCATGCGGGGTGCGACGTAATAGTTACATTTCCCCAGCCAGGGCAAACAATTTCAATCCACACACCCCATGCGGGGTGCGACTTTGTCGGAATTTTCAAAGATAATGAAGATGATATTTCAATCCACACACCCCATGCGGGGTGCGACGAAAATTATAGTTATGAGCTTTCGACATATAATATTTCAATCCACACACCCCATGCGGGGTGCGACTGGGTTTTCATAAGCGACTTTTGCGAATTGTTTAATTTCAATCCACACACCCCATGCGGGGTGCGACGTGCTGTTTGCGGTGTGCAATACTCCAGCGATGCCATTTCAATCCACACACCCCATGCGGGGTGCGACATGAATGTGCAATCCTTTTTCACGCTCATGACTATAATTTCAATCCACACACCCCATGCGGGGTGCTACACAGGCAGAAGCCGAAATTATCTTAAAAATGAGCATTTCAATCCACACACCCCATGCGGGGTGCTACACAGACAATTTCAATGATTGGGTAGAAACTTTTATTTCAATCCACACACCCCATGCGGGGTGCGACTATATCCACATTGAAACAAGGATTGATAAATCCAAATTTCAATCCACACACCCCATGCGGGGTGCGACACGCTGGTCTACTGCTCAGGTCGAAAGCGAAATTATTTCAATCCACACACCCCATGCGGGGTGCGACAATTTAGGTTGTAGAGTTCTTTGTTATATGAGATATTTCAATCCACACACCCCATGCGGGGTGCGACGCTGTCATTAGGTCGCATACAAAGAGCAGTAGCAGCATTTCAATCCACACACCCCATGCGGGGTGCGACCGCAAATATTAACAAAATAACGTTTGCAAAATTATAAAATATTACAAATTCTTTTCTATTCTTGGCATTCTTAATATTGTAATTATGTCATAAAAATAAATTTTATAATATAATTATCACATATATCTGGTGCGAACCTTCTGGGGTTTTTATGATAACTTATACTTCGCACCGTTATAAAATCATTGTTTCTTCTGGAAGATATGTGTTTTTATAACCAAAATGTTCAATTTTTTTCTCATATTTATTTCCAAGATAGTAAAATCTTAAACTATCTTTCTCGGTATCCATAATAGAACATAGTTTTGATTGTAGGTTTTTACACTGTGCAGCATCAAGTAAGCATTCAAATACAGAGTTTTGCACTCGTTGACCATAATTTACACATTGCTTTGAAATTTGTCTAAGCCTTTTTCTTCCTTCAGGTGTTTCAGTATTAACATCATAAGTAATGAGTACAAGCATTTTATCACTTCCATAAAAACGGTGGATATTCATCAATATCTCCACGAATTGTGCGAGCCAACAATAATGCTTGAACATATGGAGTCAATCCCCATGGTATTTTTTCACCTATATATGGATGTGTGATGATATCCTTTTTCTTTTCTTGCCAATTTTTTAAAAAATTTCGACGTGCCTCATCTTTCAATAACACAGTTCCATTTTCTCTAAAAATAAAATCTTCAGATTTTATCCTTCGATTATTAATCATGGTTAATACAAAACGATCCGCTATACATGGACGAAGCTCTTCCATTAAATCTAAAGCCAATGAACTTCTTCCAGGTCTATCTCTGTGTAAAAAGCCTACATAAGAATCAAGTCCAACGCTTTCTAACGCAGCAGCACAATCGTTAGCAAGTAAAGCATATGCAAATGAAAGCATTGCATTAACAGGGTCAAGTGGAGGACGACGATTTCTACCACAAAACTTAAATTTTTCTTTTTCACCTAAAATCATTTGGTCAAATGCATCAAAATATATTGTAGCAGCTGAACCTTCAAGTCCTCTTAGCGTATCTATATTATCTTCTTTTATTACATCTGGTAATAAACTATGAAGTTTCTTTGATGCATTTAATAATTTCCCCGCATCTATACGCAATGCATGGTCTCTACGAGTGCGTTCTATACTCCAACGAGAATTGTATATTTTACCAAAAATCATTGTGCTGGCAATTCTACAACTTTGAAACAAATCATCAGCAATTCTATATTGCATACGACGAAGAAGAACATTCCCATTATTTTCTCCACTAACTCTTGCTAAAAATTTTCCTCTAGGCGTACAAAAAGTAAGTGAAATACCTCTTTCTGCACATGCACCCATTAAAGCTGGTGAACAACCAGCATATGAAAAACTTAATATTCCACAAAAATTATGTAGTGGATAGCGTGCAACAATCTGTTTTTCTCGATTTGCAACAATATTTTCTCCATCTAATGTCAAATAAATATCTTCTGATGTGACAAATAGTGTATTAAGGAGCTTTCTCATATATCTTCCTCCATAGCAGCTTTAAGATATTTTGTTGTATCTTGTTTTCGCATTAATGTTGGTAAACAAAGTTCCTTTAATGAGCAAGCATTACATGATTTTGTCGGCTTTACCTTTGGAGTATATCCACGATTGAACATCTGATGCATTTCTTCAGAAAATTTTATAACCTTTTCTCTAAGCTCTGTGGTAAATATAACATTAACCCTTCGTCTTGTTTCTCCATAAAACAAAGCACCATTTTCAATAGAACAGCAAAGCATTTCTTCTAAACAAATTGCCTGAGCACATAACTGTAATTCATCAGAAAAGTTTTCTTTAGGTTCACCACGTTTATATTCAACCGGATAAGGAATCCAAAGTCCTTCTTCATCTGTTAATGAAATTCCATTTTTATTTTTATGAAACTCCACAACATCACATTGACCTGATAAACCAATTAATTTAGAGCTAATAGGCAAACCTCTAAGAATCAGCGTATTGCCTCTTTTTTCTCTTTGTTGCTCATCATGTGCTCTATTGTGAAATAAATTTCCCTCTACCGTCCTTAAATTCTCACTCCATTGATTTTCCATATGAATGAGTGCCCATTGACGACGGCAAAATGCAAAATGTTGTAATCCTGAAAGCTGTAGAAAATCATCTTCTTGATAGCTCATAGAATACCCACCTTCTCAAAAAATTGAGTTTTATATGCCTTCTAATACTTCTAAATTCAAGTTGTCAATCTTTTCTACAGAAATATTATAATCATCAAAACTGGAAGGCATAACCACATCTTGTTTTAGCTCAATTTTTACGCTACGATGAATTTTTGCTGAAGAATATTGACCATCTTTACAATTATGCTCCCACCAAAACAGCTTTACAACTTCCATAGAACCATCAGGTCGGGCAGCTGAGGCATCGTTTACAAACAGTGTACGCAAACATTCCTTTACTATCTGTGCATCTTCATATGAAAATCCTGTTTTTTCTGCAAGCTGTGTATTTATAGAACCCTTTATCTTATATAAACCGAAACGAACAAAATGTTTCATTCCCATTCTATCCGATGCAATACTTTCACCTTTATCCTTTTTTTCACCATTTACGCTTTTTGTTATTTGTATGCTTTCAATATCTACTGGTGAAACACTAACTGCCTGATGAATTGACACTGGGCCACGAACGCCACATGAAACACCCTTTGTATCTTTAAATGCAAATACTTGACCAAAAGTACGAACATCAATCCATGTTTCACACGCTTTTTTAGCATATAATTCTCTGTCCTTTACATCTTTCATAACAGAAGATGCTCTTTCACTAAGACTGCCAAAACCATCATCAGAGCGTGTTTCACTTTGTACAAAAATTTTATTTCCTAAATCTTGCATACGATTGCGAATTTTTCTTTTAATACATACATCTGAAATTTCGCCAAAGCCATTATAATCAGTGCGTGGACGGTTTCCATTTAGTGGATCACCATTACTGTTAGCCATTGTTACAGAAACTAATGCAACGAAATCAATTTTATTTTGTAGCGTACTCATAATTTAACTTCCTCCTCGGTTTTAACTTCCTTTTTTGATTTATATAAATCATTTCTCTGTAAATAATAACCCATAAGGTATGTTTCACTTAAAGGATTATTCCATTCTTCCTGTGGAAACTTATAAATTTCCTCTAAAATTTCACCTATTAACTTCTTATAGTATATTCTTGATTGTGGCTTTAAACGACCAAAATACGCTCTTTCAAGATGCTTTTCAATATCATTTGCTATAAATAATGGACGACGATGAAATACATTCATCATACGAATAGCATATGTATCCCTATCTTCACCATTGTTATATGTATCTTTTTCAACCTTTTCAAATACTGCAATTAGTCGCCCAAATTGATAACTACGGTCTGTCTTTTCTGGTTTTAGTTCCATCTCATATTCCTCCTTATAGTAATCATATCTGTATTTTTTAATAACAGCACAAGTAGTTGACAGTATTTTATCCCAAACCTTTTCATACCCTAAAGGACTAGATGCTCGATTTATCAACGCTTTCATAATATCAAATGGAATACACATTCCATCTACTCTACATGAAATCAAACGTTGCATATGCTGTCCAAAAACCTTTGTATCGGTTTTTAGTACTTCTTTCCCGTTTTCTGTCATCACTTTACCAAAAGCACAGTTAACAATTGCACTTAATGTTGGAGAGTTAATATATTTTTTATAGTACCAACAACAATGTTTGTCCCAATTATGTAGCCTATTTAAATAATCACTATCCATAAGTTCATTGTAATATGTTATAGATAGTCTTCCCGTAGTAGCTGCATCGAGAGCAGCTATAACAACTGTACTATTTTTTTCTGGAAGCTCACTCATATACCCTTTGAGTGTATTTTTTAATTCGTCCTGATAATCACTCTGCTTTGTGATGACTTTGCTTTTATCTCCAAACGGCCCTGCCGCATGACAAATTTTCACACCTTGTGGACTCCAACATAAGAATACTCTATCGCCAAATATAGCTCCCTGTTCTGCTACAATCCAGCGAAGTGCATTATGTGCTTTTTGTGATGCTATATATCCAACTGTTGCTGCTTGTGATTGATCTGTAAATCGTCCTCTAAATGTAAATCCACTAGAATCATTTGCAGATATAAGTTTTGCATTTCCCTTTATAGATACTATACCTTTTGGATGATTACCAGTTGTAATTTCATTATTACCTGTAATCATACACAAAGAACGTTTGTCAAAATTCTGTATACTACTATACCAATCCCCGAATGCTTTAAACAAAGACTTTTGTTGCCAACAACCATCTTTAGGAGTTTTAATGCCATGAACTCTCCAGCGAACTATCATTTTTTCATTTTCTGGAATTCCTTTGTCATTTAATTTGATTATACCCGAATTTTTTAAATCGGATAAAACGGTTTTACTTTCAACATATTTAAGAATTGGCAAAAGCATCGGATGACTATATTCTGAGTTTGCCCATCTTGTGAGCTGATTTATATACAAGCCATGCTTTTTTTCATTGTAATCACATATATAGCATAATTGGTCACAAAGTGGGTGAGCACAAGGACTACTTGTCCTTCCAGCCGATTCTTCTGTTGCTGGTATTGCAATTTTAGGTTCTTTCTTGTCAACCAACCTAGCTGAACAAAAGCCGCCATCATCTTCCAGTGTTATTTCAATTTCTGCACGTGTCAAAATATGTGAAACAGGAACTAACATTTCATGACCTTCTATCTCAGCTCCTATAAATTCGCTGTGTGCATCATAGGTTTCAACTGCTTTTTGCAATAATCCCATTTAATCATCTCCCTCAAACTCGGCAAGTCCAGAAAAATTATTTTTAGAATTATCAAATATCTTCATTTTCATATCCCTTAATGTCTTATGAATTGGACAATCTTCAGGACGTAAAAATGTAATAACACCATTTTTCATAACCGGATACCAAAAATTTGCAGTTATTTTTTCTTGTGTTTGCTCAGAATATGCCTCATCTGGATAAGTAAGACCATGATACATAAGTCCAAAACTTAATTCCGATATTGATTCATATACACTTTTTTCATTGTCAAATTCACATGGTTCTATATAAGCCTGACATTCTCGTGTTCCTAAAAAAACATCTCTTCTGCCGCCTTTTACAATCATACGACGTGCAATATTATGATGTTTGTTTTCATTACGGTCGTTTATTAGTTCTGGACGATTGTCATTCCATTCAAAATGTGCTCTAACACAATATTTAACATTTTTTAGATATGTATAATATGCTAAATCATTTCCACCGCTGTATTTTATAGGGCGAATTCCTTTAACTTCTGTTTGTATAGGTTCTATAACTTTTATTTTATCTATATACCAAATTATGGTAGGTTTCCAGTAGATAGAGTGAAGCACTCCTTTTATTGCCTCATATGTTGGAATCTGATATGTGCATTTTTCTCCACCTATACGTGTAATAGGGTCACTAAATAATGCATAGTCTCCCATAACCTTAAATTCTACTATATTACTATGCTCTGGTTTTGACATTTTCACACCTCCAAATAATCCATATTACCTTGTTCTGATATAAGTCCTGTTTCTAAATCATAAAAAGATGAATCTAACGCAAGAACAGCACCATCAAGCAATGAAATAAGTGCTTTATATTCTTCCAGTTTTTTAAGCTGAAACTGATAAACAGAAACAGTATACTGTTTAGCCTTATCTAATAGTTTCTTTTGCACATCAAATTTGTATTTAACAGATGATGAACATAATTCGGTAATTAAATCATTACCTTCTTTATAAGGCACTAAAATATCTGTGGTTTCTTCACTAAATATATTAAATTTTTCGCCTGCAAGTGCAAATGCTTGTTTTAATCCAAAAAGACTATATTTATCTGATTTAATAGCATATTTTTCATTTGTAGATAATAAATCAAAAATTGATATTTTATCATCACATATATAGTCCTGTGACCCGTTATTCATAGCACCATATAAATATTTATAATATAAAGCTATTGACTCATCCGATGCTAAATCATTGTTAAACTTATCAGGGTTTTTATTAAATTCAGAAATAAGAGCTTTAGTAGCTGTTTTTGCTGACTCGATTTCTTTTAACATACCTAAATTTTCATCTGTACAATTAATTAAATATACCGGAGCTGTGCCTTGATATTCACCATTACGGTTGCAACGACCTGCTGTTTGTACTGCATTATCCATACCCGCAATCATTCTGATAACACAGTCAAAAGAAATATCCACTCCAGCCTCTATAATCTGAGTTGAAACACATAAAACTTTAGTCTGTTTTTTGTTTTTTAAGGCATTTTCTAATTTAGACAAAGTATCACGTCTATGCTCTGGGCACATTGCGGCTGAAAGATGAAAACATGATATTTCAGAATCTTTCATTTCATTATAGATACAGCTTGCTTGCTGTTTTTTATTGCAAACTATAAGTAAACTATTTGTTTGCTCAATTTTCTCATAAATAAAATTAGGTATTTCATCAAGACACATATCTCCTGCATTTATTATATTAGTACGTTTAAACGTTTTCCATATATTCTCATCATATGGAACTAGCTCAGTAAGTCCATCTAATATAGGGTGAGTAGCTTGTTCTAAAGCCGGTTGAGTAGCAGAGCATAATATAATTGTAGCATTGCATACCTTAGATAGAAAATTTACAGCAAGATTAAAAAGTGTTAGCATTTTGTTTGGAACAGTTTGAACTTCATCTATAACCAATATACAATTACATAGCGCTTGAAAACGACGAATACAACTTGTTTTTCCGGAAAATAGGGTATTTAATAATTGTACTAAAGTTGTGATTACAATTGGTGCATCCCAGCTCTCGGTAATTAACTCATATTTATCTAACTCACCAAATTCAGATTTTTCACGAATAATATTGGAATGATGTTCTAATATTGAATCATCATCACCGATAAAATCACGTAAAACAGCAGCATTTTGCTCTAAAATGCTTAGAAGAGGACTTGTAAATATAATCCTTGATTTTTGATACTTTGCAGCATGTGTTAGTGCATATCTAAGTGAGCTGAGTGTTTTTCCTGCACCAGTTGGAACATTTAAACGGTATACTCCGCCTGAAAATTCAGCTGATTCTTTACACTTTTCTGATATTTTATGCCTAGCTTTTTCAATCGGTGTGTCAGAAGGAAATTTTTCAAGTTTTTTCTCTACTTGTTTCAAAAATTTTCCCCATATTTTTACACAATCTTTTTCATCCAATTTTATATTGCTCATGAAACTTGCTGTATCTTCTCTATCCCCATGTATTACTGAAGATAAAACTAGACGAGTTAAAAGACCTAAGTAAAAGTATAAATCTTTATTTTCATCGTCAATTTGAGAGTTTATCCAATTATAAATTGGCATAAGTTGCTCATGAGCTTTACAAAATAAGTTTTTAAGTTCATCATTATTGACACAATATTCTGTAAATTGCTTTTTAGCAAATTGATACATCTGGTTATCATAACCTACTCTATGCGAAAAACCGCATTTATTTTTTTTATCAAAGCAATCATATAATCCATGATGTGCACCTGATGCATAAGCCAAAATCTCTGCTGTCATATCTTCAAAAGTTGAAAATATCTCTTTATTATGAAATTCTTCAATAAAAAATTTTGTTGCTGCGTGTGTATGAATTACCTTTTTAGCTTTTATTGTATTTTTCATTACAGCATTTTCTAAATATTCTTTAAACTCAGAAGTATATTTCCCCATATCATGAACAATACCTGCAAGATATCCAACATTATCAAGATTTACAAACCTTAAACATTCACCAGCTATTTTGGCAGTATTTTGACAATGTTCTTCTACTGATTGAACTTTAAAATTTTCATTACATAGTATATGAGCTGGATAAATCATACATTGCCCCCAATAATAAATTAAAACCTTGCTGATTCAAAGTTAATTAACTATATTAAAAACATAATTTTTTATAATGGCACTATTAATAAACTTCCCATTATTGCTATAACACGTTATCTAAAATCTATAACATGATTTTATATTATTTTATCATTTATTCCAAATAAAAACAATTTGTGTATTGTATATTTTTATATAATTTTATTTCACAAGATAAAAAATGGTAATAAACAAGTTTCAACACATTTAACTTAATATTTATTCTGAAACTTTTTATAAGTGCCTTGTCTAGTTTCCGCATTATATCATTACTTAAATGGATCAAATACAACCTTTTAATTCATTATATTTTCTTGTAATAATTTCATTGATAGATATACTTTCAATTAATTCTTTATCATCATTTGGCAATTTAGCCCTTTAGTTTGATATAATTTCTATAAATTCCCAATCAGTATTTATATGATGGATTGTCAAGTCAAAAGCGACAGTTGATGAAAGAAAACTTCATAGGCAGATTTCCACTTGAGACATTTTCGAGGTCTAGAATTTATAAGAAATAAAGCTTTTTGTAAATCATTATAGGAAACT
>JAGHIZ010000104.1 GCA_017886875.1 Butyricicoccus sp. | reverse complement strand
GCTGATGGGGACTAATTCCTAACTGTTTAGCTAGAATTTGTCTATCTCCACCAGCTTGATTAAGCATATATACAAAGTCTGAGTTTTCAAATATATTTTCAACTTCACGAGAAGATAATAAATCTTTTACGTTTTGAGTTATCCCTGTCGGAATACCGCCCCATTTACGAAAACGCTTCCAAATTTCCACTGTATATGCAGCAGTTTGTTCTTCTTTAAGCAGTAAATGCATTTCATCAATATAGTAACGTGTGGATTTATGAGCAGCTCGGTTTATAGTTACTCTGTTCCATACCTGGTCTTGAACTACTAACATACCGATTTTTTTAAGCTGTTTACCAAGCTCTTTTATATCATAACAAACTATACGATTGTCTATATTTACATTCGTACGATGATTAAATACATTTAAAGAGCCTGTAACATAGATTTCCAGTGCAGTTGCTATGTATTGAGCTTCTTTTTCTTCCTGTGAACGAAGTAAATCATATAAATCCTCTAAAATTGGCATATTTTCTGGTATAGGGTTACTCAGATAGTCTTTATAAACCATGCGAACACAACGGTCAATAATTGTTTTCTCTACTGGCTGTAAACCCTCTTTACCACCTATAATCAGCTCACAAAGAGATAAAATAAAGTCAGATTTTAAAGATAATGGGCTTTCATCATCGGAATAATCAAGATTTAAGTCCATTGGATTTACAAAATCTCTTGAAGTAGGTGAGATTTTAATAACTTGACCATGTAAACGCTTAACAAGGGGAGAATACTCGGACTCTGGGTCTGATACGATTATATCGTCATTTGTAAGCAGAAAACTGTTTGCAATTTCACGTTTAGCACTAAAAGATTTACCAGAACCCGGAGTACCTAAAATTAAACCATTAGGATTTTTAAGCAGCTTACGGTCTACCATTATAAGATTATTGGATAAAGCATTTAATCCATAATATAAAGACTCTTTGTCTTTTTGAAATAGCTCTTGTGTTGTAAAGGGAATGAAAATTGCTGTACTTGATGTTGTAAGACCTCTTTGAATTTCAATCTGGTTAATACCTAACGGCAAACAGCTAACCAAACCTTCTTCTTGCTGAAAATCCAATCTGGTTAACTGACAATTATGTTTTTGAGCAATAGAACTTGCTTGAAATATATTATTATCCAGCTTTCACATATTATCTGCCGTATTCATAACCAAAAATGTTACAAGAAACATACGCTCATTACGACTTTGTAAGTCTTGCAAGAGTTTTTTCGCTTCATTGCCATAAGTTGCAAGGTCTGATGGAATAATATCCATATCATAGCCACTTCTAACAGCTTTTTTCTGTTCCTCAATTTTTGCTCTATCTAAGTCAGTAATCTTACGTTTTATAGTTTTAATTGCCTTGACTTGGTCTACTGACCTAATATGTAAGCTAACAATAAGAGAACTTTCCATATCAAGAAAATCTGCAAGCATTCGGTCATTTAATTCTGGTGCTAAAATTTGAACAAAGCTAACTGCACCAATAGTTTTGCCCATTCTAAATTTTTTGCCTGTTTTAAATTCAAAATAGCTAGGGGCAATAAAATCTTTAGTTGATAAACCAGAACTAACAAGCCAATCCCATTCAAAACGAAATGGTATCTGTTCGTCCATATGGAATATAGAATGTAGCTGTTCAAGACGTTTTTTTCCGTCAAGAGATTCCGCTGATACTCCGAGTCTTTTGAAATTATTTAAAATATCTGTTTCAATACGCTCTAAACGAGGTTTTGCAGCATTAACACTATCTGCTTCTATACCAAAGGTTAAATACTTAGTTTTAATTAAACCATTATTACCTCTTGCAAGCTGATTTTGCAGCATATCTGAATATTCACTTCTAATGCTATCAAAATCATCATTTTGCAATGGAATATTGATACTTTGAGCAAAAGTTTCTTGTGATGCTGCCAAATTTAAAAAAGACAGCTGAAATTCAATCGAGCTGTCAAAATAATTAAGGAAATCACACCAACCTTCAAAAATAGCGGTTTTATCTTCATTTTGTGAAAGTTGGTAGTTAATATCCTGAAATTGTATGGTTTTTGTATAGTGATTATTTATAGTGCGACAAATTCCATCTGCCCACATTCGTTCATATGGTATGCTGTCTTGTGATGATTTTTCCTTTTTATCAGCTTTATTTGCACGATTGATAGCAGCTTCAATTTGTTTTTTATCTGCACTGCTTAATTTTCCTCTTATTTGATGTTTGTTTTCTTTTTGAAGTTTTTTTAGTGCGGTAAACAATTTTATAAACCTCCTCGTCAAGTTTTTCCTGTCTGTAAAGAACATCATAAAAGTTATTTGTCTTATATGGTCTATACTTTGGACGGATAACTGATACTCTAATAATATTACCTAAAACCTTTTCCAATGGTTGACCGTTTTTTTCATACATGGCAAACAAAAAGAAAGGCATCATAACCAAAATCATACACATAGCAGCTGTGCTATTTCCAACTGGCTTTTTAAGCAAAATAAAAAGGGGTACTCCTATAAGCACACCTATGCTAAAACAGATAAGTTGTCTTTTGGTTAAGTTAAAGGCAATTTTTGTTTTTACTTTGGTTAAATCTTTAGGTACAGGTACATAAGCCATAATAGATATTCCTCCTGTTAATGAGCATTAAACACTGATTTTGCAAGACTTCCAGTTTTAAATAATGTGAAACATAATAAAACTGTATAACCCACACAATTCCATATAGCCTTGATAATATCATCTGATGTTGCAATATTCTGGATTAAAACCGCATAAATTGCCACACATACAATAATTAAAAATGCTTGAAATCCTAAAGCAAATAATGAGCGAATATAACTTTGTCCCATACCGCCCCATTCTTTGCCCATCATAGTTGCCATTGGAATTGGTGCAACTGATGTAACCAGATATATCTCAATCATTCGACCATAAATAACAATAAAAATACAGATGGTTAACGCCCACATAGTAATGCCAATAATTAAACTTTGTAGCCATAAACCAAGTAATGAACCTAAATCCATTTCCATAAGTCGGCTTTCCATATCAGTTGCAACAGAAGAAATATCAATAGCTGTATCCGAAGAAATGATACCCGCAGCTTGTGAAACGACACTTTGTGCCATATCAAACACACCCATAACAATATTCCAAGTATTTGTTACAATTAAAGTTGCTGCTGCACTCTTAAATGACCATTTAAAAAACATAAAAGTATCTATATCATGCATATTGTTTCTATCTACAATCATTTGAATTAACTCAAGAGTCATAACAAACGCTAAGATTACACCAGCGATTGGAATCATTACATTTTCTGAAAGCGTCTTAATCATATTAAATATACCTGAATTCCAACCTTGTGGAGTTTGTCCCACCTGTACAGAAATATCTCCTATTTGACTATTTACTGAGTCAAATAACCCTGAAAGATTGCTGATTATACCATTTATCAGCATTTCTTTTATCCATTTTGTAAGTTCATCTAATAAAATATCCATAATATTATCTCCTTTCTGCCACTCCTAATTTTAGTTATAGGAGTGGCAAGGATTTGATTTTATTATCCGAACAAACCAGAGAGTAGGGGAACAAGTGTTGTACCAATAAGGGCAACTCCACCGCCTGCAACTAATTGCTTCATACCTTGGCTTTTTATTTATGTGCGATAAAGAAGCAATAGAAGTGTAAAAAATTTTGCCGTTCCTATCCGGCACTTGGCCATTGTGTCGGATAGGTCGGGCGTTAGGCTTCGGGCAAATCAATCTTGCCGACAAAGCTGTAATAAATCTCAATGTCCTGCCTGCGG
>JAGHIZ010000012.1 GCA_017886875.1 Butyricicoccus sp. | reverse complement strand
TATATAATCGTATGGTATTTATAGACTGTAAGAACGTTATACCAAAAGAAAAACAGGATAAACGACTGCTTGAAAAGATGTATGCAGAAAGAAAAGGCATAATCAGAAAATGTGTACTTGCTTTAAAGACTGTTATAGATGCAGGTTATGATTATGCTGTTCCAGAAAGTGCAGAACAAAGCCTAAATGAATTTAAAATAGAAAATGATAGTGTATTATCATTTATAAATGAATGTGTTGTTAAAAGACCAACTTCAAAGCTAGATAATTGTACTACTAAAATTATGTATGATGTCTATAAAGAATGGTGTAAAGATAACAATAATAATCATAGTGAAAGTAGTCCTAAATTTAAACAAACATTTATTCAATATTTTGGATATCAAACTCCAGAAGATGCAATTAGAAAACAAAGTAATACTTACTATAAAGATTATACTCTTTCAATAGAAACAAAAGAAAATTATAGAAAAATTTATGGTTATGATAGTATTTGAATAATAGTTTTTTCAAGGAAGGTTTTTACCTTCCTTTTTTTATTTTAGGGAAACTAGGGAATTTTTTAGGGATACTTTTAGGGAGGTTAGGGAAACTAGGGAATTTTTTAGGGATACTTTTAGGGAGGTTAGGGAAACTAGGGAATTTTTTAGGGATACTTTAAGAAAATAAAGAGAAGATAGAAACAAAAAATCTATATTTTTACAGGGCTTATTTTACTTATATATATTTATTTACTATTTTTAGAATATAAAGTAATTAATTTTATAACTTTTAACATTTTATCATGTTTATATATGTATATTATGTATTTTTATTACAAAAAAGTATCCCTAATTTTATCCCTAAATAGGGAAAAGTATCCCTAAATAGGGAAAACTTATCCCTAAACATTCCCTAAATTCAATTTATTTTTGTTAAATATTTAACTATTCTCTTGTTTAATATACTTAAAAGGTATATATTAGGGAGTATTTTAGGGATACTTTAGGGAAACTAGGGAAACTTTTAGGGATTTTAGGGATACTTTAGGGAAGTTTTTAGGGATTTTTTTTAAGTTGTTTTTTAACTTTTTTACACTTTAAAAATAGATATTTTATATTATTTATATATTTTTTAAATTTTTTATATATGTTAGGGAAAATAGGGATAAAATTTTCAATTTCTAAGCAGAAAAAACAAAATAGTATACTATACTTGTATAGTATACTATATAATAAATCTATATAGAAGAAATTAAAAAAAGTATCCCTAAAATCCCTAAAATCAAATTACAATATTATACATTTAACATTTAAACTATTTTTTTATAATAATCTTGACCAAATAAAAACACCCCAGAAAATATAAATTCTGGAGCTTCAATAAACTTATGTACTTTTATATATTTCTTTTTTTATTCAGCAAAACAAATTGTATATTATGATTTAAAAAGTTTCCATTTTATTTTTTCCCAAAGAGTTTGTTTGGGTGGTTCTACTATAACAGGTAAACGAGTCTGTTCTAGTATTCGTTGGGATTGCTCTGCAATAAGTTTGTCTTTATCTTCTATTTGGTCATATAGGCGGTTTATTTGGTCAAGCTGTTTGTTTTGTATATCTAACATTGAATGAATTTGTTGTTTCAAATCTTTTATCTCAGCTTCCAATCGTGTAATTATTTCTTTATTATTTATATGGTCAATGTTTATTGATATATCTTCACTGTGTTTATCATCATTATTTTCATTTTGTTTACTGCTTGAATTAGTGTTGAATGGTTCTTGTTTAATATCTAAATCAACATTTACTGCGTTAAATAATGACATAGCATCTTCAGAAATTTTTATTCCATCTTTATCTTTTAAGATAAATTTTAAAAAATCAGGGTCTGCTCTTTTTATTCTTTGATAGATTGCTTGTTTAGTTATGCCGATTTTTTCTGCAAATTTAGGAACAGTTAAATAATTCATTTATTCTACACCTCAGATTAAATTATAAATAGTAAACATAGGATAGTAAAGGTTTATTTTTTTATTGATTGTATATTTACTTATATGTTTATCAGTTGATTTACTGATTGATTATAGATATGGGGATATATTTGCTAATTGGTAAACATATTTTTTTAAGAAGAGTATATTTTATAAATAAATTTGAGATTTGGTTCTGCTGTTGGCGTCAGATTGCGCCTTTATTAATATTAAACTAGTATAACAAAAAAAATAGACATCATTATGATGCCTTGATTGTATTTTGTTAGTTTTATGTTATAATGATTAAGTTGTCTACCTCTTCCATAGTATTTGGAAGGAGGTGAAACCAAGTGGAAGGGATTTTTTCATTCGTATCTTCTGTCATGGCAGGTATTGTGTCATATTATATCTGCAAATGGTTGGACAGCAAGAAATAAGACAACCAACCTAACGGTTTGGTCTGCCGAATAAAAGACAAGCCCCTATGTAGTGACAGCTACATAGGGGCATTTTTTTACCAAATGGAATTGGAATTTTTTCATTCATCTATTGTCATAATAACATATGCAATAGAATAATTCAAGTATACCCTGATAAATTTATTTTAATCGCATTTCTTTAGGAATAATATTTAAGGCTTTAGTGTGCATGAAAACTATTTCCCAATAACCAGACCTATAATTTGCTTTAAAATGAGGTGTAAACATTACATTGTAATTTTGCATATTATCTCTAAAATCTATATTTCTCAATAGTTCTTCAAACTTTCCATTGAAAATTTGAGTTATACCTATTTTACCGATGAGCCAAGAATTTTTATCTTCATAATTAAATAGTTCTT